>JBDGSZ010000101.1:0-26204 GCA_042217265.1 Haloferacaceae archaeon
CCGCGTCGACCAGCGTCCCGTCGAGGTCGAACAGCCAGAAGTCGTAGTCCGGCAGGGCGTCGACGTCCGGGGCCGTGCTCATCGGTCGTCGGTACGCCGGTCGGCGTCAAGTGCTTTCCGTCCGCGCCGTCCGGACGGCGGGCGTCGTGTGCCGTCCTGCGGTCGGCGCGCCCCGTCGCCCCCACGAGCGCCGCCGGCTGCCGTCCCGTCGCCGACGGCCCCCCGTGGGCGCCGCCGACCGCCGTCACGTCCCGCCGGACCGGACGTGGATGGAGCTCCCGAGGTACTTGGTGAGCGCCCCGTCGACGTCCTCGGCGTTGAAGCGGCGCAGGTCGTCGGCGATCGCCGCCCGGAGCGCGTCGAGATGGACCTCGTCGGTCCGGAGTTCCGCGAACGCGACCGACTCGACGGGGACGCGGAGGCGGTCGGTCGCCCACGCCCGCATCGCCCGTCCGTCGGCGACCTCGCCCCGCCAGAGGTGGTCGCGGAAGAACAGCCAGCCCTCGGTCCCCGGCGGGTCGGCCGGGCGCTCGACCGTCGCCTCGAAGGTCGCGGGGTCGACGCGGACGCCGTCGGGGTCGGGGCGGAACCGAACGCGGAAGACGTAGGCGGCGTCGGGCCCGTCGCGGTCGGCGGCGGCGGACGTCACCGGCCTACTGCCCGTACTCGTCGTCGAACAGCCGCGCCATCCGGAGGTCCTTGTCGGTGATCCCCCCCTCCTCGTGGCTCGTCAGGCGCACCTCCACCTCGGCGTAGCGGATGACGACGGTCGGGTGGTGCCACTCCTCCTCAGCCACCTCCCCGACCTGCGTCGCGAAGGCGACGCCGTCGAGGTAGTCGTCGAACCCGTAGGTTCGGGCGATCTCGTCGCCGTCGCGCTCCCACCCGTCGGGGAGCTCCTCGGCGATCTCGTCGTCGTCGAGCAGTCGGGCCATACGGGGCCGAGGGTCGGCGGCGGGCAAAACGTTTCGGCCGTCAGTCGTCGCTGTCGGGGCGCTCGTCGGCCGTCGCCCCCGTCGGATCCGGCCGGCCGTCCGGCCGCCCCTCGCGGGGGCCGTCGGGGGTCGCGGGGTCGGGGGCGCCGTCGAAGGAGGGGTCGAACAGCTCCATGGCCGTCCGGATGGTGGTCCAGTCGTCCTCCTCCGCGGCCGCCCGCAGGCTCCGGGTCGGGGCGGCGAGCAGCTGTCCGACCAGGGCGTCCGCGAAGTCCTCCAGCGCCTCCTCCTGTTCGGGCGTCAGCCCGCCGTTCGCCTCCATCCGGTCGCGGGCGGCGGCGAGCTGTCGGGCCTTGACCCGCTCGGCGCCCTCGTACATCCCCGCGATGGCCTCGTCGGCCCGCTCGCGCTTGAACGACGACAGCAGGCGGTCGAGCTCCTCCTCGACGATCTCCTCGACGCGGTCGGCGGCGGCGCGGCGGCGCTCGTGGGTCCGCTCGGTCACCGTCTCCAGCGCGTCGATGTCCCGCACCTCGACGCCGTCGACGTCGTCGACGGACGGCGCCACATCCCGGGGGAGCGCGAGGTCGACGACCGTCGTCTCCTCCGCGTCGGCGAAGGCCTGCGGGCCGAGCAGCGGGTCCGGGCTGGCGGTCGCGGTCGCGATCACGTCCGCCTCGGCCGCCCGCTCGGCGAGGACGTCGAGCCCCGCCGCCACGGCCGGGACGTCGACCCGCGCGGCCACGCGCTCGGCGTTCGCGACCGTCCGGTTGGCGACGGTCAGGTGAGCGACCCCGGCGTCGGCGAGCGCGTCGGCGGCCGCCGCGGCCATCTCGCCCGCGCCGACGACCAGGGCGTCGGCCCCGTCGAGCGGGGTCGACTCGGCCGCTAGGTCGACGCCCGCGCGGGCGAGCGAGGTCGTCCCCTCGTTGATCGCGGTCTCGGACCGGGCGCGCTCCCCGACGTGGAGCGCCTTGGTCGTCGCGCGGTCGAGGACCGGCCCCACGCCGCCGACGGCGCGGGCCGTCTCGACCGCGTCGCGCACCTGACCGATGATCTCGTCCTCGCCGAGCACCTGCGACTCGAGGCCGGCGGCGACGCGCATGAGGTGACGCAGGCACTCCTCGTGGCGCAGGGTCCGGACCGCGCCGTCACGGACCTCGGGGGCGAAGTCCGACAGCGCCGCCCGCCCGGCGTCCGGCGAGTCGGCCACCACGTACGCCTCGGCCCGGTTACAGGTCCGGAGCGAGAGCGCCTCAGACACCCCTTCCCGGGCCAGCAGGCTCTCGACCCGGGTGGCGTCGTCGGGCGCGCCGGCGGCCGCGATCTCGTCGACCGTCGCCCGGTCGTGGGCGACGACGACGCCCGTCAGGATGCCCTCGCGCGTCACGCAGACCACCTCCCGCCGTCGGCGCGGGGGTCGGTCCCCCCGCCGGACGGCGACTCCGGCGGTTCCGGCGCGACGGCGCCGTCGAGCACCTCCGCGGCGACGTTCTCGGCCGCCGTCAGCGCCGCGTCCGCACCGCCCTCGCGGGCCGCGCGCCACACCGCCCCGGAGCGGACGACCGTCCGGACCGCGTCGCGTCGCCGTTCCGGCGGGACGCCGGCCCGCTTGAACCGCTCGCGGAGGTCGCCGGAGGCCGCGGCGACGGCGCCCGCGCCCGCGACCTCGTCCTCGACCCGTTCGCGGAGGTGCCGCGATAGCGCCGGGCTGGCGCCCCCGGTCGACACCGCGACGGTCACGTCGCCGTCGGTCACCGTCGCCGGGACGGTCACGCTCCCCGGGTCGCGGTCGCCGGCGCGGTCGGCCCGGTTGACCAGCGCGCCGCGCTCTCGGGCCGCGTCGACGACCGCGGCGTTCACCGCGTCGTCGTCCGTCGCGGCGACGGCCAGCGCCGGGTCGTGCTCGTTGAGGTACGACGCCACCTCGTCGGGGGCCGGGGCGGCCTCCACCCGCGTCGCCCCGCCGAAGTCCGCGTCGGCGAAGGCGGGCGAGACGACGACGACCGACGCCTCGGTCGCGAACCGACGGGCCTTCCGGGCGCCGACCGGGCCGCCGCCGAAGACGAGCACCGTCTCGCCGGAGAGGTCGTGTGCGAGCAGCGTCACTCCTCGACCACCCCGTCAGCCGGCGTTCCGTCGTCGGTGTTGGCCGCCGCGCGCTCCGCCAGACGGATGCCCGTCTTCTTCAGCACGCGCGTCGAGAACAGCGTGTCCCAGTCGTCCGGGCCGACGTCCCAGTGGTCGGCCATCACCGCCCGCACACGCTCGACGCGGCGGTCGCTCTCCGCCTCCGTGCGGCCGTGTGTCATCGCGAAGAAGTTGTACGGCCACACGCCGTCGTGGCGAGGACGGCGGTAGCAGTGGGTGACGAAGTCGAGACTCGCCACCGCCCGTCCGACCTCGTCAACGACGTCGTCGGGCACGTCCCACACGGTCATCCCGTTCTCGGAATATCCCAGGGCATAATGGTTTGGGACGATCCCGACGCGACGGATCTTGCCCTCGCGCTCGAACCGCTTTATCGTCCGGCGGACCCACGCCGCGTCGGTCCCGAGGGCCGCCGCGACATCGGCGTACGGCGTCTCGGTCGTCGGCAGGCCGCCCTGGATCTCGACCACTAGGTCGCGCTCGGTCGGCGAGAGCGTCGTCCGGTCGGTCGGCTCGACCTCGGGGCCGAGGCCCGACAGGTCCACGTCGCCCTCCGGAACGGGCCCGTCGACGGGGAACGTCGCCCCGACGTGGTACTCCCGCTGCTTTGGCAGGTTGTACGTCGGCTGGCCCGTCTCGGCCTCGATCCCGGCCAGCACCTCCTCCACCCGGTCGGCGTCGGCCACGCTCACGACGAACCAGACGTTGAGGTGGGGGTGCTCGCGCTCGTAGTTGTGGGCCACCTCGCGCCGGTCGTTGATCGCCTCGACGACCTCCTCGAACCGGTCCTCGGGGGCGTGTGTCGCGACCAGCGTCGCGGTTCCGCCGATGGCCTCGGCGTCGACGAGCGCCCCGAACCGACTCAGGGTGCCGTCCTCGACGAGCGTCCGGACCCGCTCGGCGAGTTCCGCCGCCGTGACCTCGACGCCCCGGTCGCGGAGCGCCGCGGCGGCCGGGTCGAAGGGCCGCTCGACGACCGGGAACCCGCCCTGGAAGGCGTTGACGACCGCCCGGTCGAGGCGGGAGAGGTCGGCGCCGGCGGTCGCGTCGGCCTCGTTCATACCCCCCCGTCCGAACGGGACGAAGATAAGCGTCCCGCTCACGTCCCGCCCGGCGTCGGCGACCCGGTCACGCCTCCGGGGCGTCGTCGCGCTCGTCCCCGCCGTCGGTGCGCACGCCGGTCGCGCGGAACCCGCGCTCCTCGACGGCCTCGACGATGCCGACGTGGTCGGCGCTCGACTCGTAGTAGAACACGAGGTCGAAGGTCCCGTCCCGGAGGAGCTGCTGGCACTCCCAGACGAACGCGTCGTCGTCGAGGGTCCGGCCCTGGAACTGGTTGGAGGCGAACTCCTCGTCGTCGTTGCCGGCGTAGATGTAGCTCTCGCCGACGCCGGCGTGCTCGGCGATGACCTCGTTCAGCTCGACGGTCAGCTCGTGCATCTCCAGGTCCTCGTCGCTCCCGAGATCGGTGTGGACGATGACGCCGTTGAGCTCGACATCGCCCGGCTCGAGGAACGCCTCCAGCCGACGGTAGAGGTCGGCGTCGACAGGGTTCATGCCGGGCGCTCGGCGTCCCGCGGGCTTACCGATGGCGGTTCGCTCCCGGCAGCGGCGGGGACCGCGGACGTGCCGACGGCAGAACGGGGATGGCCGGCACGCGCCCCGTGTCACAAGACACATACGGTGGCCGTGCCAGCCGGCGGATATGCACGCGTGGGCGCGCCGGCGGCTCGCGTCGGTCTACGAGCGGCTGCTTCGCCGCGAGATCGGGACCACGCCGGCCCACGTCGCCGTCATCCAGGACGGCAACCGTCGCTACGCCCGCGAGCGGGGCGACGACCCGGCCGACGGCCACCGCGCTGGCGCCGAGACGACCGAGCGGGTCCTCGACTGGTGCGAGGAGCTGGGGGTCGAGGAGCTCACCCTCTACACCTTCTCCGTGGAGAACTTCGACCGTCCGGACGACCAGCTCGACCCGCTCTTCGACCTCATCGAGGCCAAGCTACGCGAGTTCGCCGACGCCGACCGGGTCCACGAACGGGGCGTCCGGGTCCGGGCCATCGGCGACCTCGACCGCCTCCCGGAACGGGTCCGGGACGCGGCCCGCTACGCCGAGCGCCGCACCGCCGACAACGGGGCCTTCCGGCTGAACGTCGCGCTGGCGTACGGCGGCCGCACGGAGCTTCTGGACGCCGCGCGGACCGTCGCCGAGGACGTGCGGGACGGGGCCCTCGCCCCCGGGGACGTCGACGTCGACGAGGTCGAGTCGCGGCTCTCCCCCGGCCCCGCACAGGACGTCGACCTCATCGTCCGCACGGGCGGAGCCGCGCGCACGTCGAACTTCCTGCCCTGGCAGGCCAACGGCAACGAGGCCGCCGTCTACTTCTGTGCCCCCTACTGGCCCGAGTTCTCGAAGCTCGATTTCCTGCGTGGCATCCGCACCTACGAGTCCCGCGAGGACTCCTGGCGCCGGACGCGCGCCGAGCGGGCCGCCGCGCTCGTCGGCGCCGTCGCCGAAACCTCCGCCGGGGAGGCCAGGGCCGTCGCCGCTCGACTGCGCGAGCGGCTCCCCCCGCGGGGCGCCGCGGCCGTCGACCGGAAGGCCGAGGAACTCGACGCCGCCGTCGACGCCGACTGACGGACGACGGCCAGCCACGGCAGGCCCTCCCGGCACGTCGGCCCGCCGGCCGAACCACGGAGCCCCGCCCGTCCCGGGTCGGGCGGCGCGCCGCTCGCCGCCCGAGCGGCCGGCGGACGCGACGCTCGCCTGCCGGCCGCCGGGCTACCGGCCGAATCGCCGCTGGCGGCTCTGGTAGTCGAGCAGCGCCCGGAGGTAGTCCCGCCGCCGGAAGTCGCGCCAGTTGACGTCGGTGAAGTACAGCTCCGAGTAGACCGACTGCCAGATGAGGAAGTCGGAGAGCCGCTCGGCGCCGGTCTTGATGAGCAGGTCGGGGGCGTCGGGGAAGACCAGGCGGTCCTCGACGGCCCCGGCGTCGACGTCCTCGGGGTCCATTCGGCCGGCCTCGACCTCCTCGGCGAGCGATCGGACCGCCTCCGCGAACTCCCGCTTGCCCCCGAGGCCGATGCTCACCTGGACCGGCGCCGCCGCCCGCTCCGTGTCGTTCGGCCCCCGAACCGCCACGGGACGGGGGGCGTCGATCCGCTCCAGTTCGCGCGCGAGCGTCGGGACGACGGCCTCGTCGAGGACGCTCACGGACACCGCGACGCGCTCGGCGCCGTACTCGAACGCCCACCCGAGGAACCGCTCCAGGGTGTCGTACGCCCCCGACTCCAGCAGGTCCCGCTCGGTGATGACCACCGCAACCCGCTCGGGCGGGTCGGCGCCGCGGCGCAGGCGGAACCGGTAGCGGAGCGCGAGATAGCGGTCGTAGAGGCCCACGGCCGGCCGTTCTCGGCCGCGGGTGCTGAGCCTTGTGCTCCCGGTCGCGGCGCTGTCGGGAGGGTTAAGTGCGTGTCGGGGGTAGCGACGCGCCGTGACGACCCCGCTCCGGCGCGCCGGCGGGTTCGCGGTCGTCGGCTCGCTGTGCCTCGCTGCGCCCGCGCTGGGACGGGCCGCCGCCTTCCCCTTCGTCGCCGTCGCGCTCCTCGCGGCCTTCGTCGTCGACGAGGGACCGCTGTTCGAGCTCTTCGCCCGCCCGCGGGACCGGCGCGAGGGCCGGCTCGGCGGCCTCGCGGGCTTTGCCCTCGCCGCCGCGGGACTCGCCCTCCTCGCCTCCCTCTCCCGGCCGGCCGCGACGATGCCGGCCACGGTGTTCGTGGCCGCCGTCCTGACCGTCGCCTACGGCAACCTCGGCGCGCGGCTGGTCGAGGAGACGACCGACGACCCGTTCCACTCCGTCGCCGGCTACGCCGCGGGGGCGTTCCTCGCGGCGACCGGCGGGCAGGTCGCCGTCGCCGCCTCGACCGGGACGGTCGCCGGGGCGGTGGGCGCGCTCCCCCGGTTCGCCTTCCTCTCGGCCGCCGCCGCCCTGGTCGCCGCGCTCCTCCACGTCCTGCTCTACGTCCGTGACGACCCGCTCGTGATGCTCTCGGTCGGGTTCCTGCTCTGGCTGTTCGAGGCCATCGCCGGCGCCGTGACGCCGGTCGAGGTGGCCGTCGCGCTGGGCGTGACCGTCGCGCTCGGCTACGTCTCGTACGGCCTCGGCACCGCCTCGGTGCCGGGGATGCTTACCGGCGTTCTGCTTGGCCTCCTCACGGTGGTGCTCGGCGGGCTGGGCTGGTTCGCCGTCCTCATCGCCTTCTTCGCCGTCGGCGGCCTCTCCGCCAAGTACCGTTACGAGGAGAAGCGCTCCCGCGGCGTCGCGGAGGGCAACGAGGGCGCGCGGGGCACCGGGAACGTCCTCGGCAACGCCGCCGTCGCCCTCGGGGCCGTCATCGGCTTCGCTGCCGTCCCCGCGCTGCCGGTCGACGCCACGCTCTTCCGCTTCGCGTTCGCCGGGTCCGTCGCCGCCGCGATGAGCGACACCCTCTCCAGCGAGATCGGCGGCCTCTTCGACCGGCCGCGGCTCGTCACCACCCTCGAACGCGTCGACCCGGGCACCGACGGCGGGGTAACCTGGCAGGGTACGCTCGCAGGGCTGGCCGGCGCGGGCCTCGTCGCCGCCGTCGCGACGCTCCTGCTCCCGCCCGGCCCCGGCCTCGTCGCTGCCGGCGTCGTGGTCGTGGCCGGCGTCGCGGGGATGTTCGTCGACAGCCTCCTCGGGGCCACCGTCGAGGGCGAGCGGATCGGCAACCAGGCGGTCAACTTCCTCGCGACGCTCTCCGGCGCGGGCGTCTGCGTCGTGCTCGCGACCGTCGCGCTCTGATGGCCCCCGTCCGCCCCGGCCGCCCGTCGGACCGTCCCGCGCTCCGCCGCCTCCAGGCGCGCCTCCCGGAACCGGCGCCCGCGCTGCTCGACCACGGGCTCCGGACCGGCGGCGTCCTCGTCTCCGTCGCCGATGGGCGCCCCGCGGGATACCTGCTCGCGGTCGGCGTCGCGTTCGGGCCGGAGGCGCGTCCACCCGAAGCGGGGGGCCGGCGTCGTCCACCCGAAACGGACGTTCCATCCGAAGCGTCAGACGGCCGTGCGACGGCCACAGGACGGTCCCCGGGGTCCGACGGCGCACACCTGGCGGAGCTCGTCGTCGCGCCCGCCCGCCGCCGCGAGGGGCGCGCGTCGGCGCTGCTCGACCGGTTGCTCGCGGCGGCCGACGGGCCGGTCACGGTCGCGGTCGCGCCCGGGAACAGGGCGGCGCGGGCGCTGTACCGCACCAGGGGGTTCGAGGCGGTCGAGCGCCGGGAGGGGTACTTCGCGTCGGGGCCGGCGCTGTGGCTGGTCAGACGGTGACCTGGTCGGCGGTGCGGACCCGGACCTCGACCGGCCGCTTCACGAACTCGCCGGTCGAGCGGGCGACGGCGTGATCCACGCCGCGCTGGGCCAGGACGTCCAGCGTCCGCTGTGAGAGTTCCCCGTCGAGCACGACGGCGCGAGGGGCCCGCTCGGCCGCCTCGATCAGGTCGAACGCCGCCGACGCGTCGCCCTCGGCGAGCGTCGAGAGGTCGTCGTCGAGCAGTCGAACCAGCCCCGTCCCGCCGTGGACGACCTCGCGGACGTGTTCGCGGAGCGACGGCGGCCGGTCGTCGGCGCCGCCGGGGTCGGCGTCCCCGGTCCCGTCGTCGCGGTCCGCCCCCTGGGATTCGCCGTCCCCGCCGGTCGCGCCGGCGTTCCCGTTGGTCCCCCCCACCGGGTCCCGGTCCCGGTCGTCGGGATGCCCGTCGAGGTCCTCCGCGTCGTCCTCGGGTTCCGTGCCGGGGGGACTCGCCGCGGCGTCCCCGGCCGCGTCCGCGACCGACGTGCCGCCCTCGCCGTCGCTCACGACCGTCGCGCCTCCGGCGCCCTCCGCGCCGTCGGCCGCCGGGGCGTCAGTCCCCGGCGGCCCCGTTTGAGGGGGAGCGACATCGCCCTCCCCGTCCGTCCGGCCCGCGGTCGCGGCCGCCGCCGCGGCCCTGAGATCGCCGTCGGCGGGCAGGCTGTCGTAGGCGACCTTCTCCCGGAGCGCCGTCATCACCTCGCTCCGGTCGAGGTCCTCGACCGACCGGCCCTCCGGCGCGAAGGCGACGTGGTCGACGTCGCCGACCTGGGCGAGTTCGCGCAGGACGAGTTCGCCGCCGCGGTCGCCGTCCAGGAAGGCCGTGACCGTCCGCTCCGCGGTCAGGTCCGCGACGGCGTCGGGGACGTCGGTTCCCTCGACGGCGACGGCGTGCTTGATGCCACAGCCCAGGAGTGTGAGCACGTCGGCCCGCCCCTCGACCACGATGAGGGCGTCCGAGTCCGGGACGCGCGGGCCCGCTGGGAGCCCCTCGTACTCCGTGATCTCCTCGACGCGGACCGACTCCCGAACCTCCTCCAGGATGTCGCCGCTGGTCATCACGCCGTCGTCGAACGACTCCGCCAGGAGCTCCTTCGCCCGCTCGACCACCTCGCGACGCTTGGCCTCGCGCACGTCCTCGATGTCCGTCACCTCGACGCGGGCCCGGCAGGGACCGACCCGCGTGATGGTCTCCAGCGACGCGGCGAGGATGGCGGTCTGGACCCGGTCGAGGCTGGAGGCGATGGTCACCTCGCCGAACGACTGGCCGCGCTCGCTCGATATCTCGACGTCGATGCGCCCGACCTTCGAGGACTGCTGGAGGTCCCGGAGATCCAGCTCCTCGCCCAGCAGACCCTCGGTCTGGCCGAAGATGGCGCCCACGACGTCGCTCCGCTCCACGACGCCGTCGGCCGTCACCGCCGCGTGAATGAGGTATTTGGATGTATCGTCCATGGGCGTGGAGATGGGGGATGTTCGTGTCTTCGGACAAGTCGGTGGTCGCGTCGGATATACCTGTCGCGCGCCGCCTCCCGGCCCCGTGGCCCGCGCGTCCGTTGCCCGGATACCCCACATCGGACGAGTTTGAAGAACAATATTCTTCGATACGTCGATTTGAGACTCGTTTAGAAACATTTAGGTTCGGTGAATCAATACCGTCGCGTGATGAGCCGGAAACAGAGAGATTATCTCTGGATACCCGTCCTCGCGGCGCTGGTCGCGCTCGCAGTACCGTGGTTCCTGTGGGGGAACGCGACGACGGTCGCCGGGCTGCCGGTGTGGCTCTGGTGGCACGTCGGCTGGATGGTCCTCGCCTCAGCGTCGTTCTACGCGTTCACCCGCGACGCGTGGGAGCGCGGGATGGGGGTGAGCCATGGCTGACACGGCGCTACAGCTCGGCATCGTCGGCGCCTACCTCGTCGTGGCGATGGCCGTCGGGCTGGTGGCCTACCGCGTCACCGACCGCTCGGCCGAGGACTACTACCTCGCGAGCCGGTCGGTCGGGACGGTGGTGCTGCTCTTCACCACCTTCGCCACCCTCCTGTCGGCGTTCACCTTCTTCGGCGGCCCCAATCTCGCGTACGGCGCCGGGCCGGAATGGATCCTCGTGATGGGGGTCATGGACGGCATCGTCTTCGCGATCCTCTGGTACGTCATCGGGTACAAGCAGTGGCTCGTCGGGCGCGAACACGGCTACGTCACGCTCGGCGAGATGCTGGGCGACCGGTTCGGCTCGACCGCCCTGCGCGCCCTGGTCGCCGGCGTCAGCATCGTCTGGCTGTTCCCGTACGTGATGCTCCAGCAGGTCGGCGCCGGGCGGGCCCTCGTCGGCCTGACGAACGGGACGGTGCCCTACTGGGGCGGCGCGACGCTGATCACGCTGTTCATGATCGCGTACGTCGTCGTCGCCGGCCTCCGCGGGGTCGCCTGGACTGACACCATCCAGGGACTGTTCATGCTGACGGTGACCTGGGTGGCGGTCGGATGGGTCCTGCTCGTGGTCGGCGGGCCCGGCGCGGCGACGGCGAGGCTCGCGTCGGCCAAACCCGAGTTCCTGGCGCTCGGCGGCGGCCTCTACTCGCCGCAGTTCGTGATCGGCACGGCGCTGACCATCGCGTTCGGCGTGACGATGTTCCCACAGATCAACCAGCGGTTCTTCGTCGCCGGCAGCGCGCGCGTCCTCAAGCGGTCGTTCGCGCTCTGGCCGATCCTGGTCGTCCTCCTGTTCGTTCCGGCGTTCATGCTCGGGTCCTGGGCGGCCGGGCTCGGGGTCGAGGTCCAGCAGGGCGGGAACGTCGTCCCGGCGCTCCTGAACGAGTACACGCCGGCCTGGTTCGCCGCGCTGGTGATCGCGGGCGCCATGGCTGCGATGATGTCCTCGTCGGACTCCATGCTGCTGTCGGGCTCGTCGTACCTGACCCGCGACCTCTACCGGCCGCTGGTCGCCCCCGACGCCTCCGACGAGCGCGAGGGGTGGGTCGCCCGCCTCGGCGTCGCCGCCTTCGCGCTCGCGTCGCTCGCCGCGTCGCTCGTCGCCGGCGGAGGCGGCGGTCTCGACTTCCTCGTCACCCTCGGCGACACCGCCTTCGGGGGATACGCACAGCTCGCGTTGCCCGTCATCGCGGCGCTGTACTGGCGAGGGACGACCCGGTGGGGGATGTTCGCCGGGGTCGGCGGGGGCCAGGCGGCATACCTGCTCCACGTGTTCGTCCCGAAGGTGACCGTCGGCGGGGTGACCCTGCTCGGCGACGCCTACCTCACCTGGGACTTCGCGCTGTGGTGTATGCTCCTCTCGCTCGCCCTGACCGTCGGCGTCTCGACCGTCACCGCGGCCGCGCCGACCGAGGACGCCGCCAAGTTCGGCGTCGGCGCCGACTGAGCGCCCCCCGACCGCCGGGCGGTCGTCGTCCGGGGTCCGGCTCGACGCTCACCCGACTCGCTCGGCGCGGAACAGCGCCTTCGGGTTCCCGAACGAGCGCACCTCCCCGTCCTCGTACGCGACGTCGAGGAAGTCCCGCGCCTCCGGGGGCGCCTCCCGCAGGAACCGGCGAACCGCCGTCGCCCCGTCGGCGTCGAGGTCCATCCGGTCGATCCACGGGTCGACCCGGAGCGTCTTCACGAAGCGGTCCGTCTCCGCGACCACGAACCCGGCGTCGGCCAGCCACCGCCGCCACGTGGCCGTCGTGTACGACTCCACGTGGGTCGGGTCGCGCATTCGTTCGAGGCAGTTGAGGAAGGCCGCCAGCGACGCGTCGTCGGGGGCGACGTTGTCCTCCAGGGCGAGGGTGCCGCCGGGCCGGAGCACGCGGGCGGCCTCCGCGAGGAACGCCTCGGGGTCGGGAAAGTGGTGGGCCGCGATGCGGCAGGTCACGGCGTCGAAGGCGTCGGCCGCGAAGGGGAGCCGCTCGGCGTCCGCGACGACCCCACGGACGCCGGGAAACGAGCCGACGCAGGTCGCGACCATCGCCGGCGAGGCGTCGGCCGCCACGACCGTCGGGACGTCCGCATCGGCGAGCGCCCCCGCAGTGTGGCCGGCGCCGGTCGCGACGTCGAGCGCCCGCGTCGCGCCGGCACACCACGACGCGAGCAGTTCGAGGTCCGCCCCCTCGCCGTGGGCCCGGCTGTCGAGGTACCCGTCGGCCCCCTCGCCGAAAGCCTCCGCCGTCGCCGCCTTCCGCTCCGATCCGTCGTCCATCGTCGGCCCGGGGTGCCGACGCGTACTGAAGCTTCCGGCCCGGCGTCGCATCTGCGGCACGCTTTTGTCCCCGCGGGCAGGGCAGGAGACACCGTCCGATGCTCATCCGCAAGCTCGAAGCCCGCGACGAACCGGTCCGGGTCGGCCTCGTCGGCGCCGGGATGTTCGGCTCCCAGGTCGCGTACGCCGTCGAGTCGACGCCCGGCATGACCGTCGCCGCCATCGCCGACATCGACCGCTCGAAGGCGTTCGGGACGTTCGAACGGGCCGGCGTCCCGGAGTCGACCGTCGAGACCGGGAGCTCCGCGGCGGCGGCCGCCCAGGCGATGGAGGCGGGCGACCGGCTCGTCCTCGACGACGGGCTGGACCTAATCGAGGCCGGGCCGGACGTCCTCGTCGAGGCGACCGGCGTGCCCGAGGTCGCCGCGCGCCACGCCTACGCCGCCATCGACGCCGGGGTCGACGTCGTCAACGTCTCCGTCGAGGCGGACACGGTCGTCGGGCCGCTCCTCGGTCGCCTGGCCGAGCGGGCGGGCGTGACGTACTCGATGGCGTACGGCGACCAGCCGGCGAAGGTCATCGAACTCTACGACCGGGCGCGGACCAACGGGTTCGGGGTCGTCGCGGCCGGCCGGACCGCCGGCGACCTCGAGCCCCACGGGACCCCCGACGACGCGCTCGAACGCCACCGCTGGATCGGCCCGTTCGTCGAGGAGTACGACCCCGACCCCGCGATCTACAACTCATTTCTCGACGGGACGAAGGTCGCCGTCGAGTCGTGTGCGATCGCCAACGCCCTCGGCCTCCGGCCGGACCGCACCGGGATGCACGTCCCCGAGGTGTCCCGGGCGGACGCCCCGGCCGCCCTCTGCCCGACGGCCGACGGCGGCCGCCTCGACGCCGAGGGCGTCATCGACTGCCTGACCCTCACCGACGAGGGATTCAGCGGGTTCGTCGTGACCCGGACCGACAACGAGTCCCTGCGGCGGTACCTCCACCGACGGGGCTCCGTCCCGACGGCCGCGGACGGCCGGTACCAGCTCTTCCACGTCCCGTTCCACGACGCCCAGGAGACGAGCGTGAGCGTCGCGCGGGCCGCGCTGTCCGGGGAACCGACCGGACGGGTCCGCTCGCAGGAGACGGAGGTCGTCGCCGCCGCCAAGCGGGACCTCCGGCCCGGCGACGAGATAGACGGCGGGGGCGGGTACACGGTGTACGGCGTCCTCGAGGACGCCGACGTCGCGAGCGAGCGGGGGCACGTTCCGCTCGAACTGCTCGCCGGCGCGACCGTGCGGGCCGAGGTCGGGGTCGACGAGTTCGTGAGCGAGGACGACGTCGACCTCGACACCGACTCCTTCCTGTACCATCTGCGGCGAGTCCAGGAGGGAGTGGCCCCGGCGCCCTGACGCGGGGGAGCGACGTCGACGCCGTCCCGCGCCGGCGCCCCGGGTCGGGGGGAGCGGCACCGACGCCGCCCCGACTCGGGGGAGCGGCGCCCACGGCGGGATTGATAACCTCCCCGCCGCTGGGTAGGGGTATGCAGACGCACATCGTGCCGGTCGGGTTCGACTACGACCGGCTCATCGCCCCGCTCATCCGGGACCAGTTCGACGTCGACCGGGTGATCCTGCTGGAGGGGGCGGTGGGGAGCGAGGCCAACGTCGAGTACTCGCGGAACCTGTCGGGGAAGCTCGAACAGGACTTCCGCTCCCTCCTCGGTGCGGAGACCGAGCGGGTGGTCGTCGAAGACGTCTACGACTACGACGCCGCGTTCGAGGGGGCCTACGACCTCATCAACGAGACCCTCGACGCCTCCGAGACCGGCGAGGTGTGGGTGAACGTCTCCTCGATGCCCCGGCCCGTCTCCTTCGCCTTCGCCACCGCCGCCCACTCCATCATGGTCGAGCGCCAGGAGGACCGCGACCGCATCCACACCTACTACACCGCCCCGGAGAAGTACCTGGAGACGGAGCTCGCCGAGGAGTTGCGGGCCACCCGCGGCCTGCTGTCGGACCTGCTCGGGGCCGACGACGACGGGGACCTCGCCGCGGTCGACCCCGAGCGGGTCGCGTCGCGGCTGTCGGCCATCGACGGCCTGCTCGAGGAGTTCGACGAGCGGGGCACCACCATCGGCGCCAAGCGCATCGACGGGAGCCACATCGTCGAGCTCCCCGTCGCCTCCTTCTCCAACGTCAAGCCCTTCGAGGAGGTCATCCTCTATCAGCTCGGGGAGCACGGCGAGTTCGCGTCCGTCTCGGAGCTCGCCGAGGCGCTCGCGGACGAGCTCGACGAGGAGTACACCGACAGCTTCCGGTCGAAGGTCATCTACAACGTCGACCGCCTCGGCCCCGGCGGGAAGGGCTACATCGAACAGGAGTCCCACGGGAAGTCCTACCGGACGCGCCTCTCGCGCATCGGCGAACTCTGGGTGCGGGCCCACGCCGACGACGAGCCCGCGGCGCTGGAGTAGCCCCCGTCGCGCGCCGGATGTCGCCGACGAGTTCGACGGCGGTCGGCCCGGCGCGACGCCGGTCAACCATGCCTGGCTGCCAGCATCCCGGCGAGCAGGAGTGCGACGGCGGTCAGCGTCACGCCGAATCCGGTGCCGTCACCCGCCGTGGTATCGGGTTCGGTCGGCGTCGTCGTCGGGGTGGCGGTCGTCGCCGTCGGGGTGGCGGTCGGCGTCGGCGTCGCCGTCTCGGTCGGCGTCGGCGTCTCGGTCGGCATCGGCGTCGCCGTGGCGGTCGCCATCCCGTCGGGTTGCTCCGTCACCGCGAACACGGAGAACTCGTCGACGTCGGCCACTAGCGTCGCCCCCGTTCCCGACGCGTCGACCGTCGTCTCGAACGCTTCCCACTCGTTCGCCGCCGCGTCGTACCGCTGGATCGCCATCTCGTCGGGCGACACCACGTGGCGATCCAGCAGTTCCTGTGACAGAGTGATCCGGACGGTCGCCGTACCCGACGCGGGATCGGGCGCCGAGATCTCCAGGCTCGTAATCGTCACCTCGCCCGGATGGGCGACGTCGTCGGGGGTGAGGCCGAGCCGCCGGACGTCGAGGACGCCGTCACGGCCGAGGTCGCTGACCGCGACACGTCTCACGTCCGCCTCCGGCCCGAACGTGACCCGCGCCTCCCCGTCGGTGACCTGCGCTCGTCCAGGGTCGTCGCCGCCACCGCCGCCGTCGTCGTCGGTCGCGTCGGGGGTTGCAAGCGGCGCGAAGACGCTCCCGACGTCCGTGACGTTGTACTGGACCGCGTTCGCGCTCGCGTCGGTCGCCGGGCCGGTTCCGAGTTCCGTCCACGTGCCGTCGTACTTCCAGATGGCGAGGTTCGACTCGTCGACGCCGGAGACGTCGGCGTCGGCGTACTCGAAGGTGACGTTCAGGTACGCCCCCGTCGACGAGTTCGTCGCGTTCACCGAGCGGCTGATCGTCGTCGCGTCGGAGGGAGGGGTCGGAATCGCGCTCACGTTCCTGACGGTGACGTTGTTGGCGCCATTGATATCCACCGTCGTCCCCGTGGCCGGCGACGCGCCGAGGTCGAGGTTCTCGACGGTGTTGTTCGACGTGTCGATGAACTTCAGCGCGCCGTTCGTGTTGTTCCGGACCGTGGTGTTGCGAAGCGAGTTGTCCGCGGCCCCGAACTCGCCGTCGAATTCGACGCCCAGACTGTTGTTGGTGATGACGTTGCCACGGAGATCGTTGTCCGTCGACAATATCCGAATCCCGATTCCACCGTTGCTGTCGACGGTGTTGTTGGTGACGACGTTGGAGCCGCCGTCGTTCATGATGATCCCTTTGCCGGCGCTATCGGTCACCGTGTTGTTCCGGAGCGTGTTGTTGGAGATGTCGGAGCCGACGAGACTGATCCCCTCGTCGGTGGAGGCGTCGACGGTGTTGTCGGCGATGAGGTTGTTCGTTATGGTGGCACCTGGAGTTGGCAACTTTCATGTAGGTATAATCATATAATATTTATTAGATATAGTGTGCCGTACGGGAGATCAAGAGAATGGGGTGAACGATGAATTCGAAGATGAAATAACAGAAATTAATTTTAGACGGGATCAGGAGAGATTATTTCGACTATTAAATATACCTCTCAAAAACTGAAAATACCGTGCACCCGGTGCACGGATATCTAAATCGGCTTCAAGGATTTATAGTTCTTGTCTGAATTCCACACCCTCTGTTCTCCGGAGTAGAAATATCAGTAAAAACGATATAAAACATTAATCAGTTCGCAATCGTCCAAATATCGCATATCATTATATCTTCATAAGAGTTGCCAACTGGAGATGGTGGCGAACTTCGAGCCAATCCCGTCCCCGTTGTTCCGGATCGTGTTGTTCCGGACCGTCGAATCGCTCGTGGAGCGGAGGAGGACGCCCTGGCTGTTCCCGGTTATCGTGCTGTCGTTCACCACGTTGTCCGTTCCGCCCACGGAGACGCCGGGGTTGTTTCCGTTATTCTGGATGGTGCTTTGCGTGACCGTGTTGTTCGAACCGCCGAGATAGACACCCTGAAGCTCGAACCGCTCACCGTGCCGTCGACGAACGTGACGTTGTCGACATTGGACCCGAGGTCGACCCCTTCGTAGTTGTTCGTGAGGGTCGCGTTCTCGATCCGCGAGTCGACCACCGAGTCGAACTCGATCCCCTCGTTCGCGTTGGCGTCGGCGGTGACGTTCGTCACGGTCAGGTTGTCGCTGTTCTGGACGAACACGCCGATGTCCGCGCTCGTGTTCGCCCGGACGTTCCTGACATCGCTCTCGCTCGCGTCGCTGATGTAGACGCCCTTGTCCCAGTCCCGGACGGTCACGTTCCGGATCGTGACGCCGGTGAGCGTCTGTGACGAGTTCGTGACGTTGATGCCGCGAGTGTCGGTCCCGTCGGTCCCGTCTATCGTGTGGTTCTGTCCCTTCACGACGATGTTGTCGACCGTGACGTTGAGACACGAGGCCTTCCCAGAGTCCGTGATGTCGGCGGTCAGGTTCACGACCCCGTCGCTGGGCGCGTTCGAGGCGTTGATCGTCGTACAGGAACTGACGTCGTTCACCTCCGCTGCCGTGGCCGTCCCCGGAACCAGCGCCACCCCGATCGCCACCGCCACCGCCGACACGAGCGCCAGCGTGGCGGGCGAGCGTCGGTTCACGCCGATCACCCCTCGACGGATACACCGCGGTGGCTGTCGGGTCCTCTCCCGTCGATCGGACGGTCGGTCGACATGCCCGGACGTTCATCATATTATGCATATAATCGTTATGGATAATTGGGTTGCACGCGTCGGTTCGGTGGTGATCCGGACGTCCCGGATGTCCGGTTCGTCCTCCCCACGAAAGAAATGTTAAATATATTATATTTCCCTTTCGTTTGCGGTCGTCCGCAGTCCTCAGAACGACAGCCCCCGCGCGTCCGGCGAGGGCGCCAGGGGACTCCGCGGCAGCCCGTCGGGCACCTCGGGGTCGTTGTAGACCCCCGGCGCGACGTCGTTCGGTCCCGCGGGATAGAGGACGGCCGCGAGGGTCTGGACGTGTTCCCGGCCGACGTCGAGTTCGAACTGGCCGCCCCCGTACATCGCGACGCCCCGATCCTCGCACCACTCGACGGTCGCGAGCAGGGACTCGACGGTGCCGAAGCGCGACGGCTTGACGTTGAGCCACCGGGGTTCGAACGGGAGGCTCCGGACCGCGTCGAGCCCCGTGATCGGCGCGTCCCACGAGACGCGGTCGGCGGCGTCCGCGACCAGCGGCCGCGTCGCGTCGGTCAGCGCCGGGTCCTCGATCACCGCGTCGGGGAACGCGTCGAGGAGCCGCCGGTAGAGGTCGGGATCGACCTCGGCGTCGACGGCGGTGCCGCGGTACTGGCCCTTCAGGTCGAGGACGCGCACGGCGCCGGTGGCGGCGAGGTCGGCGATCAGGTCGTCGTCCCAGTCCGGCGTCGGGTCGAGCTTCAGTTCGAGGTCCGGGTTCCGGTCGAGCAGGGCGTGGACCCGGTCGGCGGTCGGCGGCGCATCGTCCTCGACGCCGGACAGGCGGGTGCTGGCGACGAACCGGACGGGGTCGCGCTCCCACTCGAGGGCGGTCGCGAGGTCCGTATCGGCC
The DNA here is from genome assembly GCA_042217265.1 of Haloferacaceae archaeon. Lineage (GTDB taxonomy): Archaea > Halobacteriota > Halobacteria > Halobacteriales > Haloferacaceae > CAZMLQ01. The sequence goes on from JBDGSZ010000101.1 coordinate 18,752, forward strand.
CGGCGGAGCGCCAGGTCCAGCGCCGCGCTCTCGTAGGCCCACCGGCGGTAGTGGCGGCTCGACTCCCGCTCGGGCGGGTCGGGAAAGAGCTCGGCGTCGTCGAGCCGGGCCGAGAACCCGTCGAGCGTGTACTCGCCGGCCAGGTCGAGAGGCGGCGCCGCCGCGAACGCGTCGTGGTCGGGGGCGTCGTAGGTGACGTCCTCGCCGCGCCCGACGTCCCCGTCGCCGGCGAGCGAGACGACGGTCGTGACGCGGGTGAACCCGGAGGAGGTGTCCCGCTCGCGGCGGGCCCGGGACTCGTCGTCGACGACGAGGGACAGGTCGGCGAGGCGGTCGTAGAGGCTCACGGCTTGGGTACGGCGCGCCGCGACATAAGCGCGGTCACGCGTCGTCCCCGTCCGCCGCCCGCTCGGCGCGGACGTCCATGGGGTCCTCCAGCTCGCCGGCGATGGCCTCGAAGGCGTCGGTCGTGGTCGCGAGCCCGACGACCTCGCCGGCGTCGAGCACCAGGGCGAGTTCCTGGTTCTCGGCCTGGAACCGGTCGATGAGGTCGCTGACCGTCGCGTCCGGGGTCGTCGTCATCGGGGGCGCGGCGACCTCGCAGAGGTCGACGCCGTCGTCGAACTCGTCGACCTGGCGGAGGAGGTCCGGCGTGTAGACGATGCCGTGGAACTCCTCGAGGCGCTCGCCGACGAGCGGGAACCGGACGTGGGGCGAGGACGCCATCCGGTCGAGGTTGGTCCCGAAGCCGTCCGCCGTCGAGAGCGCGACGACGTCGTCGCGGTCGACCATGATCCCCTCGACCGGTCGGGCGCCGATCTCCAGCGCGTTCAACACCTCCTCGCGGCGCTCGTCGGGCAGGCCCGCCGCACGGAGTGTGTCGCCCATCCGCCGCCGGAGCTCGCCCCGGGTGTCGGGCGGTCCCTCGCCCTCCGGCTCCTCATCGGCCCACGACCGGGTGATGTCGACGCCGAACAGCGAGAGGGTTCCCTTGGCCACTCGGTCGGCGACGACGATGACCGGGCTCGTCGCCTTCGTCCACCAGTAGAGCGGGGGGGCGCCGTACTTCGCGACGAGCTTCGTCCGCTCGATGCCGAGGTACGTCGGCGCCTGCTCGCCGACGACGACGTGGAGGAGGTTGATGACCGCCAGCGCGACGATCACGGCGGCGGCGGTGTGCCCCGCCGTCCCCGCCGTCCCGAAGCCCAGCGCCCGAACGGCCGGGTCGAGCACCGCCGCGACCGCCGGCTCCGCGACGACGCCGAGGCCGACGCTCGAGACCGTGATGCCGAGCTGACACCCCGAGAGGTAGATCTCCAGCCGCTCGGTCATCTCCCAGGCCCGGCGTAACCCGCCGTCCCGGAACTCCTCCTCGGGGAACTGCCGGACGCGGGTCAGCGCGAACTCGGTCGTGACGAAAAAGCCGTTCGACAGCAGGAGGACGGCGCCGCCGACCAGCCGCAGGACCGTCGTCGCGTCGACCATCGTCGGGGGGTCCGCCGAGCGGACGCGTAAAGGTGTCGTCCGCCCCGGTCACGCCGTCCCGTCCTTCGCCCGGCGGGTGCCGAGCGCGAGGAGCGTCGCCGTGAGCGTCAGGAACAGGGCGCCGGCGGCGGCGATCTCGTGGGCCGGGGAGACGTGGGTGATGCCGGCCGCGGTCGCCCGCTGGCCGGGCAGGAGGGTGTGGTGGGGCGTTCCGACGAGGGGGACGAAGTAGTCCACCAGGTCGTTCAGGCCGTACCAGGCGGCGGCGACGGCGACGGCGCGGAGGCGGAACGCGGCAAACCGGTGGATGACGAAGCCCTGGACGGCCATCGCGAGGTGGCTGACGAGGAGGAAGGCGTACATCGGGAGCGGGTTGACCGCGAGGAAGCCGTCGGCGAAGACGAGGAGGACGTAGGGGGTCCAGAGCCCCAGCTTCCAGCAGCCGAAAAAGGCGAGGACCGAGAGGTACTCGCTGGGGCGCCCGACCCGCCAGGCGGCGAAGGCCAGCGCGGCGAACAGCGTCGCGGTGGGGCTGTCGGGCACGAGCGGCCAGGCGACGAGGGGTTCGGCGGCGAACTGCCACCGGTAGTACCAGAAGCCGAACGCGGTCCCGAGGAGGTTCGTGACGACGACCAGGGGCGCGAGGTTGAGCCCGAGGTTCTCCACCCGGGCCGGGAGCGGGGCGACCCAGGCGGGGAGCGGGTCGCGGGACGGGAGCCCGTCCCCGTCGAGGAGCCGCCGGACCGCCCCCGTCGCCCTGGCGTCGGCCATGTCGGTGGAAGCGACGGCGGGAAGATAGGGGTGGCGGTTCGTCAGTCCGTCACCATCCCCCGGGCCAGCCCGCCGACGTAGCCCCCGACGGCGCCGAGGCCGACGACGTACCCGGCGACGGCGACGACGGCGACGAGGAGGACGACGGCGGGCCCGGCGTGGATGCCGAGGGGGGCGATGCCCGACCGGACGGGGACGAGGAGGGCGAGACCGACCAGCAGGACGGCCGCGACGGCGGCAACGACGGCCCCGGAGAGCGCGCCGGCGAGGAGGCCGTCGCGGGGCGAGCCGGCCTCGAGAACGCCCGCGAGGGCACCCCCGGCGAGCGGCGAGACGAGCAGAAACGAGAGGAGGACGGTCACGACCGCGCCGACGACGGCGTTGGTCATCGTCCCCCGCTCCGCGGCGTCCCCGAGCACGACCGCGGCGACGCGCGGCGACCGCAAAAGGCTGGCGGGGGCCGTCCGTCGCGGGTTGAAACCCTCAAGTGGATACAGCCCCTGTGATGGGACATGACCGACCTGGAGGAGTTGCGACGGGGAACCGACCTCGTCAAGCGCGGGTTCGCGCGGATGCAGAAGGGCGGGGTCATCATGGACGTGGTGAACCGCGAACAGGCCCGCATCGCGGAGGACGCGGGCGCGGTCGCGGTGATGCACCTCGAATCGGTCCCGGCCGACATCCGCAAGCGCGGCGGGGTCGCACGGATGGCCGACCCCGCCAAGCTCGAGGAGATCATCGAGGAGGTGTCCATCCCGGTGATGGGGAAGGCCCGGATCGGGCACACCGCCGAGGCGCAGATCCTCGAGGCCGCCGGCGCCGACATGATCGACGAGTCGGAGGTGCTCACGACCGCCGACGAGCGCTACCACATCGACAAGCGCGAGTTCACCGCGCCGTTCGTCTGTGGCGCGCGCAACCTCCCGGAGGCGCTGCGCCGCATCGACGAGGGCGCGGCGATGATCCGCACGAAGGGCGAGGCAGGCACCGGCGACGTCAACCAGGCGGTCACCCACCAGCGGAACATCCAGCGGGCGATCCGGAAGCTCACGGGCATGAACCACGAGGAACGCGACGAGTGGGCCCGCGAACACGGCGCGCCGCGCGAGCTCGCCCACCAGACGGCCGACATGGGCCGGCTCCCGGTCGTCAACTTCGCCGCCGGCGGCATCGCCACGCCGGCCGACGCGGCGCTGATGATGCAGCACGGCTGTGACGGCATCTTCGTCGGCTCCGGCATCTTCGGCGCGGAGAACCCGCCCGCGATGGGGAAGGCCATCGTCGAGGCGGTCAACAACTACGACGACCCCGAGGTGCTCAAGGAGATCGCCAAGTCGCCGGGCAAGGGGATGTCCGGGCTGCCGAACGAGGCGATGGACGAGGAGGAGCAGCTACAGGGCCGCGGCGTCTGAGGCCGGTCACCTTTCTCAGTACACCGTCGCGCCATCGCCGATGCCCGTCTGGTAGGCGCGGGCCTCGACCCCGGCCGCGTCGAACGCGTCGACCATCGCGCCGGCGACGGCGCCGCGGTCGCCGGAGCGACACGCCGCGAGGACGGCGGGCCCGGCGCCGCTGACCGTGACGCCGGTGGCGCCGGCGGCGAGCGCCGCCTCGCGGACGGCGTCGTAGCCCGTGATGAGGTCGGCCCGGGCCGGCGTGACGATCCGGTCGTGCATCCCGGCGCCGACCAGCCCGGGGTCGGACCGGCACATCCCGGCGGTGAGCGTGGCCGCACAGCCGACGGTGTGGACCAGGTCCTCCATCCGCGCGCCCTCGGGGACGACCTCGCGGGCGTCCCGTGTCGAGACGGCGATCTCGGGCAGGCAGGCGACCAGCGGCACGCGGGCGTCGACGGCGGTCACCCGGTCGGCGGCGGCGACGGTGAACCCGCCGAGCAGGGCCGGCGCGACGTTGTCGACGTGGGCCTCGCCGGAGACGACCGCCTCGCCCTCGCCCGCGACCGGGACGAGCTCGCGGCGGGTCAGCCCCCGGTCGTAGAGCTCGTTGAGGGCGACGGCGGCGGCGGCGGCGCTGGCGGCCGACGACCCGAGCCCCGACGACGGCCGCACGCCCTTGTCGATGCGGATGTGGGCGGGGGCGTCGAGCGCCTCCGCGACGGCGCCGACGGTGTTGCCGTCGGGGTCCTCGGGGATGAACTCGCTCCCGGCACCGGTCACGTCGATGGTGGTGCGGTCGGCCCGCTCGACGCGGACCACGTCGGCCGGGCGCCCGAGCGCCACCCCGAACACGTCGAACCCGCTGCCGAGGTTGGCGCTGGTGGCGGGCGCCCGCACCGTGACCATGGCGCGTCGTAGCGCGAACGGCGACAAAAAGGTTGCCGACCCGGGAGACGACGGACCGCGCGGCCGTCCCCCTACCCGCTCAGGACCGCCCGCGGGTCCCGATCGGCGAGCGCCAGCACATCGTCGAAGAAGTCCAGCGAGTCGTTCGGGCCGGGGTTGGCCTCGGGGTGGTACTGCCGGGTGAGGATGCCGAGGTCGGGGTTCTCCAGCCCCTCCGCGGTGTCGTCGTTGACGTTGATCTGGGTCACCTCGAGCTCGTCGCCGGGGTCGACCACGGTGTAGCCGTGGTTCTGGGTCGTCATCACGACGCGCCCCGAGCGGAGGTCGCGCACGGGCTGGTTGACGCCGCGGTGGCCGAACTCCATCTTGTCGGTCGCACCGCCGAGCGCGTTGGCGACCACCTGCTGGCCGAGGCAGATGCCGGCGACGGGGAGTTCGCCGACGAACTCGTCGACCAGCGCCTCCGCGGCCTCGAAGTTCTCCGGGTCGCCGGGGCCGTTCGAGATGAACAGGACGTCGGGGTCGACGGCGTCCACGTCGGCGGGGGTCGCGTCGTAGGGCAGGACGTGGACCGTCGCGTCGCGCTCGAGGAGCGACGACCGGATGGAGCCCTTGGCGCCACAGTCGATCAGCGCCACGTCGACGGCGCCGTCGCCGTACGTCTCGGCCTCGGTCACGCTCACCTGCGCGCCGATGTCGACGTGTTCGCTCATCCCCTTGCACGCCGCGAGTTCCGCCTCCGCGTCCTCGGGGGTCGCGTCCGGTCCGACGGCGATGCCGCACTTCATCGCGCCGCCCTCGCGGATGGAGGTGACCAGGTCGCGGGTGTCGAGGTGGTCGACGGCCGGGACCTCCTCGTCGTCGAGCCACGCGACCACGTCGTCGGTGAACTCGCGGGCGACCGCGGCGCGGGGGTGGACGCGGTCGGACTCGAACCGCTCCTCCCGGACGCCGTAGTTCCCGATGAGCGGGTACGAGAAGGTGAGGACCTGCTCCTCGTAGGAGGGATCCGTCAGGCTCTCCTCGTAGCCCGTGTACGCCGTCGTGAAGACCAGTTCGCCGCGGGTGCGGCCCGGAACGCGACCGCGGGCCTCGACCACGCGGCCGTCCTCGAGCGCGAGGTAGGCGTCCGTCATTACGAGAAGCACAACCATCCACCCACTATAAGCCTTGCTTTCGAAGCTGAACTACGAAATTCGTAACCGGTAAGGCCGGGGGACGCCGAACGGGCCGCATGGACGAACTGGACCGTCGGATCCTCGCCATTCTCCGACGCGACGCGCGGACGCCGTACACGGAGATCGCCGAGGAGGTCGGCACCTCGGAGGGGACGGTCCGCAACCGCGTCGAACGGATGCTCGACGAGGGGGTCATCGAGCGGTTCACCGTCGCGACGCGGACGGGCAACGTGAAGGCGATGGTCGAGATCTCGGTCGCGGTCGACGTCGACACCACCCGCGTCTCCGAGCGGATGGCCGAGTGGGACGAGGTCGACTTCGTCTGGCAGGTCTCCGGCGAGGAGGACATCGTCCTCGTCGTCGACGCCGCCGACACCGGCGCGGTCAACGACCTCATCACGAAGGCCCGCGAGCTCGACGAGGTCCGTAACACCAAGACGCGGCTCATCCTCGACGAGCGCATCGGGTGAGGCCCCGGGCGTCCCGTTCGTCCACGGTTCCGGATGAGGCTGCCGCTAAAGCGCCGCGCTCCGGGACGTAACGGGTCGGTCGGGGCAACGACAGCGGGAACTGCGGCTTGGCATCCGGCAAGCATAACCGCGGAACAGTTTTATTAGATCGTTCACAGGAATACTCCGACGATGCGCGATAGAGGAGACGGCGAGTCACGATTCCGACCGTTCCGCAGAGGCGTTCTCCGCCTCCTCGGCGTCCTCGGCGTGACGGGAGTCCTCGCCGGACGGGGGACCGCGGCGACGGGGAACGGCGTCGGGATCGAGACGGCGTCGTCGGTCTCGGAACTCAGGCGGCGCGTCAAGCGTGAACTGACGACGCGGATGCGGTACTCGCGGACACAGTTGAAACGCGAGGGTGAGATGGCCGCCCACGAATCGAACGACCGGATCTCGACGGAGGCGGTCGTCTCCAAGTTCGGCAAGTCGCTCCAGCACGACGACGACACGGGGCTCCCGACGGCCGAGGCGTACGCGTCGCTCGTCCGAGCCTGTGAAACGGGAGAGGGATTCGACGACATCGAGCAACAATCGCTCGATTTGGACGCCGACGAGGGCATCGTCGATGAGATCGAACCGTCGGACTTCGTCGACGAGGAGGGGAGTCTGAGCCCCAAGCCGCTGGTCCAGCCCGAGAGCGCGTGGAGCTACATGACGGAGGGAAAATCCACCGCACAGCTGGAAATCGCCGTCCCGCCCGCCTTCGACAGCGCGGAGACCGGGGCCGAAATGGTCGAACTCTACTGGCGGGCGCTGACGCGGGACATCCCGTTCAACGAGTACGAGATCGACGAACACGAGGAGATCGCCGACGCCGTCACCGAACTGAACGACATCGAGGGCTACCGTGGGCCGGGGAGCGAGGCCGACCCGAACAGCGACACGCTCGACGGCGGCAACCTGTTCCGCGGCGTCACGCCGGGGGCACAGACGGGCCCGTACGTCTCCCAGTTCCTCTGGAAGGACATCGCTCTCGGCGCCAGAACCGAGGAGCAGAAGCTCGAACCGCAGATCGCCGAGACGACGCCCCGGGACTACATGACCGACGTTGAGCACTGGCTGAAGGTCCAGAAGGGCGTCGTGCCATCGGTCGACGACAACCTTCCGGGCAACGAGTACGCCGACGAACCGCGGTACATCATCACGGGCCGTGACATGTGCGAGCGGGTCCACGACGACCCGCCGTTCCGACAGGTCCAGACGG
>JBDGSZ010000029.1:0-25555 GCA_042217265.1 Haloferacaceae archaeon
TGTCGTGGCCCCGCTCGGAGAGCTCGATGCGGTCCTCGATCTCCATCAGGTTCTTGCGGGTGGGTTTGACGTCCTCGGCCATCTTGCGGTCACGTTCCCGGCCCAAGCGGTTAACTCTTGTAGTTCCGCGTCCGTCCGACGGATCCGCGCCGCGGGGACGGCCCAGGGGACCGGAACGGCGGGACGGCGACCGTCCCGTCACGGACCGCGGGAGGCGGGACGGGTCGGGGGACGGCGACACGCTGAGCCGGGACCACTTCCGCCAGGGGTAGCGAAGACTCTTAGGGGCGGCCGCGCAAACCCGCCACGATGGCGCAGGCGTCCGGAAACCAGGAGCTGGTCGAGCGGTTCCTCCGGTTCTATCGGGACTACTATCGCGACGACATCGGCGACCTGGCCCAGCACTACCCGAACGAGCGGCGGTCGCTCTACGTCGACTACGACGACCTCTACACCCACGACCCGGACCTGGCCGAGGACTTCCGTACCCAGCCGGAACAGATGCGCGAGCACGCCGAGGAGGCGCTCCGGCAGTACGACATCCCGGCGGACATCAAGCTCGGGCGCGCGCACGTTCGGCTCCGGAACCTGCCGGAGACGGTCGACATCCGCGACATCCGGGTCCACGACGACCACATCGGCAAGCTCGTGGCGGTCCAGGGCATCGTCCGGAAAGCGACGGATGTCCGTCCAAAGATCACCGAGGCCGCCTTCGAGTGCCAGCGGTGCGGGACGATGACCTACATCCCACAGACCGATGGGAGCTTCCAGGAGCCCCACGAGTGTCAGGGCTGCGAGCGGCAGGGGCCCTTCCGGGTCAACTTCGACCAGTCCGAGTTCGTCGACTCCCAGAAGCTCAGGGTCCAGGAGTCCCCCGAGGGGCTGCGCGGCGGCGAGACGCCACAGTCCATCGACGTGAACGTCGAGGACGACGTGACCGGGAAGGTCACCGCCGGCGACCACGTCACCGTGACCGGCGTGCTCCACATCGAGCAGATGGGGGGACAGAACGAGAAGTCGCCCGTCTTCGACCTCTACATGGACGGCGTCGCCGTCGAGATCGAGGACGAGGAGTTCGAGAACATGGACATCGACGAGGAGGACGTCACCGAGATCCTCGAACTCTCCGAGGACCCCGACATCTACGACCGGATGGTCGGGTCCATCGCGCCGACGATCTACGGCTTCGAGCAGGAGAAACTCGCGATGGCGCTCCAGCTGTTCTCGGGGGTCACCAAGCACCTGCCCGACGGGTCGCGGCTCCGGGGGGACCTGCACGTGCTTCTCATCGGGGACCCGGGTACAGGAAAGAGTCAGCTACTGTCATATATCCGAAACGTTGCGCCGCGGTCGGTGTACACCTCCGGCAAGGGGTCGTCGGCGGCCGGGCTGACCGCCGCGGCGGTGCGGGACGACTTCGGCGAGGGGCAGCAGTGGACGCTGGAGGCCGGTGCGCTCGTCCTGGCGGACAAGGGGATCGCGGCCATCGACGAGCTGGACAAGATGGCCGCGGACGACCGCTCGGCCATGCACCAGGGGCTCGAACAGCAGGAGATCAGCGTCTCCAAGGCCGGCATCAACGCCACGCTCAAGTCGCGGTGTTCGCTCCTCGGCGCGGCCAACCCGAAGCACGGCCGGTTCGACCAGTACGAGCCCATCGGCGAGCAGATCGACCTCGAGCCCGCGCTCATCTCGCGGTTCGACCTGATCTTCACGGTGACCGACCAGCCCGATCCCGACGAGGACGCCCGGCTGGCCGAGCACATCCTCGATACCAACTACGCGGGGGAGCTTCGCACCCAGCGGGCGGAGCTGAGCAGCCCCGAAACGACCGACGCGGAGATCGAGAACGCCACCGAGGAGGTCCAGCCGTCGATCGAACCGGAGCTGTTCCGCAAGTACATCGCGTACGCCAAGCGGAACTGTTATCCGCGGATGACCGAGGCGGCCCGGGAAACCATCCGGGAGTTCTACGTCGACATGCGGTCGCGTGGCGTCGACGAGGACTCGCCGGTCCCGATCACCGCCCGGAAGATCGAGGCGCTGGTCCGGCTCGCGGAGGCGTCTGCCAGGGTCCGGCTGTCCGACACCGTCGAGGAAGCGGACGCCGAGCGGGTGGTCGACGTCGTCCGGTCCTCGATGCAGGACATCGGCGTCGACCCCGAGACGGGGCAGTTCGACGCCGACGTGGTCGAGACCGGGACCTCCAAGAGCCAGCGCGACCGCATCAAGAACCTCAAGGGCCTCATCGAGGACATCGAGGACGAGTACGAGGAGGGCGCGCCGATCGACGAGGTGCTGGAGCGGGCCGACGAGGTGGGGATGGACCGCTCGAAGGCCGAGGGGGAGATCGAGAACCTGAAGAAGAAAGGCGAGGTCTACGAGCCGAGCCTCGACCACCTGCGCACGACCTGATGGACCGCATCTCCGCGCTCCGGAACGTCGAGGAGGCGCTCCGCGAGTTCGAGGCGGGCGAGGCCGACCTGGCGGCGACCGAGCGGCGCGTCGTGACCGTCCTCCGGACGTACGCCACCGAGTTCGAGGGCGAGGAACGGCCCGACCTCGACGCCTACCGGGCGCGCGGGGAGGACCCGGCCGACGGCACCGTCGTCGTCGCCGGAACGCCGGCCGAGGCGCGCGACCGCGTCCGGGATCTCGTCGGGGCCGACGACGCCGAGTTCGAGATGGAGACGCTGTAGGGCGGGCCGCAGGTTTTACGCGCCGGGGACCGTCACGCCCGGCCGTGCTGCTCGTCGTCACGTACTCCCGGGCCGCACGGACGACGCTCCGCAACGCCTGTCGGAGCCACGAGGCGATGGTCGTGCGCCGGTTCGGGCGGGCGGCCCTGTTCGAGGCGACCGAGCACGGCGCCTTCCTCGCCTGTCGGCTCCGCGAGAAGCACGGCGAGGCGGTCCAGATCCGGCGGACGCGCCCGTTCAACGAGTACGCCGACGCGCCCGACCGGGTCCGCGAGGCGGCCGAGGCCTACGAGTCGCGGGAGCGGGAGAGCACGCCGTACGACAAGTTCGCGGCCGGAACCGACCACCCCGACCCCGAGGCGATGCGGGGCCGGCCGCTCGACGAGGCATGAGGATCGAAGCCGGGGACCGGACGTTCGTCGGGCGCGCGATCGATCTCGGCGGGGCGGTCGAGGCGGGATCCGTCGCCGAGGCGGTCCGGGGCGAGACGGTCGAGGGCGTCGACGTCGAGTGTCCGGACCCGGGGCCGGTTCACGCGCACGTCGGGCACGTCCGGCCGGGGATGTCGGTCGACGTCCGCGGGGCGCTCGCGGCGGCGGCGCGCTCGCTGGGCGAGCGGGCGCCACAGCGCGACGCGGTCGAGGCGGCCCGCGCGGAGCTCGACGAGCTCGCGGTGCCGGACGCCGACCTGGACGAGGTCCGGTGCCGGGTGGCCGAGGCCGGCGAGTCGGAGGAACGGCTCCGCGAGCGGGTCGCGACCCTCAGGGGCCGGGTCCAGGCGCTTGACGGCGAGGAGTGCGAGGCGGCCCGCGCCGACCTGCGGGACGCGGTGCGGGAGCTGACCGAGGCCGAGACCGAGCGCATCGCCGCCGAACAGCTCCGGGACCGGCTGGAGCGGGAGGCCCGGGACCTCCGCGACCGCCGCGAGCGACGCCTCGAACTCGAGGACCGCGTCGCCAATCTCGAACGGGCGGCCCGGGAACACCTCGCCGGAGCGGTCTACGACCGGTTCCGGGCGGCCGTGACGGCCCTCCCCGGGGACGCGACGGCCGGCCAGGCGCCGGGGGACTACGACGGGGATCCGGTGACGGCCGCACTCGCCGTGGTCCGGATCGCAGACGTCCGGGCGCCGGTGGTCGTCGCGGTCGACCGCCTCGACGACGCGGCGACGGCGTCGCGCCGCCTGGACGCGCCCGTCGTCCGCCCCTGAACCCATATGTGAAGAGGCGACCACCCGCGGCATGCTCGACGCGGAGTGGAGCGTGGAGGAGGTGGCGGACGTCACCCTCGTCGAGGTGACGGTTCACAACCCGACCGCCGTCGACCGTCGGGTCAGGGTCGAGGACCGGCTCGACGGCCCGACGCTACCGCCGCGGAGCGACGGGATTCCGGAGCGGGGCTGGGACGCGGACGGTTACGACGGTGTCGTCCCGGCGGGCGAACGGCTGCGCCTGGGGTACGCCTCGCCGTCGCCCCCGACCGAGCCGCCGGTGTCGATCGAGGACGAGGGACGGGCCGAGGACGCCGAGCGCGACCGACGCGCCGACGCGGTCGAGGCGGTGCGGCTCCTCGACAACGGCGCGCCGCCGGCCGACGCGCTCCCGGCGACGGCCGACGACCGCGGGGAGAACGGGACGCCCGCGGGGGCGACGGGGACGACGGAGTCGACCGGGGAAGCGGACCCGCGGGACGGCGCGGACGCCGGTCATGCGGGCTCGGGTGACGGGACGGCGGGAGCCGGCGAAACGGGGGACTGCGTCGGGAGCGGAACCGCCGCGGGCGGACCGAACGCGGAACCGGGCGCGATCGGAGCGGAAACGGGCGACCGGACGGGGCCGATCGGGGCGGACCCGGCGAACGGCCGATCCGAGGCGGATGGCCCGACTCCGGCCGACGCCGGAGCCGGTTCCGGCGTGCCGGACCCGACCGACGGGCGGGACCCGGCGACCGGCGACCCGCCCGCGCCGGTAGCCGAGTGGTTCGCGGACGTCGAGCGTCGCGTCGACGACGCCGAACGGTTGACCGGCGCGTCGGTGGTCGAGGCGGCGGCGGTCCTCGACGAACGGGACGGCCTCTCGGGGGTCGAGTCGCTGTCCGATCGGGTGGGCGACGACGAGGCGGCGCTCCGGGCCGTGGCCGAGCGCGCGGCGGCGACGGACGTGCCGCTCGCGGCGCTCCGGAGGCTGTCGTGATACTCGCGGTCGCGGGCGGGAAGGGGGGCGTGGGCAAGTCGACGCTGTCGTACAACCTCGGCGCGGCGCTCGACGCGGCGGTGGTCGACGCCAACCTCGCGATGGCTGACCTCCCGACCGGCCGGGGGCCGGACCTCCACGACGTGCTCGCCGGGCGGGCGGAGCCGCTGGAGGCCGTCCGCGGCGACCCCGTTCCGATCCTGCCCTGCGGCCGGTCGCTGGCCGGCGCCCGCGCGGCCGACGTGACGCGCCTGGAGGGCGTCGTCGACGCGGTGGCCGCCGAACACGGTCGGGTCGTCGTCGACTGCCCCGCGGGGTTGCGCGCCGACGCCGGGGTGCCCCTCGCGGTCGCCGACCTCGCCCTGGTCGTCGCCTCGCCCCGGCGGTTCGCGCTGGCCGACGCGATGCGAACCCGGGAGCTGGCCCGCGAACTCGACGCCGCGCTGGCCGGCGTCGTGCTGAACCGCGTCGTCGACGCGCCGCCGACGGCGGCCGTCGAACGGGCGCTCGGCGCCCCGGCCGTCGCCGTCCCCGCCGACCCGCGGCTCGGACGGTCGGTACGGGAGAACCGGCCGGTCGTGACGGCCCACCCCGGCAGCGAGCTCGCGGCGGCGGTCGAGGCGGTCGCCGACCGGGTCCGGGCGTGTCTGCCGACCGATCAGTCCCGCAGGTCCGTGTAGGTGTTCCAGACCGTCACGGGGGTCACGTCCGCGACCGCCGCCGCGTCGGCCTGCGTGAGGTCCGTCCCGACCTGCTCCGCGGCCGTGTAGAGGCAGGCGGCGGCGACGCCGCTCGGATCGCGTCCGGTCGCGACGCCCGACTCCACGGCCTCGGCCGCGAGTTCGCGGGCGCGCCGCTCCACGCCGCTGTCGACGCCGAGCTCGGAGGCGAAACGGGGCACGTACTCCCCGGGGTCGACGGGACCGGTCGGCAGCCCGAGGTCGCGGTTGAGCGCGTCGTAGGCCGCGCGGAGCTCCGCGATCGAGGCCTTCGCGGCGTCGGCCACCTCCTCGCGGGTCCGGGCGACGCCGTGGACCCGGCAGGCCGCGTAGACCCCGGCGGCGGCGAAGCCCTCGATCGACCGGCCGCGGAGCAGGTCGTCCTCCTGTGCCGAGCGGAAGAGGGAACACGCCCCGTCGCGGACGCGGTCGGGGAGCGACAGTCGCCCGGCAGCCGCCGGATCTCCGTGAACCCGTACACCTGGTTGCGGTCGCGCTTGGTCGAGATGCGGGCGGGGTTGTGCTGGCGCCGCATCCGCGCCCACTGTCGACGCTTGCGCCCCTTGGTCCGGGTCGTCCGCCTGATCTCCGTCGAGAGGCCGCGGTCGTGGCGGGACCGGGTCAGCGGCGCCCCCGTGCGCTTGGGGTCGCGGTCGTCGTCGTCGAACGAGCGCCACTCCGGGCCGCGGTCGATGCGGTCGGTCGTGACGACGAGGCCACACTCCGAGCAGACCGATTCGACGTCCTCGCTCCGGACGCGCCCGTCACACTCGGGACAGCGCTGCGTTGTCGCGCTCATCACATGCGGAACTCCGCCCGGAACCCGTATTAAAAACCGGGAGGTGGAGGGTGATTACGGCGTTCGATCCGTAGCGTACCGGTCACCGGTACGTTACGGGGGCGGTCAGAACTCGGCCCGCTCGATCCACGCCACGCAGGTCAGGACGAACCACCCCATCCAGACCGCGAAGGCGACCAGGTACGCGCCGTACCGGGCCTCGGGCGTCCCGACGGCGTTCGCGGCCGCGAACGCGAGGACGACGAGGGCGACCGCCCCGGCGTGTCGCCGCCAGTCGGCGAGCGCCGCCCACAGCGCGCCGCGCGCGGTCTTCCCGGACACGGGCGCCCGTTTCGTGGCGGCGGTTATGAGGGTGCCGGCGATGGGACCGTCCGCGGCGACCGAAGAGGGGTCGAGGACGGGGGTGGGGAGGTCCCGGACGGAGGCACGGGTGACAGACGAGGTCCGATGCGGTGGGGATCGTTCGTCGGCGCCCGGAACCCACCTGCAACGCCGCACGGGCGGGACTAAGCGGTTGCTATGAGGTCTCTATACCGGTCGGGAGGCGTCCGGACCGTCGGTCGCAGGGGTCCCGAAACTCATATGAGCGTCTGTTCATATCCACGGCCATGGCCCGGGAGCACGAGCGGCTCGAACGGCTCCTCGCGGCGGAGCTCGGCGAGTGCTGTGAGGGGGACGTCCGGGACCGGCTCCGCGAGCTCGAGCGGATCGCGGCGTCGGTGCCCGACGACCCGAGGGCGGACCTGGCGGCGCTCTCCGCGCTCGGCGACGGGACGCGGTACCGGATCGTCCGGGTGCTCGCGGCCGCCGAGGGGGAGCTCTGCGTCTGCGAGCTCTCGCCGCTCGTCGACGTGAGCGACAGCGCGGTCAGCCACGCGCTCTCGGACCTGACCGACGCGGGCCTCGTCACGCGCCGGAAGGAGGAGGCGTGGCGGTACTACGACGCCACCGATCGGGCCAAGCGCCTGCTGGGCGCGCTCGACGCGACCAGGGAGGGAGGGGCGGCGTGAGCGACGGTCCCGTCCGGCTGGCGTTCGTCTGCGTGCGCAACGCCGGGCGGAGCCGGATGGCGACGGCCTTCGCCGAGCGCGAGCGCGACCGGCGCGGCCTCGGCGACCGGGTCGAGATCCTGACCGGCGGGACCGACCCGGCCGAGGCGGTCCACGACGTGGTCGTCACGGCGATGGCCGAGGTCGGACTCGACGTCTCGGAGCGCGTCCCCCGGGCGATATCGGCGGCGGAACTCCGGGCGTGTGACCGCGTCGCCACGATGGGGTGTTCGACGCTCGACCTCGGGGTCGACCCGGGAGCGGCCGGGGTCGAGGTCGAGGACTGGGCGCTCGACGATCCCGCGGGCCGGGACCTCGACGCGGTGCGCGCGATCCGCGACGAGACCGGGCGCCGCGTGGTCGCCCTGTTCGACGACCTGGCGGACTGATGGCGCCGGATCCCTGGGCGCTCGAACTGCTCGTCCTGGCGTTCGCCGGCGGGGCCTTCGGCGCTTCGATCGGCGCGCTCCCGTCGTTCGCGCTGGCCGGCCTCGCGGTCGTCCTCGGCGAGGCGTACGCGCTCGCCGCGCGGACGGCGGGCGGCGCGCCGGCGGTCGACCTCACCGGCGCCGTCGGGTTCGGCGTCGTCCTCGGCCCGCACGTCGCCTTCGGCGGGGGCGCGGCGGCGCTCGCGTACGCGGCGAAGCGTGGGCACCTCAGCGACGTCGGCGGAAACCACCCGGCGAAGGCGGTCACGCGGGGGCTGGGCAACCGGCCCGACGTGCTCGCGGTCGGGGGCGCGTTCGGCGTCGTCGGTCACCTGACCGCGACGGCGTCGGCGGCGCTCGCGCTCCCGGTCGACCCCGTCGCGCTCGGCGTCGTCGGGTCGGCCCTCGCCCACCGGCTGGCGCTCGGGTACAGCCTCGTCGGCGGACGTCCGGGGTGGTGGCCGACGGCGACGCCGCGTGCGGACGGCGGGATGCGGGCCGACCCGTGGCTCCCGTACCAGCACCGCTGGCGCGACGTGACCGGTCTCGGACTCGTCGCCGGCGCGCTCGGCGCGTACGTCGCCTATCTGACGGCGAGCCCCTTCCTCGCGTTCGGCATCAGCGTCGTCGCGCTCGCCTTCCTCATCGCCGGCGTCGCGAAGGTCCCGGTCACGCATCACGTCACGCTGCCGGCCGGCACGGCCGTGCTCGCGCTGGTCGACCCGGCGGCCGCGGCGGGGGGCCTGACGCCCGCGGCGGTCCAGAGGGCGGTCCCGCTCGGGACTGCGCTCGCCGTCGGGACGGCGTTCGGTCTGTGCGGGGCGCTCGCCGGAGAGGCCCTCCAGCGCGTCCTCTACGCCCGCGCGGAGACCCACCTCGACCCGCCGGCGGCGAGCATCGTCGTCACGTCGCTGATCGTCGGGCTCCTCGCGATGGCCGGGGTGCTCCCGGGAGCGGTCTGGGTGCCCCAGCCCTGAGCGCACGCGGCGTCGAGACCGCGACCAGCCGGCACGACGGAGCCCGAGCCACGCCCGGGTGCACGGATCTGGCGGCCAACGCTTTTGTCGGCCGGTCGCGTCGGTCGAACGGAACGTCCGGCGGAGGCCAATGACCCAGTACGAACCGTTCGACGACGGCGTTGAGGCGAGCGGGCGGACGCTCCTGGCGCCGGAGGAATCGCTCTCCCGCTTCTCCGAGGAGTACCGGCGGAAGGCGCGCGAGGCGCTGGCCGAGTACGGCATCGAGGACCCCGACCCCGACGGGTGGTACCCGCAGGAGGCTGAACTGAACGCCTTCGAGACGATCAGTCGCGAGCTGGAACCGCATATCGTCGACCGCCTCGGGGAGCAGATCCCGGACGCGGCCGAGTGGCCGGACGACGTCTCCGGCGCCGAGGAGGGACTGCGCTCGATCGACGAGGCCTACCACCGGAACCACCGGGGCGGCGACATCGGGTACTACCGGTTCGAGAAGGTCGACGAGCGGACCGGACGGGTCACGTGCGAGAACCCCTATCCCTGCCTGTTCGACCGGGGGCTGATCCGCGCCACGGCGAAGAAGTACTCGCCGGTCGAGTCGCTGGTGTTCGTCGAGGAACGGGGCGAGGAGTGTCGCCGCGAGGGCGACGACAGGTGTACCTACACGGTCTACTGGTGAGCGCGGCCACGGGGCACCGGGCCGTCGCAGGCGGGACCGGTGGGGCGGTCAGTCGTCCCCCGGTTCGAGCGATCGACGGAGCGCCGTCCCGGCGATGCGCTCCCCGGCGGCGGCCGTCCGACGGATGTGGTCGAGCGCCCGGAGCGCCGCGGCCGGCCGTTCCCGGTCGGCGAGCGCCGCCTCCAGGTCCGCCGTCCGGGCACGAACCGCCTCACGGCGGTCGAGCGCCTCGTCGACGCGGTCGCCGCACCGCTCGACGGCCGCCGTCGTCGCCAGCTCGACGACCGTGCGGGCCGTCTCGGCGGCCGCGGCGACGTCGTCCGGCGCGGCCGGATCCGACCCGGCCCACTCGGCGAGTTCGCCGAGACGGACGGCGTTTCCGGCGACGACCGCGAGCTCCCGACCGACGTGGCTGTAATCGAACAGGTCGGTCCGGCTGACCCCGAGCCGGTCGAGTGCCGCGCGGCTCTCGAGCGACCGGTTACAGTAGCGGAGGATGACCCCGAGCGACCCGTCGACCTCGTCGCGGCGGCGGCGGAGCCGCGGGAGGTCGACCCCGTCCCCCGTGACCGCCTCCGCGGCGGTCCGGTGGGCCGAGAGCGCGACCGAGCGCATCCCCACGAGCGACTGCCCGACCGACACCTCTGCGGCGTCGAGGAGGTCCCGGACCACGATGCGGTCCCCGTCCTCCTCGACCGCCTCGGCGCCGACGAGCGTCCGGGTCGCGCGCCGGACCGCCCGCCGCTGGTCGTCGCCGAGCGGGTCGGCGGCGACCTCGATCCGCTCGAACCCGGTCACGTACGCCGCCCGCAGCAGCCGGACCGTCCGGGGCGGCGACAGGCCGGTGGCGTCCAGGCGCGTGGCCGAGAGGGCGTCGCCGTCGACCGGCGACCCCCTGACGACGAGCGAGCCGTCGGCGTGGGGGTAGAGGTGGACGTCCGACCCGGCCTCCATCCCGTGTTCGACCGCCCACTCCTTCGGGATGGAGACGGTGTAGGTGCCGCCCCCGACGCGCTGGAGTTTGCGGACCTCCTTGGTCATCGGCGGCGGCGCAGGCGGGGGGCTGTCGTCGATACGGCCCGGCGGTCGGAGGGGGCCGGTCGGGCGGTCGGTCGAGCGTCGCTCGCGCGGGCGTCGGCATCGTTTCGGTCACCGCTCGTCGGGGGCATCGTCCCGGTCACCGCTCGTCGGGAGCCGCGTCGGCCGGCAGGTACTTCGACTGGGCGGCCATGTGAAGCAGTCCGAACCCCAGGCCGGCGGCCGCGAGCGACCAGAAGAACCGGCCGCCGCCGGGGCCGTATCTCGCCCGTGCGTACACGGCGAGCAGCCAGACGACCGTCACGGCGAGCAGGACCCACGAGGCGGCGAGCTTCGTCCGGTCGCCCCTGGGGATGGACAGCCGGCGGTAGTGGGTGAGTTTCCCGGCGGTGTTGACCGCGAACGCGACCGCGACGAGGGCGATTCCCCCCCAGACGACCGGGGGCGCGTCGACCAGGTGGCCGACCGCGAACCCGACGAGGCCGGCGAACAGGAGGAGGCGGCTACGCCCCTCGGCCAGCCCCGGGGAGACGGTCGGGGATTCGTCGGACGGGGTCGGGAGGTCGGTTTCGGTGGGGGTCATGATGAGGGTGCGGGGAGCAGGGGGACGGTGGTCACGCCGAAGTTCACCGACGCGGTCACGACGACGACGACGACGGCCACGCCGACCAGGAGCGCGTCTCCGCCGTCGAACTTCGGGGTGTGGCGGAGTTCGCGACCCTCGCTGGAGAACGAGTACCCGCGCATCGTCAGCACGGACATCATCGTGTTCGACCGCTGGAGGACCGACATGAACATCGGGACGGCCAGGCTGGGGACGTTCAGGGCGAACCGGATCGGGTTCCGCGTCTCGATGCCGAGGCCCTTCACCTTCATCCCGTCCATGATGCGGAAGAGGTCGCTGATGGTGACGTAGAACAGCAGGAGGACGTACTCCAGCGTGAAACAGAGGAGTTCGGGGACACCCAGGCTCCGGAGCCCGTCGATGATCTCGGTAAGTTCCATCGTCGTGAAGAGGCTGGCGCTCACCAGCAGCGCGGCCTGCCAGGAGAAGGCGAGCTTCAGTCCGAAGGCGAAGTCGCCGCCGAAGGCGCTCCCGCCGGTCGCCATCCGCTCGATGGCCGGGAACGCGAGGATGCCGATGACGTTCGTGACCTGGAGGAGCAGGAGCGCACCGATCCACTTCGGCGGGACCCGCGCCAGGGCGACCATCCCCAGCCCCACGACGACCGCCGCCAGCATCCACTCCCACGTCGGCGCGACGTACATGTACAGCAGGGACGCGACGAACACGGCGAGCTTCGAGCGCGGGTCGCGCCTGTGGAGCCACGTGTCGCGGTCGTTGTAGACGACGGGGACGCGCCGCTTCATCCCGACACCTCCAGCCGCGGGGCGAAGGCCGTCACGAACTCGTCGGCGGTCAGCGCGTCGACGCCCACCCGCCTGGCGAGGCGCGCCGGCCGCGGCGGGCGCAGGTGACGGCGGGCCAGCCACTCCCAGTTGTCGGGACCGAACACCTCGCGGACGGGCCCCTGCATCGCGACCGACCCGTCTTCGAGGACGGTGACCGTGTCGGCGACCTCACAGACGAAGTTCATGTCGTGGTCGATGAGGACGACCCCCTTCCCGTCCTCGCGCAGCCGCTCGACCGTCCGGCTGACCTGCTCGCGCGCCGTCGCGTCGAGGCCGGCCGCGGGTTCGTCGAGGACCAGGACGTCCGGGTCGGGGGCGAGGGCGCTCGCGATGGTCACCAGCCGCCGCGTGCCGCGGGGCAGGAACACCGGGTCCTCGTCCATGACGTCCGGGGAGAGACCGACCAGCTCGCGCACCGCCTCGACCCGATCGTCAATGAACGCGTCGTCGTACCGCTGGCGCTTCGAGAGCCCGAGGATGCCCGTCCGCTCGTGCTGGCGTTGCTCCAGCGGGAAGCGGAGCTCCTCCTCGACGGTCCGCTCGGACAGCTGCTCGTCGGGGTTCTGGAGGGCGATGCCGACCGTCTCGGCGACGTCGCGCGCCGTCCGCCCCTCGGTGGATTCGCCGTCGACGGAGACCGTTCCGTGGGTCGGCTCGAACAGCCCACAGAGGAGCTTGCTGAACGTCGTCTTGCCCGCGCCGTTCCCGCCGAGGACGGCGTGGACCTCCCCCTCGCGCACGGTGAGGTCGACGCCCGAGAGCGCGACCTCGTCGGCGCCGTACTCGTAGGTGACGCCATCGACGGTGACGAGCGACTCCCCGAACCCGCGGGCCGTCGACACCCGGCCGCCGTCCGCGGCTTCCCCGTCGGTCGCGAGGGGTTCGACGGGGTCGCCGTCGGCGCGGGCGGCGAGCGCGTCGAGGAACTCGCCGGGAGTCAGCGGAGCACCGCCCAGCCCGACGTCGCGGGCGATCCGGGCACAGACCGGGGGTGCGACGCCGGTACGTTCGAGCAGGTCGACGTCACGCAAGAGGTCGTCGGCGGGGCCGAAGGCGACCCGCTCGCCGCCGTCGAGCACCAGCAGCCGGTCGGCGAGCCCGACCAGCGCGTCGGGGTCGTTCTCGGTCACGACGAGGGTCGTCTCGCCCGCCAGCGCGGCGACGAGGTTCGTGACCTCGTCCTTGCCGGCGGGATCGAGCATGTCCGTCGCGGTGTCGAAGATCAGCACCTCGGGCTCGATCGCGAGCGCGGCGGCGATGGCGAGGCGCTGCTGTTGGCCGCCGGACAGCTCCCAGGTGAACTTGTCCGCGGCGTCCGCGAGCCGGACGTCGTCGAGGAGGTCTCGGGCGCGCTCGGTCGCCTTGGCCCGGGGAATCCCCCGGTTGACGAGCGGCGCGACCACCTCGTCGAGCACCCGCACTTGGGTCAGCTGGGCGGCGTAGTCCTCGAACACCATCGCGACGGCGTTGTCCGACGCCCCGCGGGGGTCTCGACCGGCGACCGAGAGGTCGCCGCTCGTCGTCCCGCCGGTGTTCTGTGGCGCGAAACTCGCGAGCGCCATGGCGAGCGTCGTCTTGCCCGCCTCGACCGGCCCGACGACACCGAGCACCTCGCCCTCGTCGACCTCGAACGAGAGGTCCGTCAGGGCGGGGTCGCTCTTGGTGGGATACCTGAAGCTGAACTCGTCGGCGCTAATCATCGGCGATCCCCCCGCGTCGGCGTCTCGGGCTCATCGTACTGAAAGAGGGTGTGGGTCGGGGTCAGTCGGCCTGCTGTGCCGACGGCGCCAT
The DNA here is from genome assembly GCA_042217265.1 of Haloferacaceae archaeon. GTDB lineage: Archaea > Halobacteriota > Halobacteria > Halobacteriales > Haloferacaceae > CAZMLQ01. The sequence continues at coordinate 13,785 of JBDGSZ010000029.1, forward strand.
CACGCGCTCCATCCGCCCCTGCAGGGCCGAAACCACGGGGATGAGCGGGATCGCGCCGAGGACGATGCCGTGCGTGACGGTGTTGCCGGCGAGAGCCGTCAGGTACACCGAAGCCGCGTCGCCGCTGACGACGACGAGGCTCAGCCCCTCGATGCCGAACTGAATGAGTGCGCCAAGCACCGCACCGATAGCGAGTTTCACCGTGTCGCTCGGGTCCTTCATGAAGTAACCGGCGATCGTGAATCCCACGACGTAGCCGGCCCATCCGAACGGCTCGTCGGGTTCCAGGCCCTCGAAGAAGTCGAGGATGCCCTCGGCGAGCGTCGCGCCCACCGCCGCCGCGATGGTCGGCGTCCCCCACGGCACGAACACGATGACGGTGTACACGACGAAGAACGCCTTCCAGTCGATGTCCGGCGGGATCTCCCCCAGCCCTTCGCCGATGGCCAGCGCCCCCGCGAACAGCACCGCCGTGAGCCCCGCGATGACGACGAGGTCGGTCAGTTCCACGTCCCAGGTGAACGAGTCGGACTTCCGGTCGGATTGGGTTGCCTGCGCCATCAGGCGTATGACACACAGGCCCGGGAATGAAGCCTGCTATGAGCCGTATGTCCGGGTGGGGAATCGGGGGTACCGTACATATCGATCAATAGCCGTGGGGAGCAGGGGCGGAATCGGGCCGACCGGCCCCGGATGCCCGTCTTACCCCGGGCGGCGCGTCGGCGCGCGGCGTCGGTCGCTGGCCGACGGCGGCTCCCGCGGTACCGTCACGCTCTTTGCCGAGCCGTATGTATCGGTATATATGGCTCTTGAGTCCGTCGCGGGCGCGCTCACCGCCCTCCTGGTCCTCGTCGGGCTGGCGTTCCGCGAGCACATCGTCTCGCGGCTCGTCTCGCTCGGCGACGACCGCGGGGACGTCGAACCGGTCGACCTCCGTCACCCGTAGAGCGCCGTTCCCGCCGAACGGGTCGCCGGCAGCGCCTCCTCGTACAGCAGCTCCAGGAGCCGGTACTGCGCCCGGGTCGCCTCGGCCTCGTCGGCGGCCGTGCGGAGCGCCGTGACCAGTTCCCCGACCGCCGCGCGCCGGGCGGGAAGCGGCGCGTCCCCGTCGGCCGCCTCCCGGGCGGCCCGGGCGGCGATGCGGGCGTGGTGGCGGGCGGCGTCGAACGGGAGCGTCCCGGCGTACTCGTCGATCCGGTCGGCCACCCGGCGGAGGTCGGCGGCGACCTCGGTCGGGAGGTGAGGGTCGTCGGGGCGGGCGTCCGCGGCCCCGCCGTCCCGTCCGCCGGCGTCGGTTCCCGACGACTCCGCGGCGCTCCCGTCCTCGCTCGTGTCGTCCGGGCGGGCGCGGTCTGCCATCGGTTCGCCCTTCCATTCGGCCGCCGCGGGCTTGAATGGTCGGCGTGCGTGCGAACGTTTCCCACGCGCGTCGGCTCAGAACGAGACGTCGGTCTCGATGTCCTCCGTCGCCTCCTCGAGGCCGTCCTCGCGGACGCCGCCCGCCAGCCGCCCCGCGAGGTCGGCGTCGGTCAGCCGCTCGGCGAAGGCGTCGCGGAACCGGTCGTTGGCACGCGTCGCCTCGACGTCCGCGGCCACGACGCGCCGGTAGCGGGCGACCGTCCCCCGGTCGGCGTCGAGGGCCGCGACGCAGTCGTCCAGGTCCGCGCCCTCGACGACGAGCGACCGGAGGCGGTCGAGGGACAGCGGCGCGTCCAGGTCGGCGTCGCCCACGAGATGGAGGTCCATCCGCGCCCGGAAGACCGTCTCCGGGTCGACGCCGAGGTCGGCGGCGACGGCCGCGTCGTCGCGGCCGGCGAAAAAGCCCTCGGCGACCCTGACCAGGGCGTCGTCGTCGAGGTGCGTGTCGAAGCCGTAGCGCTCGCGCATCCGCTCGACGACGTCGCGCACGTCGCCCCCGTCGTCGTCGAGCAGCGAGCCGCGGGCGTCGCGCTGGCGCTCGGTGACCTCGCCGGTGCCCGTCGCGTCGACGAAGATGTCCCGGAGCTCCTCGGTCCTGTCGTCCATACGGGGTCGGATACGGCGCGGACGGGCAAAAACCCCCGCGGCGGGCGCCGCCCGGAGCCTATATCCCCGCCAGTCCGCACGTGGGGGTGTGATCGACCTCCGCTCGGACACCGTCACCCGCCCGGACGGGGCCATGCGCGACGCGGCCCGCGACGCCGAGGTGGGCGACGACGTCTACCGCGACGACCCGACCGTGAACGAGCTCGAACGCCGCGCCGCCGACCGGGTCGGGACGGAGGCGGCGCTGTTCGTGCCCTCGGGGACGATGGGCAACCAGATCGCCGCCCGGGTCCACGCCGACCGCGGCGCCGAGGTCCTGCTGGACCGCGAGTCCCACGCGTACAAGTGGGAGCTCGGCGGCCTCGCGCAGCTCTCCGGGCTCCAGTCGCGCACGTACGACGCCGGCGATCGGGCCGTCCCGACGCCCGAAGCGGTGCGCGAGGGATACGTCGAGCACGACCTCCACCGGCCCGGAACGGGCCTGCTCGCGCTGGAGAACACCCACAACAGCCGCGGCGGGATCGCCGTGCCGCCCGGGCGGATCGACGCCGCCGCCGAGGCCGCCGCCGACCTGGGGGTCCCGACCCACCTCGACGGCGCCCGGCTGTTCAACGCCTGCGTCGCACACGACGTGAGCGCCGAGCGGATGACCGCGAGCGTCGACTCCGTGATGTTCTGCCTGTCGAAGGGGCTGGGCGCGCCGGTGGGGTCCATCCTCGCGGGGACGGAGACGTTCGTCGCCGAGGCCCGGCGGACGCGGAAGCTGTTCGGCGGCGGGATGCGCCAGGCGGGCCTGGTCGCCGCGCCCGGCCTACTCGCGCTGGAGAACGTCGACCGGCTCGCCGCGGACCACGCCAACGCCGAGCGGCTCGCCGCCGGGCTCGACGGGATCGACGGCCTGCGCGCCCCCGAACCCGACACCAACATCGTCCGGGTCGACAGCTCGGGGGCGGGGATGACAGCGGAGGCGTTCGTCGCCGCCTGCGAGGAACGCGGCGTGGCCGGCGGCGCGTTCGGCGAGCACGTCACCCGCCTCTGTACCCACCTCGACGTCGACCGCGGGGACGTGGACGAGGCGGTCGATCGGATCGCGGCCGCCGTCGCGGACTACACCTCGGGTTCCACGTAGACGTCGCCGACCCGGTCGTCGGCGGCCCGGAGCGCCGCCTCGATGTCCGCGATGGCCCCGTCGAGGGCGCCGGCCTCGTACTCGGGGTCGAAGCTAACCTCGACGGTCACGAGCAGGTCCTGTGGCCCGACGTACATCGTCCGGAAGGCGTCGACGTGCCGGACGTCCGGGTGGTCGAGGACGGCCTGCCGGAGCCGGGTCTCGACGGCGGCCGGGGCGCTCTCGCCGAGCAGGAGCCGCTTGTTCTCCCAGGCGAGCGCCAGGGCAAAGCCCATCAGCAGGAGGCCGATGATCGCCGCCGAGGCGGCGTCGTAGAGGTGGTTGCCGGTCACCCGCGTGAGCACGACGCCGACGAGGGCGATGGCCGCGCCGGCCAGCGCGATGGCGTCCTCGGTGAACGCGGTCAGGGTGACGGTGTCGCTCGTCGCCCGGAAGGCCTCGACCAGCCCCGACCAGCCGTACGCGTCGATCTGGTCACGCAGTTCTGCGTGTGCCTTCGCGAGCGCGTAGCTCTCGAACCCGATGGCGCCGAGGAGGACGACCACGTTCACCCAGATGGGATCGAACGTCAGGCCGAGGACGCTCACCGGGTCGCTCGCCCGGTGGACGCCGTGGAGGATGGCGTCGTAGCCGTGGCTGAGGCTCTTCCAGCCCGCGACGCCGAACAGCAGCACCGCGACCAGAAAGGAGTAGAAGAACTGCGCCTTCCCGTAGCCGAACGGGTGGGTGCGGCTGGCCTCCCTGTCGGCGTAGCGGATGCCGAACAGGAGGAACACCTGGTTGCCGGTGTCCGAGACGGAGTGGTACGTCTCCGAGAGCATCGCCGGGCTCCGGGTCAGGAGAAAGCCGAGGAACTTCAGGACCGCGATGGCCCCGTTGGCGACGAGGGCGGCGATCACGACCGACCGGTTGCTCGCCATACGCCTCCGTCGGCGGGGGACCGCTTGGGCCTTCCGACGGCCGGACGGTTCGGGGAGGTCGCACACCGTCAGTCGTGACGGGCGCTACGACCACCCACCCCGGGCGAAGGAGTTATCCCCGCCACGGCTCAGTCCGTAGTAATGCTCAGCGCGGAAGGCCCGCTCCTGACCGTCGACCTCTCGGACCGGTCGTGGGAGACGACCGACGTCGACGACGTGCTCGCGTCGTTCCTCGGCGGCCGCGGCGCGGCGACGAAGCTCGCCCACGACCGGATCCCGTTCGACGCGGACCCGTTCGGCCCGGAGAACCGGGTCTACCTGTCGACCGGCCCCCTGCAGACGTCGCGGACGAGCTTCACCGGCCGGATGAACGCCACGACGCTGTCGCCGCTGACCGACGGCCTGCTCTCGACCAACGCCGGCGGGTTCCTCTCGCGGAACTTCGTCGCGACCGGCCACCCCTGCGTCGAGTTCGTCGGCGCGAGCGACGAGCCCCTCGCCGTCCACGTCACCGACGACGGCGTCGAGTTCGAGGACGTCCCGGACCTCGCCGGCGCGACGGTGAGCGAGACGTCGGCGGCGATGGCCGAACGCCACGATCTCGGGGCCGAACACCTCGCGACCGTCGGCCCCGCGGGCGAGAACCTGGTGCGCTACGCCGCGCTGATGACCTCCGACTCCCGGGCGTTCGGCCGGGGCGGGGTCGGCGCCGTCCTCGGGGCGAAGGGCGTCAAGACCGTGTCGTTCGACGGCGACGCCGCGCCGGACCACGACCTCCCCGACCCGGACGCGGCGGCCGAACTCCACCGCGACGCCGCGACCGAGGACCACATCATGAAACGGCAGGGGACGACGAGCGGCGTCGACCTGAAAAACGAGATGTTCTCCCTCCCGACCCGGTACTTCGAGCGCACCTCCTTCGACGAGGGGGTGGAGGGCATCAACGGGACGGCGGTCGAGGAGAAAAAGCACAAGCGCGGGACGTGTTCGCAGTGCGCGTTCGCCTGCAAGCTCCCGACCCGGGACGAGGAGACCGGGCTGGAGACGGAGGGACCGGAGTACGAGACGGTCTTCTCGTTCGGGAGCAACCTCTGTGTCGGCGACGTCGTCTCGGTGATGAAGTCCAACGAGCTCTGTGACGAACTCGGCCTCGACACCATCAGCGCCGGGGTCGCCATCGGGGCGTACCTCGAATCCGAGGACCGCTTCGGCGACTCGGAGCTGATCCACGAGCTGATCCGGAAGATCGCCCGCCGGGAGGCGGTCGGCGATCTGCTCGCCGAGGGCGTCGACCGCATCCACGACGAGCTCGGGGTGGAAAACTGGACCAGCAAGGGCATGGAGTTCCCCGGCCACGACGGGCGGGTTCTCCACGGCCGGGCGCTCGGGTACGCGACGGCCAACCGCGGCGCCGACCACATGTACTCGAAGATCCACAACCTCGAGTACGAGGGCACGGTTCCCCCCGAGGGGCTCGACGGGAAGGCGGCGCTCGTCGCGGAACTCGAGAACCTGAAGGTGGTCAACGACTCGGCGGTCCTCTGCAAGTTCTCCAAGGCCCACATGACCGACGAGCGGCTCGAACGCCTGCTCGGGGCCGACTACGACGAGCTACTTGCGGTCGGGGAGCGGGTCGTCGAACTCGAACGCGGCTTCAACAACCGACGGGGATTCGACAGGGCCGACGACACGCTCCCCTACGAGATCGAGGGGCTGGACGCCGCCCTCGACGAGTATTACGCCCACCGCGGGTGGACCGACGAGGGCGTGGTCCCCTCGGCCGCCGGGTCGGCGGCCGACTGACTGACGACGGCGGGCTTTTCCCCCGCGGACGACGAGGGGTAGGCGATGCTCGTCGTCCTCGCGGACACGCACGGGACCGACGACCCCCGGCTCGACGGCCGGACCGCGGAGGCCGTCGCCGCCGCCGACCGGATCGTCCACGCCGGCGACCTCACCACGGAACGCGTCCTGGCGGCGCTGGGGGACCGGGCGCCCACCCACGCCGTCCACGGCAACGCCGACGGCGCGGCGGTCAGGGAGCGCCTGCCGCCGACCCGGACGCTGACACACGGCGGCGTCCGGATCGTCGTCACCCACACCCACGAGGGCGGGGCGACGGCGCTCTCCCTGCTCGGCCGCTCGGAGGGCGCGGCCCTCGTGGTCACCGGACACACCCACCAGCCCTCCGTCGTCGAGGGGACGCCGACGCTTCTGAACCCGGGAAGCCACGCCGAGCCCCGAGGCGGGCCGGCGACGCACGCCGAACTGCGGGCGACCGACGCCGGACTGGCGGGGGAGATCCGGTCGGTCGACGGCGAGGTGATCGCGCGGATCGAGGTCGAAGTCGAGGGCGAGGGCGAGGGCGAGGAGAGTGGTGGGGGGGCGTAGCGCCGGCGGTCGGTGGGGTGGGGAGGCCGGCACGGGGGGCGTCGGTCCCGGGCCGCCGGCGGCGCGGGCCGGCGCGTGGAGGGCCGAAGCGTCCGGTCACCGCGCGGTCGTCCGTACCGGCCGCGGGTGGATATACGCACCGTAGGCTCAAACGGGCATTGTAGCCTCCGTCACGGCGCGTGGTGCGGACGTCCGCCGTGGCGGGGTTCGGCGATCTCGATGGCGAAACCGCTTTGTCCGCCCCGGGGATACCGGACCCATGGCCATCGGCTTCGACGATCCCGTCTTCCTCCTCCTGCTCGGCGCGATGGTTCTGTTCGTCCTCCTCGTCTACCTGTTCGTCCGCCGGACGGTGACCGACCTCCGGGAGGGGTACGAGGAGGGGTACCACGACCGGTAGCCGGGGCGGGTGGCGTGCCACGCCGGTGGTCGAGGCGGTAGTGGGAACGTAGCGCGGCCGACGGTCGGGGCCGTGCGAGGAGGCGAACCGCGACCGGCGTCATAGGTAGGGTTTAGTGTGGGGCCCGGAGAGGTGCGGGTCATGGCCGCCGGCATCGCGACGCTCGTCGTCGCCGCCCTCGCCAGCCTCTTCATGGCGTGGTCCATCGGCGCCGGCTCGTCCGGGTCGACCCCCTTCGCCCCGGCGGTCGGCGCGAACGCCATCTCGGTGATGCGCGCGGGGTTCGTCGTCGGCCTGCTCGGGTTCGCGGGCGCGGTCCTCCAGGGGGCGAACGTCACGGAGGCGGTGGGGACGGCGCTCATCCAGGGGGTGACCCTCTCGGCGCTCGCCGCGACCGTCGGCCTCCTGACCGCGGCCGCGCTGGTCGCCGTCGGCGTCTTCGCGGGCTACCCCATCGCCACCGCCTTCACCGTCACGGGCGCCGTCGTCGGCGTCGGCCTGGCGCTCGGGGGCGACCCCGCGTGGGCGAAGTACCGGCAGATCGCCGCGCTCTGGGTGCTCGTCCCCTTCGTCGGCGGCGGCATCGCCTACGCCACCGCCCGGCTCCTGCGCGACGACCGGGTGCCCGAGCGGGTGGCGGTCCCGGCGCTCGCGGCCCTGGTGGGTCTCATCGTCGCCAACGTCGGGTTCACGCTGCTCGCGCCCGGGGCGGAGTCGGCCTCGGTCGCCGCCGTGGCCGGGCGGGCGCTCGAACGGGCCGTCGGGGTCGAGGGCGGCGGCCCTGGCCGCCTGGCGGTCAGCGCGGCCGTCGCGCTCGGGGCGGCCGGGGCGCTCCGGCGGGACATGGACCGCGACACCGACCGCGGCCAGCGCCGCTTCCTGCTGGTGCTCGGCGGGCTGGTGGCGTTCTCGGCCGGCGGGAGCCAGGTCGGCCTCGCCATCGGCCCGCTCGTGCCGCTCCTCGGCGCCATCGAGGTGCCGCTGACCGCCGTCCTCGTCGGCGGGGGGGCCGGCCTCCTGCTCGGTTCCTGGACCGGCGCCCCGCGGATGATCAAGGCGCTCGCACAGGACTACTCCTCGCTCGGGCCGCGCCGCTCCATCGCGGCGCTCATCCCCTCGTTCGCCATCGCCCAGACCGCCGTCGCCTTCGGCATCCCCGTCTCGTTCAACGAGATCATCGTCAGCGCCATCGTCGGCTCCGGGTACGCCGCCGGGGGGAGCGGCGTCAGCCGCCGGAAGATGGCCTACACGGTGCTCGCGTGGGTCGGGTCGCTTCTGCTCGCGCTCGTCGGGGGCTACGCCGTGCTCTCGGCCGTGCTCGCGGTCCGTTGACGCGGGTCGGAACGATGACGGACGGGGCTGTCACCCGGTTTGTCGGAACTGCGTCCATTTAGTGTCCGTCGCGATATATACGGCACATGACTGATGAGGGGCCGTACCAGCGACTGCTCGAAGCGGTGGCCGATCACGCGCTGTTCACGCTCGATGCCGACGGGAACATCGCCATGTGGCCCGAAGTGGCACAACAGCTCTACGGCTACGATCCCGATGACGTGGTCGGCCGCCAACTGGACGTGCTCATCGCGGAGCCACGCGGGGAACCGCCCCCCATCGAGGACCTGCTCGCCGAAGCGGAGACCGGGACGGTCAAGCCCGACAGCTGGCACCAGCGGGCTGACGGGTCGGTGTTCTGGGGGAGCTGTACGCTCTCGCCGCTCTCCGACGGCGATTCCGACGGGTACGCGGTCGTCGTTCAGGACACGACGACGCGCAAGCAGTACGAGCGGATGCTCGAACGCCGGAACGACCGGCTGAAGGGGTTCACCGACATCCTCTCGCACGACCTGCGGACGCCGCTATCGACCATCGACGCCCGGCTGGAACTGTTCCACGAGACGGGCGAGGCGGAACACCTCGCCGCCATCGAGGAGACGACCGACCGGATGGAGCGGCTCGTCGAGGACCTGCTCCGCGTGGCCAGACAGGGACAGGTCGTCGAGGATCCGGCGGCGACCGACCTCGGCGACGTTCTCGACGTCGCCAGGGAGGGGGCGCTCCCGGGGACCGCGACGCTCCGGTACGAGTCGGTTCGGCCGGTGATGGCCGATCCCGACCGGCTGGTCCAGATGTTGGAGAACCCCCTGCGGAACAGCGCCGAGCACGGGGGCGACGACATCACCGTCCGTGTCGGCCCGTTCCGGAGCGGCTTCTACGTCGAGGACGACGGGCCCGGCATCCCCGAGAGCGACCGCGACCGGGTGTTCGACCACGGGTACACCACCAGGGAGGACGGCACGGGCTACGGGCTCTCGATCGTCCGGTCCATCGTCGGCGCACACGGGTGGGACGTCTCCATCGGGAGCGAGGATGAGGGCGGTGCCCGGTTCGAGATAACCGGCATCGAGTTCGTCGACCGCGAGTAGCGGTCCCCGGTGACGGGCGTCGCGACGCCGCGGGTTCGGGACCGGGGTGTGACCGCCCGGCGTGAAGGGACGACGGAACCGGGCGGCGGTCGCGGGTCGGCCGTCCCGCGGGCGCGGCGCCGTGGCACGTCCCGTAACCCGTCACCGGCCGGAGCCCGACGATCCCGGACCGCCGCGACCGATTCCCGGTCGTCGCCGACTCAGGGGTCGGAGCCGGGGCGCGGGCCGCGGTCGTCCGTCCGGACCGGCCGGAGCGTCGCGGCCGCGAGCCCCGCAGCGACGAACAGCCCGGCGCCGAGCAGGAACGCCGCCGACCACCCCGCCGCCGCGACGAGGAGGCTCGCCGCCGTCCCCCCGGCGACCCCGCCGGGGACCTTGGCGGCGTACAGCAGCGCGTAGTTCTCCGAGGAGCGCGCGGCGCCGTAGTAGTCGCCGACGAGGCTGGGGAACACCGAGAACGCGGGGCTGCGGAAGAACGCCGCGGCGCCGACCAGCGCGACGAACGCGGCGCCGTTCCCCGGCCCGAACAGGACCGCGCCCGCGAGCGAGAGGCCGGCGAGGGTCATGCTCGCCGCGACGGTACGCTCCCGTCCCAGGCGGTCCGAGAGCCCGCCGACGACCGCGATTCCGGCGCCGTCCGCGACCGCGAGCGTCGACGCGGCCAGGGTTCCGACCGCCGCCGGCAGGCCGAGGCCGACCGCCAGCGACACCACCTTGCCGATGAGCATCAGCCCGACGCCGTTGACGACGAAGAAGACCCCGAAGAGGACCCAGAACTGCCACGTCCGGACCGTCCGCCGCCAGCCGAAGGCGTCAGCGGTCCCGTCGGGCGTCGCGTCGGCTCCGCCGTCCCCGTCGGCGTCCGCGGGCGCCGTCCGCTCGCCGTCGGCGGGGTCGCGCAGGAACGGGACCCCGAGGAGACAGGCCGCGCCCGTCGCGGCCGCGACGACGAGCAGCGTCCCGGCGAAGTCGCGGCCGGCGTTGGGCCCGACGAACGCGATGACAGGCGCGCTCGCCGCGCTGTACGAGAGCGTGACGACGCCCGTCGCCAGCCCGCGTCGGTCGGTGAACCACTTGACCGGCGTGTTGACGGCGACGGTGTAGACCAGCCCGGAGCCGACGCCGCCGAGCGCGTAGGCGGCGAGCGCGACGGGGAACGACGGGGCGAGCGCCACGCCGCCGAACCCGGCGGCGACGAGGAGGCCGCCGGCCGCGAGCGGACGGCGCGGACCGTGCCGGTCGCGGTACCGCCCGGCGGGGAACTGCGAGAGGGTCTGGGCGAGGACGAACAGCGTGAAGACGGTGCCGAGCGCCGCCTCGCCCGCGCCCAGGCGGGCGCCGAGCGGGCCGCGGACGGCCGACCAGGCGAACTGGTAGGTTCCCGCGGCCCCCATCGCGAGGGCGGCGAGGCCGACCAGCCACCACCGGGCGGACGGGCGACGCATCGCCCCGGGGTTCGCGGGACGGGGGCTCGACGGTTTCGCTCCCGGCCCGTCTCGCCGGCGCCTACCGCTCGATCTCCGGTTCGTCCGCGTCGGGGGCCGCCCCCTCGGACGCCGGTTCCTCCGTCCCTTGCTCGGCCGGCTCCGCCGGCTCCTCGGGGGTCGTGATCCGCGCCCGCTTGATGCGGGTGTTGTCGACCTCCTCGATGCGGATCTCGACGCCGTCGTAGGAGATGGTCTCGCCCTCCTCAACCAGCCGGCCGGCGCGGTTGAACACGAAGCCGGCCAGCGTCTCGAACTCCTCGCCCTCCGGGAGGTCGAGGTCGAGTTCCTCGTTCACCTCGTCGATGTTAACCTCGCCGCGGACGAGGTAGGTGTCCCGGTCGACGACCTCGATCGGCACCTCCTCGTCGCCCTCGAGGATGTCGCCGACGATCTCCTCGACCATGTCCTCCAGCGTGATCAGCCCCTCCGTGGTCCCGAACTCGTCGATGACGATGACCATCTGCATCCGGTCCTCCTGGATCTCCTCCAGGAGCTCGTCGACGTTCTTCGACTCGGGGACGTGGAGGGTCGGCTCGACGAGGTCGGTCAGTTCGACGTCGCCCTCGCCGTAGTTGCGCTCCCGGACCAGGTCCCGCAGGTTGACGATGCCGACGATGTTGTCGAGGTTGCCGTCGTAGACCGGGATGCGCTCGTGGTCGGACTGGACGCAGGTCTCGATGGCCTCGTCGAGGCTGGCCTCCTTCGACACCGCCGTCATGTCCAGGCGGGGGGTCATCACCTCCTTGGCGATGGTCCTGTTGAACCGGAAGATGCGCTGGAGCATCTCGCGCTCGTCCTCCTCGATGACGCGGGTGACGTAGGACGTCTCGATGGCCGACCGGCCGCCGGTCACCCGGTTTATCACGCGGGTCAGGTAGTCGAAGACGACGATGAGCGGCAGGAGGAGGTACTCGCTGTACTTCAGCGGCCGGGCGATGCGAAGCGCCCACGACTCGGTGTTCTCGACCGCGTAGGACTTCGGCGCGCTCTCGCCGA
>JBDGSZ010000035.1:0-25499 GCA_042217265.1 Haloferacaceae archaeon
TGGGGCGTCCAGACGCGCACGCCCAGGCCTCCGGCCGCCGCCGCGTCGAGGAGGGCCGCCGTCGCCGCGCGGTCGGCGTCGACGTCGCCGGCGCGGCCGCGGAGGACCCGGACGACCCCGTTCGTCCCGCCGGCTTCGGTCACGCCCGCGGGGAGGGACCCGACGCACAAGAGTGCCGCGGCGGTCCGGCCGGGTGGGTCGCCGGACGGCTCACCGGCGCCCGAGCAGGAGGTACAGCACGATGCCGAGCAGGGGGGCGAGGAAGACCACCAGGGCCCACAGGAACGCCGGATGGTCGCTGTTGTCCTGTGCGTCGGCGTACGTCCAGCCGACGGCGACGATGAGCCCGAGGATCATGAACAGGCCGATCAGGCGCGCCACGCCGCCTGCTTGGAGCGGGACGGGGACCATACATGTCGGCCGTGGCACCGCGCGCATAGCCGTTTCGGCCCGCGGACGCCAGCGCTAAGCGCTCCCGTCTCCAGGCCGGGGTATGATCGGCCTGCCGGCGGCGACGCTCGACCGCTACCGCCGGTGCTCGCTGTACAACTCGCCGTTCCCGGCCCACGACCGGGGCCACGCCGTCGACCTCTACCCCGAGGGCGGGCGGCGGTCCGTCGCCGCGCCCTCGCCCGTCGCGGGGACGGTTCGTGACGTCCTGAGCGTCGGCGCCCCGTCGCGGCCGTACGCCGCGGCCGAGGACCACCTCGTCCTCGTGGACGTGGACGCCGCGGCGTCCGGCCTGCGGGTCGACCGGGGCGTTCGGTCGGACGGCGACCCCGGCCTCGTCGCGCGCGTCCTCCACGTCGACCCCGCGGTCAACCCTGGCGACCGGGTGGCGGTCGGCGACGCGCTCGGACGGACGGTGCGCTCGGGCTTTTTCGCCCCTTGGGTCGCCGACCACGTCCACCTCGACCTCCGTCCGGCCGACCGGCACCTCCGGCGCGCGTCGGGATCGCTCCCGATCGCCCCGGACGTCGACGTCGAGGCGCTGCCGTGGGACGGGACCGGCCGGGTGGTCGCGACCGGGGAGACGTACGCCGTCCTCGACGCCCCGGCCCACCCCGCCCCGGGCGAGCGGTGGGTCGGCGTCGCCGGCGCGCCGGGCGTGGCGCTCGACGGCGGCTTCCCCCACTACGGGGGCGGCGGGACACACGCGCCGAACGAGCGGGCGGTCGACGGCGTCGCCCTCGCCGGGACGCGGATCGGACGGATGGCGGGCGGCGGGGACGGCCGGACGGTCCGCTGGCGGGACGCGACGGTGCGGGCGAACGACCACCGGCTGACCGGCGTCTCGCTCTTTCTCGCGCGCGACGCATTCGGCGTGAAGCTGGTCTCGCGCGACGGCCACCCGTTCGGCGTCGGGGACCGGGTGACCGTGCGCGTCGACCCGACTGGCTGAGGCGGAGCGTCGCGGGTCGTCGCCGGACGTGGAGGTCGGCGACCGGGAGACGGGGACGGCGCCGCGTGAAGCCGGCAGGCGCGGTCGGGGACCGCCGGGGTTATGTCCGGGCACGGGGCTTTGCCGGGCATGGAGGCGTCGCGGCGGGCGTGGGCGGTGCTCGCGGGGTGCTGGCTGATCGCGGTCGGCTACAACGCCTACCTCATCGCGCCGGCGAGCGTGCTCCCGCGACTGGCGACGGCGTTCGGCGTTGACAAGCCCACCGCCGGGTTCGTCATCAGCGCCGTCTACGCCGCGTGGGTACTCGTCCAGGTGCCCGCGGGGCTCGCGATGGACCGGCGCGACAACCGCCGGCTGGTCGTCGCCGGCGTGGGGGTCTACCTCGTGGCGACCGTCTGGGGGTACCTCGCGGGGTCGTACCTCCCGTTCGTCGCCTCGCGGCTCCTGGGCGGGACGGCCGCGGCGTTCGTCTGGACGGCGGGAGCCAACGTGGTCGGGCGGACGTTCCCGGCCGCGAACCGGGCGCTCGCGACCAGCCTCTTCGTCGCCAGCGCGCCCGCCGGCTTCGCGCTGGCGCAGTTCGTCGGGCCGCTGCTCGCCGGCGCGTTCGGCTGGCGGTCGGTGCTGCTCGCATACCCGCTCGTGACCCTCGTCGGCCTGCCCGTGTTCCTCCGGGCGGCGGACGAGCCGGTGCGGGCCGAGGCGGCGCTCGCGCCGGCGGACTTCCTCGCCGCGCTCCGCCGCCGGTCGGTCCTGCTCGTCTCGGCGTCGAGCTTCTGTGCGTACTCGCTGTTCCTCTTTTTCAACTCGTGGATGCCGGCCTACGCGACCGAGCGGCTGTCGGCCGACCTCGCGGCCGCCGGGGCGGCCACCGCGCTCGTGCCGCTGTCGGGCGTCCTCGCCCGCCCCGGCGGCGGGTGGCTCGCCGACCGCGTCGGCCGGCGCCCGGTCGTCGCCGCGGCGCTGCTCCTGGCGCTGCCCGCGCTCGGCGCCCTGCTGGTCGTCGGATCGCCGCTCGCGTTCGCCGCGCTCCTGCTGGCCGCGGGGTTCGCCTCGCAGCTCGGCATCGGCGTCTACTACGTCTACGTGAGCGAGCTCGCGGCCGACGCCGAGGGCGGCACGAGCCTCGCGGTCCTCACGGCGCTCTCGGTCGCCGGCTCGCTGGTGACGCCCGTCCTCACGGGGTGGCTCATCGAGACCGTCTCCTGGACGGCGGCGTTCGGCTACGCCGCGGCGGTCGGCGTCCTCGGCGTCGTGCTCGTGGGGCTCGCCCCGGCGCCCGCGACCGGCGGGTGAGACCAACGCGGGGATCTTAGTGGCCGGAACGCCCAGGCCGGGCATGGTCGAGGCGGCGTGGGCGGCGGGCTTCGAGACGCAGGCCGAGGAGACGACCGCGCGGCTCGACGTCGAGGGCGAGATACCGGGGTGGCTGGAAGGGACCTACCTGGTCAACGGCCCGGGCGCGTTCGAGGCGGGCGACCGGCCGCTGAACCACTGGTTCGACCCGCTGGCGATGATCCGCCGGTTCACCGTCCGCGACGGAACCGTCGACTACGCCAACCGGTACGTGCGCTCGCGGGACCGCGAGTTCGCGGCCGAGCGGGGCGGCGTCCGGACGCCCTTCCCGGGAACGCCGCCGGACCGGTCGCTCCCGACCCGCGTCCGGCAGGTCCTGACCGGGGCCTTCCCGGACAACGCGTCGATCGGCGTCGCGCGGATGGGCGGGGAGTACCTCGCCGTCACCGAGTCGCCGTGGGGGCTGGCGTTCGACCCGGAGACGCTCGCGTTCCGGGGGCGACGCGACCTGACGGCGGGGCTGGACGTCGACCTGACGCTCGGCCACCTCCACCGCGACGGGGCCGAGGGCGCGTTCTACAACCTCGGGGCGTCGTACGGCCGCGAGCGGGGGTACACCCTGTTCCGTCGACCCGACGGGGACGACGGCCCCGGGGACCCGACGCCGCTGGCTCGGATCCGGATCGACCGGCCGTACCTGCCGTACGTCCACTCGTTCGCGCTGACCGAGCGGTACGCCGTGATCGCCCTGGGACCGTTCGGCGTCTCGCCCCGGGCGCTGCTCGCCGGCGCCCTCCGGCGACGGACCTTCCTCGACGCGTTCGGCGCCTTCGACGACCCGGCGACGTTCGTCGTCCTCGACCGGCGGACGGGCGACCGGGTGGCGACCACGGAGACGGACCCGTTCTTCGCCTACCACCACGCGAACGCCTACGAGACGGACGCCGGCGGGGGCGTCGTCGTCGACTGCGTGACATACCCGGACGAGCGCGCGGTGACGGGGCTGACGCTGGCGAACCTCCGGAGCGCGGCGCCGGACGTGCCCGCCGGCGAGCTCACGCGCTTCCGCATCGACCTCGGGAGCGGACGGGTCGAGCGCCGCCGGCTCCGCGAGGGGCCGGTGGAGTTCCCGACCATCGACTACCGCGGGACGAACGGCCGCCCGCACCGGCACGTGTGGCTCGCGGAGGGGGGACGCGGCCCGCTCCCGACGCGGCTCGCCCGGCTCGACGTCCGCGACGGCGGGGCAGCGCAGTATGAACCCGGACCGGCGTCGTTCCCGAGCGAACCGGTCGTCGTCCCGCCGCCGGACGGGAACGGGGCCGACGGCGTCGTCCTGAGCGTGGTGCTCGACGCCGCGGCCGGCCGGTCCGCCCTGGTCGTCCTCGACGCCGCGACGATGGCCGAACTGGCGCGCGCGCCGCTCCCTCATCGCCTGCCGTACCCCTTCCACGGACAGTTCTACGCCGCGGGGAACCCGGGGCGGTCGATGAACTGATCCGGGCCCGCGACGGCAGGGGCGTCGCCCGTCGCCGGCCGTCCCGAGACCGAACCCGGTCGCGAATCCCCGCCCGCACGCATTTGTGGACGCGGCCCTAGCCGGACACGATGTCCGACGACGGCCCGGAGTACGACGTCGACTTCCGCGAGCGCCCCGAGGCGTACGAGGTCGGCCGCGGCGAGGAGGGGGTGTTCAAGTGCGAACCGTACAAGAGCGAGCTGCTGCCGCTGTGGTCAATCGAGTCGCTGGAGCGGGCCGAGGAGGGGGCCGAGGCGATCCACGCGAAGTTCCGGGAGTACCGAGAAGCGGGGGAGTTTCCCGGCATGGACCTCGCCCGGAAGTACCTGCAGATGGGGTGGACCCGGGCGCTGCGCTACGCGAAGTACCCGGGGGGACGGAAGTACGACGACGACGGCGAGGAGCGCGAGCCCCAGCGGTGGTACGACGAGGAGAAACGCGAGATCGCCCGGGTGTACAAGGAGCACCTCGACGCGGTGCGCGACGACGGGACGTACCGCCGCCGGCGCGAGGAGTGGGACGGGGGCGAGGGGTGACGGGCGTCGCCCTCGTCGACGCCGGGGGCCGGAACGGTTTCAACGCCGGAGCGGGAACGGCCGGTATGTCCTCGTACCGGTGTGACGGCTGCGGCGCGAGCCTCGGCGCCCGGGAAGAACTCGACAGGGAACCGGGGGTCGCGGGCCGGTCGTGGTACTGTACGTACTGTGGGGTCTCGGTCCCGGCGCGGGTCGCCGAGCGGATCCAGCACGACCGCGACGGGTCGCCGACCGACAGGCGGCCCTGAGGCCGATCCCGTACCGACGGCGCCTCGCGGACAAAGGTACTTGCCCGCGCGTCCCGTTGTGGGCTCCATGCGCGCCGCCCAGTGCGTGCTTGCCCTCCTCGTCCTCGCCGGCGCCGTCGTGCCCGCGGTGGGCGGGGCCACAGGGGTCGACCGGCAGGCAGAGACCCGAGCGGACCCGTCCGGCGATCCGGTGGGGTGGGAGGGGGGTTACTGGCACGACGAGGCGATCGACGTCGACCAGTCCGACGGGCTCTCCGACGCCGAACTCGACGCGTACGTCTCGCGGGCGATGGCTCGCGTGGAGTTCCTGCGCGACGCCGAGTTCGAGGAGCCGGTCCCGGTGAAGGTCATCGCCCGCGAGGAGTTCCGTCAGCGGGCGAACAACGACAGTTCGAGCGACGCCTTTGCCGCCTGGAACAACCAGGTCTGGGAGGCGCTTTACATCGACGGCGAGGACTCGAACGTTCAGGACGAGCTCGGCCGGGCGGTCGGCGAATCGGTGGCCGGGTTCTACACGCCAGGCAACGACCAGATCCGGATCATCACGGACACCCCCGACAGCCCGACCATCGACAACGCGACGCTGGTCCACGAGCTCACCCACGCGCTCCAGGATCAGCGACAGGACCTGACGAGCGAGCGGTTCCGGAGCGACACCCAGGACGCCGGCCTGGCGATCGACGGCCTGATCGAGGGCGAGGCGAACCTGATCGAGGCGCTGTACACGCGGCGGTGCGGCGCCGAGTGGGAGTGCGTCGAGTCGGCATCCGACAGCGGGCCGAGCGGCGAGCGGCCCAACCTCGGCATCCTCCTGACGATCCTCCAGCCGTACTCCGACGGCCCGGTGTACGTGAACGACATGCGCCAGCGGGCGGGATGGGACGCGGTGACCGCGGCATACGAGGACCCGCCCGAGAGCACGGAGCAAGTCATCCACCTGACCGACGAGGCACCGGAACCCATCTCCTTCAGCGACCGCGCCCGTAACGGCTGGCGGCCGTATCCCGATCAGGGCCAGGGCGGCTCCGACACCGTCGGCGAGGCGTCGATCTTCGCGATGTTCTGGTACCAGGCGCGGACGCAGGACGCCGACACGGTCGATCCGCGGGCGCTCACGCGGACGTCGGCGGAGTTCGACACCTACGACTACGACGCGGAGCCGTCGGCCGGGTGGGCCAACGACCGCGTGTTCCCGTACCGCGACGGGAAGGTGGGCGCGAACGGCACCCGGCACGGCTACGTCTGGGTGACCGAGTGGGACACCGAGCGCGACGCCCGGGAGTTCCACGAGGCCTACCTCGCCGTCCTCTCGGCCCACGACGCCCGGGCCCGCGACGACGGCGTCCGCGTCGTCGAGAGCGGCCCGTTCGCCGACGCCTTCCGCGTCGTCCGGAACGGGACGCGGGTGATCGTCGTCAACGGCCCGACGCCGGCGGCGGTCGACGACATCCGGCCCGGGCTGGCGGGCGAGGGGACGGCCGGAGCCGGCGGGTCCGGGGCGTCCGCGTCCGCGCCCGGGTTCGGCCCGGCGATCGCGGTCGCCGGCCTGCTGGCCGCCGCGTTCCTCGCCCTCCGGCGGCGCGGGTGACCGGCGTCGGGGTCGGCCGTCCGGCCCCGGCGCGGCGACCGCGGGGATATTTCACCCGGGACCACCTCGCGCCGGTATGGAGTTCGACATCGTCGGGTCGGACGCGATCCGCGACGGTCGGGCGACGGACGCGTACTTCCTGCGGACCGAGGAGGCGCTCAGCGGGGCCGACAGGAATCCCCGGGTCGTCGCCGAGGTGACGGCCGACCAGTTCCCGACCGGCGGGTTCGAGGTGCTGGCGGGCCTGCGCGACGCGGCGGCCCTGCTGGAGGGGCTGGCGGTCGACGCGGACGCGCTCCCCGAGGGACGGCTGTTCGACGGCGGGCCGGTCCTCCGGGTCGAGGGGCCGTACCTGGAGTTCGCGCGGTACGAGACGTCGCTCCTGGGCTTTCTCTCGCACGCGAGCGGCATGGCGACGGCGGCCCTGGAGTGCCGGGTCGCCGCGCCGGATTCGACGGTGCTCTCCTTCGGCGCGCGCCACGTCCACCCGTCGATGGCCGCCGCCGTCGAGCGGTCGGCGCTGGTCGGCGGGCTCGACGGCTTCTCGCACGTCGCGGCGGGCGAGGTGCTCGGCCGGGAGCCCGGCGGAACGATGCCTCACGCGCTGGTCATCTGCTTCGGCCGCGGCGAGCAGGAGGCAGCCTGGCGGGCGTTCGACGACGCGGTCGGCGAGAACGTCCCCCGGATCGCGCT
Source organism: Haloferacaceae archaeon (assembly GCA_042217265.1). Taxonomy (GTDB): domain Archaea; phylum Halobacteriota; class Halobacteria; order Halobacteriales; family Haloferacaceae; genus CAZMLQ01. The sequence goes on from JBDGSZ010000035.1 coordinate 7,283, forward strand.
GGTGGACACGTACGCCGACGAGACCGACGAGGTCCGGCGGGCGGTCGCGGCGCTCGGGGACCGGCTCGACGGCGTCCGGGTGGACACGACGAGTTCGCGCCGCGGCGACCTCCGGCACATCGTCCGGGAGGTGAACTGGACGCTCGCGGAACTCGGCCGGGAGGACGTCGACGTGTTCGTGAGCGGCGGGCTCGGCCCCGCGTCGCTCCGGACCCTCCGGGACGCCGCCGACGGCTTCGGCGTCGGGAGCCACGTCTCCAACGCCGATCCGGTCGACTTCGCGCTCGACATCGTCGAGGTGGCGGGCGAGCCGGCGACCAAGCGCGGCAAGCTCTCGGGCCGGAAGGCGGTCTACCGGACGCCGGAGGGCGACCACCGCGTCGAACCCGCCGACAGTCCGGCCCCGGCCGACGCCGAGGCGCTCATGGAGCCGCTGGTCCGCGACGGGGAGGTGGTCCGGGAGTTCGACGTCGACCGGGCGGCGGCGCGGGCGCTGGCGGGCGCCGAGCGGACCGGGTTCGGGGAGTAAGTCGCGTGCGGAACGCGCGCGGCGGTCGCCGCTCAGTCGAGGCGGAGTTCCTCGACGGTGCCGTCGTCGCGCTCGCGGAAGACCTGGCCCTCGAGGAGCGTGATCATGCTCTCCTCGTCGCGCCAGGCGAACGGGGAGACGCCGGCCTTCCGGCAGGCGCGGGTGAGGAACTCCTCCTCGCTCCAGTCGTTCTCCAGCGGGATGGTCGGGTAGAGCCAGGCGTGATCGGAGCCGGCGTCGACGGCGACGCCGTGGGTGCCGAGTTCGAGGTCGGCGAGCGGGTCGTTGGTGAGGACGTAGTCGCCGACGACGAAGACGGAGACGGTGAGGTTCGAGAGCTCCGCGGGTTCGATCTCGGAGCCACAGGAGTCCTCCGAGGAGGCCTGGATGGCGGCCTCGACGATGGCGTGGCCGAGCTGGTCGTCGCTGCGATAGGCGCCGGCACAGCCGCGCAGGCGGCCGCGACCGCGGCTCGAACAGAGCCGGACGAAGGCGCCGGTACGCGCGTAGAACGCGTCGCGCATGCTTCCGGGATGTTCCCGCTGGCCCTGGAGCACGTAGGCCTCGACCGCCTCGCGAGCGAGTTCGACCGCACGTGCTCCGTCCTCGTATGTCAGCCGTACGGACCCCGCACCCACCTCGGACATGCCCGTACGCACGCGGGCGACGGACTTGAAGCCTTCCGTCCGCGACGAGCACCGCGACGGGTCCGTACGGCACCCGTAGCGGGCTGCATGCGTCCGATCCGCGCCGACCGACGGCCTTATTCGCCGCGTGGACCTACGTCGGCACGCGGCAGAGAGAGCCCGGCCCCCGTGCGCGAGCATGAGGAAAGTCCCCCCACCGTCCGGACGGGTGACCGGGCGCAAGCCCGGAGCCGGAGACGGCTGGCTCTCGAACAGAAACGACACCGCCCGGCCCGACCGATGAGGCGCGCGAACCCGACCGCGAGGGAGGGGAGTTAACCCGCCGAGGATCGCGAGGGGGGACGGACGTCTTCCCCCGACGGCCGGGGACGGATGGAACGGCGACCCTCACCGGTGCAAGTCCGCGCCGTCAGGTAGTCCGGACGAGGCGCGGACGCTCAGCCGAATGCCGGGTCGAACGGAAGGGGGCTTACTCCTCTCAGCCGCTCCAGACCGGCGAGCGGCGGCGCCGTCCAGAAGGTTCATTCGACCGCCGCCCCTCGGTCCGGGGGATGTCGCGTCCCGCCGCGGTCGCGCTGGTCGCGTGTCTCCTGCTCGCGGGCTGTAGCGGCGCGCTCGGGCCGGAGCCGGCGACCGGCAGGGCCGGGACGACGGCGGCCGCGGGGGCGTCGGCGACCGGCGGGACGGCGCCGGCCGACGGAACGCCGCGGACGGGCAACCCCTGGGGGAGCGACCCCGTGGTCGTGGCGGTCCGGCCCGCGGACAACGCCACGTACGTGGAGACGGTGCGGTCGGCGACGGACTACTGGGAGCGGGTCGACGAGCGGTACCTCGGGTTCGTCGTGGAGTACGAGGTCCGCCCCGACGCCGCCGCCCCCGACCTGGTGGTCTCGTTCGTCGACGAGGTGCCGGACTGCGGGGGGATGACCGACGCCGCCGGGTGCGCGCCGCTCGTCCGTGGGTCCGTCGACGACCGGCCGGCGGTGGCGTACGTCCGGACGGGCTTTGCCGACGCGTCGCGGCTGCTCGTGACGAAACACGAACTCGGGCACACGCTCGGGCTCGGCCACGACGACGCGCCGGGCGACGTGATGGCCGCGCGGTCGGTCCTCTACACCAGGCCGCGCCCGAACGCCACGGAGCGGGCGTTCCCCTGGGCAGACGCGGAGTTCGTCGTCTCGGTGGACGCGAGCGGCGCGGCGGACCCGGCGGGCGCGCGCGAACAGGTCGGTCACGCGCTCGACTACTACGAGGGCGGCGCGGAGGGAACCCCGGACAACGTCACGTTCGTCCGGACGACTGAGACGACCGCGTCGCCGGAGATCGTCGTCACCGTCGGGAACGACGGGTGCGAGGGGAGCGGGTCGTGTATCCGGACGCAGGGGACCGACCCGGACGGCGACGGCGCCATCGAGGAGTACAAGCGGCTCGAGATCGCCGTCGACGGGGTCGACACCGCGGCGGTCGGCTGGCACGTCGGCTACTGGCTGGCCCACGGGTTCGGCGCCGAGGCCGACGCGGAGAAGCCGCCCCCGTTCCGGTCGGCGACCTACGAGGAGCGCCGAAGCGCGTGGTGGCGAACGTGACGGCATCCCCGTCGCTTATGCCGGATCCGGCCCATTCCCGGACGATGGGCCTCGACCCGGCGGAGCTGGCGACCGCGCTGGAGCGGTTCGGCGGGACGGCCGCCGAGCGTCGCGTGGTCGCCCGACAGGCCCGGGACCTCGACGACTCGGGCCGGCCGTCCCACGACCGCGGCCGGCCGCTGAGCGTCGAGGGCGTCGTCGAGAACCTCGCGGACGCGCCCGACGGGGGGCCGGCCGAGCGGTGGAACTGGTGGCTCGGCGCGCTGGAGATGGCCCACGGTGGCTACGCCGACTTCCAGGTGCGACGGGTGCCCGAATAGGCGGGTCGACGCGGGTGTGCAGGGGGCTCGATCGAGCGGGCGGCGAGCGGCGCCGGACGTCCGGGGACGACCGGGGACGGCTCAGAGCGCGCCCGCGCCGCGTCGCTGGCCCGTGCCCGACGGGGGGCCGGCGTTCTCGCCGTGCTGTCGGTAGACGTCGACGACGGCCGGGACGGCGACCGAGAGGACGACGACGGTGGCGGCGACGCCGAGGAGGAACTCCAGCCACGGGTCGAGCGACGCCGAGAGGGCTCCCGCGACGCCGACGGCGCCGAGCAGGACGGTGACGACCGCGGTGAACGCGAGCACCCGGACCCGGTGGGCCGCGGCGAGCTGCCAGCTGTCGACGACGGCCGAGATGAGGCCGGCGTCCTCCACGGCGACGAACACCGGGACGAAAAGCAGGTGTGCGGCCAGGAGGACGCCGGGGCCGATGCCGAACGCCAGGCCGGCGAGGACCAGCGCGCCGCCGGCTGCGCCCGCGACGGCGACCCGGAGCGTCGCCGGGAGCGCCTCGTGGAGGACGTCGTCGGGATGGATCCCGTCGTCGCCGTCGCGGACGAGCGTCCGCAGGAACACGACGAGGAGGTACGAGGCGACGACCCAGAGGCCCGCGAACAGCCACGCCGCCGCCGAGTCGCCGAGCGGGAGCGTCGCGGGATAGGCGAGAACCACCTCGGTCCAGGGCAGCTGGATCGTCGTCCCGTGGAGCAGGGTGTTCACGAGCAGTTGGCCGGTCGACACCAGGAGCAGCGTCGCGCCGAGGAGCCGCACCCCGGCGGGCGTGAGCGCGTCGTCGAGGGCACGGGCGACCGCGCGAGCGAGCCGAACCATACCGTTTCGTTCCGCGGCGTGCCACCTATAATTTGTTATTGAAATCGAACATATAGACGAGATTGGGGCCGGATTTCCGTTCACTGGACTCCGTCAGACGTTAATATAGCGCTCGAACCGGTCGAAACGTCTGACAGACGTCAGACGCGACGGAGGTATTATGTTTGATAGGTTCGAGCGAGGGGTATGAAACGACGCGGAGTCCTCGCGCTGTTGACGCCGCTCCTGGCCGGGTGCTTCGGGGGCGGCGCGGTCCGCAAGACCGCGGAGCCGGGGCGCACGGAAACCGCCGCGGCGACGCCCACGGCCACCCCGGAACCGACGGGGACGCCGACGTCCGAGGCGACGGAGACTGCCACCGCCACGCCCGAGTCGACCCCGGCCTCGACGGGCGATGAGGGCCTCGCGGCGGATCACCTCGGGACCGCGCGCGAGCGGGTCGGGACGGCCGTGGACGCGTACGCCGACGGCGGCACCCTGACCGAGGTGCGGGCCGACGCGGACGGGTTCGCGCCGGACGACGTCTACGTGGCGCTGACGCGCGCGAACGCGGCGGTCGGCCGGGCCGCGGCGCTCGCCGCGACCGACGAGCAGGAGACCGCCGTGGCCCGGCTGGAGGGGGTCGTCGCGTTCCTCTCGCACGCCACGGCGGCACAGGCGAACGCCATCGTGGGACACGACGCGCTGGTCGGGGCGCGGCGGACGCTGGCCGACGACTCCGGGACGGGAACCAACGGACACCTCGGCGAGATCCGGACGGCCCGGGACGCGATCCGGGACGCCGTCTCGTCGCTGGAGAGCGGGAGCGACCCGTCGGACGCGACGGCGGTCGACGCGTTCGGCGCCGACGCCTACCGGACGAAAGTCGAGCAGTTCGACGCGGCGGCGACGACCCTCGACGACGCGACGGGCCCGGTGTCGACGCTCTCGGACGGCCTCGTGCTCTTGGAGACGGCACGCACCCGCAGCGAGAACGGCGACGAGGAGTCGGCGAAGGAGGACGCCGAGGAGGCGGTCGAGAAGCTGGAGGCCGCCGAGGGGACGCTCGAGGACCTCGTCGACGGCCTGCCGGACGCCGCGGCGACGTTCGAGTCGCCGCTGTCGGCGCTGCGGGACCTCGCCGCGGAGAAGCGCGCCGAGGCCGAGAGTCTGACGTAGTCAGGCGGGCTCGGACGCTCCGGCCGGCCGCTCGACCGCCGGGAGCGTCGCACAGACCAACAGGACGAGCGCGAACACCGCGGCGAGGACGACGAACCCGCCGTCGTACCGGTTCGCGTCGAACAGCGACCCCACGACCAGCGGCCCGGTCGCGCCCAGGACGAGGTAGACGGTGCGGATGAAGCCGTAGCCGCCGCCGCGTGACCCCCCCGAGAGCGCGTCGTAGGCGTACGCGTTGACGACCGGCCAGAAGCCCAGCTGGACGCCCAGCAGGGCGACGACGCCGGCGATGGCCGCGACGCCGCCGGCGAGCGTCAGGGCGACGATGCCGACGACGGTGACCGCGAGGGTGGCGACGAGCAGCCGACGGCGCCCGTAGGCGTCCGCGAGCGTCCCGGCCGCGAGCTGGGCGATCAGTCCGCTGGCGAAGAAGACGCCGAAGAGCAGCGAGGCCACCTCCGGCGCGACGCCCTTCGCGTCGACGAGGTACGTCGGAAGGAAGCCGACGAGCCCCTGGTACCCGAAGGCGAAGAGGATCAGCGCGGCCGTGGCGAACCGTACCGGACGGCGACGGAGCTCGGCCGCCGCCGCGACGATGTCGGGTGCGCCGGTGGCCGCGTCGTCCCCCGACCCGTCGGGGTCGTCGGCGGACGACGCGTCGGCCGCCGGGCCGGGCGACGTCCCCGGGAGCGCCAGGCGGACGCCGACGGCGGCCACGAGGAAAAGCGGGGCGGCCGCGAGGAAGCCGGCGCGCCACCCGAGGATGCCGGCGGTGACGCCGACGAGCGCCGGGAGCACGGCGTTGCCGACGTTGCCGGCCGCGAAGACGACGCCCAGCGCGGTCGTTGCCCGGTCGGGGTAGAGGTGCGAGATCACCATCACCCGCGGGGTGGCGAAGAGGCCGGTGCCGAGGCCGAACAGGACGACGCCGAGCACCGCGCCGCCCAGGCCGGCGGTGGCGCCGAGCGCGAGGGTCGCCAGGCCGCCGAGGAGCGTGCTGACCACGAGGATGCGCCGTTCGCCGACCCGGTCGGTCAGCAGGCCGGCGGGGAACTGCGTGATCGCGTAGGAGCCCCAGAGCGCCGTCACCAGCAGGCCGGCGGTGGCGTTGTCGAGACCGAGGTCGGCCCGGACGTACGGGAGGGCCGCGGGGAAGGCGAGGCGCATCCCGAGCGCGAGGAACCACGCCGCGGCCACGGTGAGAAGCGTCGGGCCGCGCCCGTCGCTCCACAGATACGCTGCCGTCGCCCGGATCCGGCCCGGAAGCGTCACGGTGACGGGTCACCACCGGGGGACAATTAACCCTTGTCACAGCGGTAACGGCCGGGACGTGGCCGCGGACCTTCGTCGGTATCAGGTATACGAATGTGACCGGGTTCGTTTCCGAACCCTCAAGTGTCGGTCGGTCCTACGGAGGATATGGCAGCCGAGACGGGAACGGACGCGCCCACCGGGTCGGGGGACACGAACGAGGAGCCGTGCGCGGTCGTCGAGTCGCTGGAACAGATCGGGTCGCAGTGGCGGCTGGTCGTCCTGCACGACCTCCAGGACGGCGAGAAGCGGTTCAACGAACTGAAGCGGTCGACGGGAGCGAGTTCGCGGACCCTCTCGCGGGTCCTCGACGACCTCCAGGACCGGGGGTTCGTCGACCGGCGGATGGAGGAGGCCGCGCCGGTGGCGACGTACTACTCGCTGACCCGGAAGGGCGAGTCGCTCTGCCCGGTGTTCGACGCCATCGAGGCGTGGGCCGAGGAGTGGCTCGCCGGATCGACCGCGAGGGAGCCGCCGGCGTAGGCGCTCGGACGGTTAATTCGGATTAACCCGCCTCAAACGCGTGAAATCCCGCTTTTCGGACTGACCGCTTGATCAGGGGTCGCCCCGTAGCGGGAACCGTAATGAGACGAACGACGCTCGTCGGTGCCGTCCTCGCGGTCCTCGTCGTGGCCTCGGGGGCGGTCGCCGCCACGCCCGGAGACGCAGGGACGGACGACCGCGCCGCGGCGGGCCCGCCGGCGGACCTGCCGGGCCCGGTGCCGGACTTCGTGACCGAGATCCTCGACACTATCCGGTCGTTCCTGAGCGGAGGGGGCGACGGGTCGCCGGGGCCGGCGGTGAGCGACGTCGCGGGTAACGGTGGCGGATAGGATGTCCCGGCGGCTCCTCGTCGGCGTCGTCGCCGTCGTCCTGCTCGCCGGCGGCGTGGCGTTCGCGACGGGGTTCGGTCCGGCGCCGGGCGGCGAGAGCGGATCCGAGGTCGGGGAGTTCCCCACCGCGACGGCCACCCCGACGCCGTCCGACGGGGGGACGGGCACGGCCACGGAGACGGTCGAGCGACCGGCCTTTGCCTTCACCATCGATCGGATCGAGGAGTGCGGGCGGACGTGTCGCGACGTGACCAGCACGCTCGCGAACGACGGCGACGCGCGGGCGACGAACGTCGTCGTCTACACCCGCGTGTTCGTCGGGAACGGCACCGACGGCGACGTGGTCTGGTCCGGGTCGGAGTCGGTCGGGACCCTCGATCCGGGCGCGACCCACACCGCGACCCGCCGGGTGAAGCTGTCGTACAGCGAGGGGCTCGCGGTTCGGAACGCCGACGGGTTGATCACCATCCAGACGACCGTCGAGTCGGACCAGCGGACGGTGACGTTCACCCGGCAGCGACAGGTAGCGTGACCGGGTCCGAACCGACGGACCGAAGCCCGCGGGGCCGCTACCCGTGGGCGTGAACGTCCGGTTCCTCGGCGGCGCGCGCGAGGTGGGACGCAGCGCCCTTCTCGTGAACGACCGGCTCCTCGTCGACTTCGGGATGCTCGCCGGGAACCCGCCGCGGTTCCCGGTCGACACGCCGACGCCGGAGGCGGTCGTCGTCTCCCACGGCCACCTCGACCACGTCGGTGCGATACCCGCCCTGCTGTCCGGCGACGCGCGGCCGCCGATTCACTGGACGCCGCCGACCCGCGACCTCACGCTCACGCTCGCCCGCGACACGCTGAAGCTCCACGGCGGGACGCCCCAATGCCCGTTCACCGGGAACGACGTCAAGCGCGTCACGGAGGTCTCGCGGACCCACGGCTACCGGGCGTCCTTCGAGGCGGCGGGACACGAGGTGACGTTCTACGACGCCGGACACATCCCGGGGAGCGCGCACGTGCTCGTCGACGACGGGACGACCCGCCTGCTCTACACCGGGGACTTCCACACCGACGACCAGCGGCTGGTCGCGGGGACGACGGCCCGGCCCGACGCGGACGTCGTCGTCTGCGAGAGTACGTACAGCGACGTCGAACACGAGGACCGTGGCGCCGTCGAGGAGCGGTTCGCGCGGAGCGTCGAGACCACCCTCTGGGAGGGCGGGACGGTCGTCGTTCCGGCGTTCGCAATCGGGCGGACTCAGGAGATGCTGCTCATCTGCGAGGCACACGACATCCCCTGTTACGTCGACGGAATGGGAAAGCAAGTCACCGAAACGCTTCGTCAGTACCCCGGGTTCGTCCGCGACGCCGAGGCGCTCCGACGGGCGAAGTCCCACGCCCGTTTCGTCACCGGCCGCGATGGACAGCGCAAGCGCATCACTGATCAGAAGGCCGCGATCATTACCACCAGTGGAATGCTCTCGGGCGGCCCCGCGATGACCTACATCCCCGAGATACGGTCCAATCCGGTGAACAAGGTCACGATGACCGGCTATCAGGTCGAGGGAACTCCCGGGAGGGATCTGGTCGAGACGGGGCGCGCCGAAATCGACGGGCGCGTGATGCCCGTGAGCGCCCGAGTCGAGCAGTACGACTTCTCCGCCCACGCCGACCTCGACGGGTTGCGTGACTTCCTCGACTCGTATCGGGACGCCACGGTCCTCGTGAACCACGGCGACCGGTGCGAGGCGTTCGCCGAGGAGCTCCGGGTCGACGGGTACGACGCCGCCGCACCCGAGGTCGGGGCGGTCGTCTGAGCCCTCATCGGGAACGTTTTGCCCGCTCGCGCGTTACCGACGGTCGTGGACGCCCCGTTCGAGGTACTCGGACTCGACCCGGACGCGGACGACGAGGCGATCAAGGAGGCCTACAAGCGGCGGGTCAAGGACGCCCACCCGGACCACGGCGGGTCGGCGGAGGAGTTCCAGCGCGTCCGGGCGGCCTACGAGGCCATCGCCGCCGGCGAGCCCGCGGGGGCCGCGTCGCCCGACGGTCCCGGCACCGGCGGAACCGGGGACGGACGGTGGAACCCGGAACCTGAGCCCGAACCCGACCCCGAGCCCACGGTCGAGGTCGAGTACCTCGACTACGACGTCCTCGCGGACCACGGCTGGGACCTGGACGACGCGGACCTGTTCGAGCGGGCGGCGGCGGCGGACCTCGACCCGGCGGACCACGGCCGCGTGGAGGTCGACCCGGAGGGGTATCTGCTGGAGGGGGTGGAGGACGACGGCCGTACGTGGCCCTACGCCTGCCGGGGCGGGGCCTGTGCGAACTGTGCGGTCGCGGTGCTCGCGGGCGAACTGTCGATGCCCGTCGACCACATCCTCCCGGACGAGCTGCTCGACCGGGGGATCCGGCTCTCCTGTGTCGGCACGCCGACCACGGACGAGCTGAAGGTGGTCTACAACGTCAAGCACCTGCCCGACCTGGACGACCTCCGGCTGCCGCCGTACCCGTTCGAGCGGTCGGCGTCCGGCGACTGAGAGCGGCACGGGCTCGCCGGAACCGGTGGGGGCTCGTCGCTCGTTGGCGCTCGCCGGAACCGACGGGGGCTTGTCGCTCGGGACCGTCCTCCCGCGCGTGAGTCACACGGTCACCGTCTACTCCCGCGAGGACTGTCACCTCTGTAACGAGGCGCTCGCGACCGTCGAGTCGGCCGCCGCGGCGGTCGACGCCGACGTGACCGTCGAGGAGGTGGACGTCGACGAGGACCCCGAACTCCGGGCGGCGTACGGCGAGCGCGTCCCGTATGTCCTCGTGGACGGCCGGCCGGCCTACAAGTTCCGCGTGGACGAGGCGGACCTGCGGGCGCGGCTGGGGTGAGGGCCGTACGCCCGGTGGATGGCGGTCCCGCCGGCACGGCGGCCCGCGGGGAACCCGAACGGAACCGGCGTCGCCGTCCGTCACCGTGGCTATATCACGGCCGACCCCGTAGGCGGCCCCGTGTCAGACGACGAGGTGAGCGCCGATCGACCGGACAGCCTTCTCCACGCGACCGGGTGGGACCACGTCACCCTGGTCGGGAGCAACGCCGCGGACACCCTGTCGTTCTATCGCGACGTGCTCGGCCTCCGGCTGGTGGTCCGCCAGCCGAACCTCGACCGCGCGGAGGTCGAACACCTCTTTTTCGACGCCGGCGACGGGCGGCTCGTCACGTTCTTCGTCGACGAGTCGCGGGAGTCGGCCGCGTCACAGGACCCCGGCGTGGGCGCGGTTCACCACCTCGCGTTCCGCGTCGAGCCGGACGAGCTTTCCGCGATACGCGACCGCCTGCTCGACGCCGGGCACGGGGTGAGCGAGTTCGACCGCGGAGCCTTCCACTCGCTGTACACCGAGGACCACAACGGGCTGGTGATCGAACTCGTGGCGGACAAGTACGAGATCCCCGACCACCGCCGCGGCGAAATCCTGGCCCGTGCCCATGCCGCCCGCGTGGCCGCCGGCGACGACCACGTCGACGGCGAACACCTCGAGGCGGCGCTCGCGGAACTCGGCCTGTCGGTCGAGCGCAACGACCTCCCGGACGCCGCGACCGGCCGCGACTCCTGACCGGTCGGGTCGGGGCGCGCGACGACCACCCCCGGACCTTTCTGCCGGCGGCCCGACCGGAGATCGTGGTCCGACGCACCTTCGAGATCGGAGGGACGGACACGGTGAACCGGCTCGGCTTCGGCGCGATGCGGCTCTGTGGTCCCGACGTCCTCGGCGAGCCCGAGGACGTGGACGGGGCCCGCCGGGTACTGGAGCGGGCGGTCGAGCTCGGCGTCGACCTGATCGACACAGCCGACGCCTACGGCCCGGGGACGAGCGAGCGGCTGATCGGCGGGACGCTCGACGCCACCCGCGACGACCTGCTGATCGCCACCAAGGGCGGCCTGTTGCGCAACCGCGACGGCGACTGGCTCCCGATGGGGGACCCCGACTACCTGCGCAACGCCCACCTCTGCTCGCGCGACCGTCTGGGGGTGGAGACGATCGACCTCTACCAGCTCCACCGCCCGGATCCCGACACCCTCTTCGAGGACTCGGTCCGCGCGCTCGCCGAGCTGAAGGACGCGGGCGCCGTTCGCCACGTCGGCCTGAGCAACGTGAGCGTCGAGCAACTGGAGCGGGCCCGCGACGTCGTCGAAATCGCGGCGGTCCAGAACCGGTACAACGCGGGGAACCGCGAGGAGGGCGACGTGCTCGACGCCTGCGAGGAGTACGGCATCGGGTTCATCCCCTGGTTCCCGCTCGGCGCCGGCGACCTCGGCGACGTGGCGGGACTCGACGCGGTGGCGGACGCCCGCGGCGCGACCCGCGAGGGGGTGGCGCTGGCGTGGCTCCTCCACCGCTCGCCGGTCGTCCTGCCCATCCCCGGCACGAGCAGCCGCGAGCACCTTGCGGCGAACGTCGCGGCGGCCGACATCGAACTGACCGACGACGAGTTGGCGCGCCTGGCGTAGGCCGGGACCGTCCCCGCGGGCGACAGGCGTATCCCCGTCCGTGGTGTACGTCACCACATGGCACAGCTCGACGACCGCGAACGGGACGCGCTCCACGAGGTACAGCTCGGCGTCGAACACCTCTATCGGGCATACGGCCACCTGCTCGCGTTTCACCACGCCGTCGGCCACGCGATGGACCGCTTTGCGGGCATCGAGGACGACCTCCGCGCGGTCGGGTACGACGGCTACGCGGCCGAACTCCGCGACCACCACCTGCCGGCCGGGGTCGTCGGTGACCGGTGGAGCTACGAACTGGTCGAGGAGTTCCAGGACGGGTTCCTCGCGGAGATGACCGGCTTCGAGCGTCGCCTCCGGGACGACGTCGCCGGCGGGCGCCGCCACGTCACCGAGCGCGAGCAACAGCGGCGGTGGCGCGAGCGGGCGCGGCGCTAGCCGTCGCCCTCGGCCGCCTCGACCCGCCCGGCGTACTTCTCGAGCTCCGCCGCGAGTTCGCGCGCCTGGGCCGCCGAGAGGCGCACCCGCTCGGCGTGGGCCGGGAGCGCGTCGAGTTCGACGTTGTCGAGTTCGAGTTCCAGGTCGACGTGGTCGGGGTCCTCGCGCGGCGCGGTGACGTTCAACACCGCGGGCGCGGACTCCTCGAAGCCGTGGCCGATGGCGGTCGCGTCGAGCAGGTCGAAGGTCGTGTAGGCGTTCACCCGGAGCAGTCTGTCTGGCATGGTTGCGGTGGTGGTGTCGGTCGGTGTGGTCGCGGGAGTCGAACCGGTCCCGGGCAGCGGCCACGCGCTCGTCGGCCGCGGCGTCGCCGCTCCCGTCGGCGCGTCGAGGGGAGGTTCGAGGGCGGCGAGCCGCGCGCTCGACCGCGGCGGGCGGGGGGGTCGCCGCCGGCGTCCGAGTCACGCCGCTCGTCCCGGGTCACGGGCCGAGTAGGTCGAGGGCGGCCATTTCCCTTTCGCTCCGTCGCGCGCCGGGTCGGGCGGCGTCCCGGCGGGGCGAGGTCGGCGTGTGGAACCGCAGCCGGCGTCAGCTCCGGATGTACGGCTCCAGATAGGCGCCGGGGGCCCCGATCTCCTCGTTGAGCGAGTACGCCGAGACGGCGGTGAGGACGAGGATGGTCGCAACGAACGGGTACGTCCCCATGATCGTCGGGTTCGCGAGGAAGGCGACGAGGCCGTCGAACTGGCTCCCCGGGACCAGCGCGACGAAGTCGATCCCCTGGGTGCGCAACTGCAGGACGTCGATGAACCCGAAGGCGTAGGCGCCGACGAGCGCCCGGACCGGGCGCCACTGGACGACGATGACCAGCGCGAGCGCGATCCAGCCCCGACCCGCGACCATGCCGCTCACCCACAGGTTCGAGAACGCGAGCGAGAGGTGGGCGCCGGCCGCGCCGCTGAACGCGCCGCCGAGGAGGACCGCGATGTACCGGGTCCGGGTGACCGAGATGCCCGCGGTGTCGGCCGTCTCGGGGTCCTCGCCGACGGCCTTGATCACCAGACCGAGGTTGGTGTGGTTCAGGAAGTACCACACCGCCGGGACGAGGAGAAAGGAGAGGAAGGTGGGGAGGGTGTTGTGAAAGAGGACCTGTCCGATGGGCGTCGCCGTGAGGTAGGGGCCGACGATCGGGAGCGAGAACTTCCGGAAGCCGGTGATGGAGGCCGTCGTCCACGGCGTCCCGTAGTAGGTCGTCGCGCTGATGCCGAGGAGCGTGAGCATCAGGCCGCTGATGATCTGGTCGGCCTTCAGCGACACCGTCAGGAACGCGTGGATCGCCGAGAGCGCGGTCCCGCCGGCGATCCCGGCGGCGAACCCCAACAGCGGACTGCCGGTCATCGCCGTCGTCGCGAACCCGGCCAGGGCCCCGACGAGCATCATCCCCTCGATGCCCACGTTCAGGTGCCCGACCGTTCCGTGATGATCTCGCCGAGACAGGCGATCAGGAGGGGCGTCCCGGCCGCGATGGTCGCGTCGAAGAGGTTGACGGCGAACGACGCCATCGGTCAGACCCCCTCCTCGGGGACGTCGCTCCCCAGCTGTGGCTCGGCCCCGAACGACCAGTCGACACGGAAGCGGGTGAAGAACTCCGAGGTGATCAGGAACAGGATGATGAGCGCCTCGAGGATGCCGGTGAACGGCTCCGGTACCCCGAGTGACGTCGTGAGGAAGGTCCCGCCGACGAAGATGAGGCTGAACACCACCGCGGCGAGGCCGACGCGCGCCACCCCGTTCCGACCGAGCAGTGCGATCGGAATGGCCGTGAACCCGTAGCCGAGTTCGAACCCGGGACGGAGCCGGTGCTGGGTCCCGCTGATGATCGCCATGCCCGCCAGTCCGGCGATCAGGCCGCCGATCGCGAACGTGGCGATATAGAGCTTTTACCGGCTGATCCCCGCCTGCTCGGCCGCGTCGGGGTTCGTCCTGACGACGTCCATCTCGAACCCGAACGCGGTCCTGGCTTTCAGGTAGTAAACGACGACGGCCATCGCGACCGGGAGGAGGATACCGAGGTGGAGGTTCTCCACGATGACTGGGAGCTGGGCGGCGGCCGGGAGGGTCGGACTCGTCGGGAAGTTCTGTGATCCCTGGGGCGGCCCGTGGATCAGGTAGTTGTTGATCCGGGTGGCGATGAAGGTCAGTATCAGCGAGACGATGATCTCGTCGACGCCCCACTTGGCTTTCAGGTAGCCGGGCACGAACCCGAGGGCGCCGCCGGCGAGGCCGGTGCTGACCAGCATGGCCGGGATGACGACGAAGGAGGACGCGTCGAGCGACAGTCCGACGACCAGCGCGACGATGCCGCCGGCGTAGATCTGTCCGCCGGCCCCGATGTTCCAGATGCCGGCCCGCATCGGGAGATACACCGCGAGGGCGGCGAGGAAGATGGGGATCAGTTTGATCAGAACCCGCGTGACGCCGAAGACGCTGGTCAGCGGCGAAACCAGCATGATCCGGTAGGCTGCGACGGGGTTGACGTCGATCGACAGGAGGATCAGCGACCCGACGAGCAGGGAGGCGAGGATGGTCACGACCGGCGCGGCGAGTTCGAGCCACCGCGGCGTCTCCTCGCGCCGCGAGACGCTGACGGTGGGCATCACTCAAGCATCACCCGCGGTTGTCGCGTCGGTCGATCGGGCGGTCGCCGCGCGGCCCTCGGCCATGTACTGGCTGATCCGGTCGCGGTCGGCGTCCTCGCGGGCGACCTCGTGGACGACCTCACCCTCGTACATGACGAGGATCCGGTCGCTCATCTGAAGGATCTCGTCGAGTTCCTCGGAGAGCAACAGCATCCCGGTCCCCCGTTCGCATTGCTCCAGCAGCCGGTTCCTGATGAACTCGATGGCGCCCACGTCGACGCCGCGGGTCGGCTGGTTCGCGACCAGGAGGCGCTGGTCGGCGCTCAGTTCGCGCGCCAGGATCACCTTCTGGATGTTCCCGCCGGAGAGCTTCGAGACCGCGGCGGCGGCGTCCGGGGCCTTGATGTCGAACTCGTCGATCAGTTCTTCGGCGCGGCGTCGCGCCGCGTCGTAGTCGAACCCCAGCGTGGACGCGTACGCGTCGCGGTCCTTCATCACGAGGTTGTGCGTGATACTCAGGTCCGGGGCGACGCCGTACCGCATCCGGTCCTCCGGGATGAACGCGACCCCGTCGCCGATGAACTCCTTTGCCGAGCGTCCGGTCAGGTCGACGCCATCGACCGACATCGACCCGCCGGTCGGCTCCCGGAGTCCGACCAGGCATTCGGCGAGCTCGCGCTGTCCGTTGCCGCTCACGCCGGCGATGCCGACGATCTCCCCCTCACGGACCGTGAGGTCGACGCCGGCGAGGGCCTCGACGCCGCGGTCATCGACGGCCCGGAGGCCGGCGGTCTCCAGCACCGGGTCGCCGATCTCCGTGATCCCCTTCTCGACGTCGAGCAGGACCTCCTCGCCGACCATCATGCTGGCGAGCTGGTCGCGCGTGACCGACTCGGTCGCCACGGTGTCGACGACTCGCCCGTCCCGGAGGACGGTCACACGGTCGGTGATGCCCGTGATCTCGTCGAGCTTCTGGCTGATGAAGATGATCGTCATCCCCTGGTCGGCGAGGCGAGTCAGCGTCCCGAAGAGCTGCTCGATCCCCTCCGGGGAGAGGACGGCGGTCGGCTCGTCGAGGACGAGGACGTCGGCGTCGCGGTACAGTGCCTTGACGATCTCGAGGCGCTGTTGCTCGCCCACGCCGAGGGTCCAGACGCTGTCGTCCGGATCGATGTCGGCGCCGTACTCCTCTGACAGCTCCGCGATCCGTTCCTGCGGCGCCGAGCGGTCGATGGTGAACGGCCTGAGCAGGTCGTCGAGGAGCGAGGCCCGCTCGTCCGCGGCGCCGACGTCCGGGAGGTCGGCCTCCCGCTCGCCGAGGATGACGTTGTCGACGACGCTCAGACGGGGGATCAGCATGAAGTGCTGGTGGACCATCCCGACGCCGCGCTCGATCGCGTCCTGTGGGGAGTCGAACTCGACGACCTCCCCGTTCAGCTCGATCCGTCCGGAGTCGGGTTCGTGGAGCCCGTACAGCACCTTCATCAGCGTGGTCTTGCCGGCGCCGTTCTCGCCCAACAGCCCGTGGATCTCGCCCCGTTCGACCGCCATCGAGACGCCGTCGTTGGCGACCACGCCGCCGGGGAAGGTCTTGACCACGTCGTCCATCCGGAGGACGGTGTCGGCCATCTCAGATCGGCCTCCGGGCCGGGTGGCGGAACGTCGTCACACGACCTGGAGTCATGTGATTAGGACGGTACCGAGCCCTTGATTCCGTCCACGTACGAGCCCATCTCGCCGTACAGGAAGTCGTCGCTCTTTCCCCTCGAACTTGGAGCCGTCCCAGATGTCGAACTCACCGTCGAGATAGGCCTGCTTCCGCTCGTCGGCCTTCGAGACCGCTGCGCTCGGCACTTTCGGGCCCCACTCGTCGAGTTGGATGACGTCGTCTTTCATCGACCCCCAGACGAACTCGGACTCGAACTCGTCGTTCCGCACCTCCTTGACCTTCTCCCGGTAGATCGGTTCCCAGTTGACGATCGAGGAGGTGAGGTACTCGTCGCCGGCCTTGTTGCCGGCCAGGTCGGAGTAGATGCCGGACACCCAGACGTCCGCGTCGCTGGCGGCCTGGTCGGCCGCAGTCGTGTCCATTCCCTCGGCGATCACGTCGACGTCCTCGTCGACGAGGGCCCGGACGGCCTGTTTCGACTTCGGCGGGTCGGCCCACGTGTTCATCCAGCGGGGGATGACCGTGACGTCCGCGTTCACCGACCGCGCGCCGAGCGTGAACGCGTTCAGGTCCCTGAGCGCGAAGGCGATGGGGAACCCGCCGATGAACCCGAGCTTGTTCGTCTCGGTGACCATTCCGGCGGCGATGCCGGCGAAGTACCGACCCTCCTCGAAGTGGGCGTCGTACCGGCCCATGTTCTCCCGCATCTTGATCCCGACGGCGTTCTCGAAGGAGATATCGGGGTTGTCCTTCGCGACCTCGACCATCGGGTCCATGAACCCGAACGTCGTCCCGAAGATGATGTCCGCCCCCTGGTTGATGTAGCTCTTCGCGTTCTGTGTGAAGTTGCTGGGGGCGACCTCCTCCGAGAACTTCGTCTGCAACCAGTCGAACTCCTCGTCGAGGGCCTTGCGTGCGACGTCGTGCCGAAAGGTCCAGCCGCGGTCGCTCACTCGACCGTCGTAGATGAACGCGGCCGTCACCCGGTCGCTTCAGCCACCGGTCCCGCCGGCACACCCGGCCAGTCCGCCGATTCCCAGCGTCCCGAGTGCCCGCAACGCGTCGCGTCTGTCGATGGTCACCATGTCCCCCGCCTACCAACAGTAGGTAATAACCGTTTCGGTAGGAGCAGAACGATGTGTAGAAAACGCGCACAAATATCAAAAATTTACGAATTGAGTGAAATATATCGGAAACAGTTGAACAAACCTGACGGTCCTCAGCACCGGCGCGTGTCCTAGACGCAGGCGGCGGTGACGGTGGCGTAGGGACCGACGGCGAAGGGAAGCGGGAAGCGACAGGGCCGGACGGCGCGGGGCGCCGTCAGTCGTCGGCCGTCATCGGGGTGTCGTCGGGGTGGGTCGGCGCGGGGCCGTCACCCTGCGCGTCGTCGGCGTAGGGGTACCACGTCAGCTTCGTGTTGTGCATGTACGGGTCCTCGTAGTCGGTCTCCTCGGGGTCGACCAGGTCTCCGAGCGTCTCCTCGTCGGTCCGCTCGACGAACTCGCGGAACGTCTCGCCGTCCTCGCGCCGGTCGGCGAAGTTCGCGAGCAGGTTGGCGATGGCGCCGGGCACCTCGTCGGCGGGGACGCGCTGCTCTACCCAGTCGGCGAAGCGCGGGTGCTCGCCCAGACCGCCGCCGAGGCCGATGTCGAGCGCCTCGACGGCCTCGCCGTCCTTGCGGGTCTTCATGCCGCGCAGGGAGACGTCGGCGATCTGTGGCTGGGCACAGGAGGCCGTACAGCCCGAGAGGTGGA
>JBDGSZ010000081.1:0-24156 GCA_042217265.1 Haloferacaceae archaeon
CCTGAAATCCCGTGGTGGGATTCCTCCGCGTTCACGCGGAGGAGGAGGTCAATGAGATGGACCTGTTCAGGGAGCCTGCCCGGTGGATGGTGGCGATCGACGACCGAATCCTCGAAACGCTCTCCGTGTACGGCGGGCTCAAGATCTATCCGCTCCACCACCGTCTCGTCAGCGAGGGTCGCGTCGATCCACCGGTGTCCTACGTCCTCCTCCGGTGTAAGCGGCTGCGGACGTCCGGCCTCCTGACACAGCAGGACGGCTACTTCGTGCTGACCGACGCCGGCGAGCGGTACCTCGCCGGCGACGTCGACGCCGCAACGCTCGGCCCCGACGCGGACCCGACTCCCGACGACCGCGGCCGCCCGCTCGACGACGCCCGGGACGCATGACTGCGAAGTTGACGCTCGCGTACCGGGCCGACTCCGGGACGCGGTTCCGCGTGCGGGTGCGACCGAACGACGAGGGGCCGGGATGGGTGTTGATCAAGGAGCGCCGGATCGGCGAAGCGTGGCACCGCGTCTCCCGCGAATGGGTCGCGGACGTGTACGTCGACGCGGACGAACGGGTGTTGCTGTAACCCGACGTTCGGGCGGCCCTGTTCGGCCAGGGGCGCACGGACGGCCGCGGCAACCGGGTCGAGAGCCGACAGAGTTACCTGCCCCCTCGGCCGGGTTCGGCCATGGCAGACGAGACCGACGAGCACGGCATCCCGTTCGCGGAGGGGAGCGACCGCAAGCCGCTCGACGGCGTCACCGTGGTCGACGCCGGCAACCTGGTCGCCGCCCCGGCGGCCACGAACCTGCTCGCCGACTTCGGCGCCGACGTGATCAAGATCGAACACCCCGAGTACGGCGACGGGCTCCGGGAACTCGACCCGCACGAGGACGGCGTCCCGCTGTGGTGGAAGGTGACCGGGCGGAACAAGCGGTCGCTCACCCTCGACCTCTCGACGGCCGAGGGCGCCGCGGTGTTCAAGGACCTCGTCCGGGAGGCCGACGTGGTCGCCGAGAACTTCCGCCCGGGGACGATGGAGCAGTGGGGGGTGGGCTACGAGGACCTCCGCGAGGTCAACCCCGGGGTCGTGATGCTCCGTATCTCCGGGTACGGACAGACGGGGCCGTACCGCGACCGGCCGGGGTTCGGCCGCGTCGCCGGCGCCTTCTCGGGGATGACGAACCTCATCGGCGAGCCGGACGGCCCGCCGATGACGCCGGGGTACCCGCTCGGCGACGGCGTCTCGGGCATCCTGGGCGCGTTCGGCGCGATGGTCGCGCTCTGGCACCGCGAGGTCAACGGCGGCGAGGGCCAGGAGGTCGACCTCGCGCTCTACGAGTCGCTGTTCCGCATGCTGGAGTTCAACGCCATCGAGTACGACCAGACCGGCGAGGTGCGCGAGCGGACGGGCAACACCCACGCCTACGTCGCACCGAGTTCGACCTACCGGTCGGCCGACGGCGAGTGGCTCACGATGACCGCGAGCACGCAGAGCATCTGGCGGCGCCTCTGCCGGGCGATGGACCGCGAGGACCTCATCGACGACCCGCGCTTCGTCGACAACGAGGCCCGCGTCGAGCACTCAGACGAGGTGAACGGGATCGTCCGCGACTGGGTGGCCGAGCACACCCGCGAGGAGGTCGAGGCGGCCTTCGACGAGCACGACGTCGCCTACTCGTTCGTCTACGACATCGAGGACGTCTTCGAGGACGAGCACTACCGCGAGCGCGGGTCACTCGTGCGGGTCCCCGACGACGAACTCGGCGAGGCGGTCGTCCAGAACGTCGCGCCGAAGCTCTCGGACACCCCCGGCGCGGTCGAGTCGCTCGGCCCCCGACAGGGCGAGCACACCGAGGAGGTGCTGCGCGAACTCGGCTACGACGAGGAGCGCATCGCCGACCTCGACGCCGATGGAGTGATCTGATGCCCGTCGAGTTCCCCGACGCCGTCGACGTGGTCGAGACCCTGCCCCGCGACGGCCTCCAGCGGTTCGACCGGTTCGTCCCCACCGATGAAAAGGTGGCCCTCGTCGAACTGCTCGCCGACACCGGGGTGGCGGAGGTGGAGGTCACCTCCTTCACACACCCCGAGATGGTGCCCAACCTCCGCGACGCCGAGGAGGTGTTCGCCGGCATCGACCGCCGCGACGACGTCGTTTACCGGGCGCTGGTACCCAACGACGTCGGGATGGAGCGGGCCGTCGAGGCGGGGGTCGACAAGGCGAACGCGCTCATCACCGCCAGCCCCGAGTACAACCGCCGCAACCAGGGGATGAGCATCGAGGAGAACCTCGACGCGGTGGCCGATATCGTCGACATCGCCGACGATCACGACGTCCCGGTCGACGTCGGCATCGGGATGTCCTTTTTCAGCCCCTTCGAGGGCGAAACCCCGCCCGAGCGCACGCTCTCCATCGTCGAGGGGTGCCTCGACGCCGGCGTCGAGGACGTCACCCTCGCCACCTCGAACGGGATGGCACATCCCGCGCGGGTCCGGGACCTCGTCTCGGCAGTCCTGGACCGGTGGCCCGACCTCGACCTCGGCATGCACCTCCATGACACCAACGGGCTGAGCCTCGCCAACGCCGTGGTGGCGATGGACCTCGGCGTGACCCGGTTCGACGGCGCGCTCTGCGGCCTCGGCGGGGGCGTCATCTTCGACGAGGACCTGGACAACATCGGCAACACGCCGACGGAGGACCTGGTCCAGTTGCTCTCGCTCTGTGGCGTCGAGACCGGGATGGACTTCGACCGCGTCGAGGACGTCGCCCACGAGGTGCGCGACCGCCTCGACCTGCCTGCGAACAGCCACGTCCTGAAGGGCGGTACGCGCCGGGCGCTCCTCGCGGCACACGACTGAGCCCCCCGTGAGGTCGTCCCGCCGGCGACCGCCGACTGTCGGTCAGGCCTCGGGCGTCGTCGCCGCCCGTCGACGGGGGACACGCCAACCTTTGTAACCGATCCCGCGTCACACGTCCGACGGGGCCGTCCGACGCGGCGACCCCGGATCGGACCATGGATCTACAGGAGTTCGTGACGGACCACGCGCCCGCGGAGAGTACCGAACCGTTCGAACTGGAGGGTGACAAGTTCCTCGACGTGGACGTCGACGGCACGGTGTACGCGAAGGTCGGGACGATGGTCGCGTACACCGGCGACCTGTCGTTCACCGGCGTGTCGTCGGCGGAGGGCGGCGTCACGGGGTTCATCAAGGAGAAGGCCACCAGCGAGGGGACGCCCGTGATGAAGGTCGAGGGGACCGGCCACCTCTACCTCGCGGACGACGAGAAGAAGGTCCAGTTGCTGCAACTGGGCCCGGACGACGAGGTGTCGGTGAACGGCCGGGACGTGCTGGCGTTCGACGACTCGGTCGACCACGAGATCGGCACCATCGACAGCCTCAGCGGCATCGCGGCGGGCGGACTGACGAACGTCTACCTGTCCGGGCCGGGGTACGCCGCGGTCACCACGCACGGCGACCCGCTGGTGCTGACGCCGCCGGTGCGGACCGACCCCGACGCCACGGTCGCCTGGAGCGGCGTCTCCCCACAGTCCCACGCCGACGCCAGCATCCGAGACGCGATCGGGCGGTCTTCGGGCGAGACGTACCAGCTCGAGTTCACCGGCGACGGGGGCGTCGTCGTCGTCCAGCCCTACGAAGAGGCGCCGACCCGGTAGGCGCTCGTCGTCCGGATCGGACCGTCCTACTGAGCGGTCGCGGGGCCGGGGCTCAGCTCCGCCCGTTCCGCGCCGCCGGCTCGGAGTAGAGGTGGTACGCCGCGACCCCGGCGACCACCGCGGCGCCGAACTCGGCGACGCCCACGATGGCGAACGCCTCACGGAACGTCAGGCCCGCGGACCGGAGCATCGGCAGCGCGAACAGTCCCACGACCGCCACGATGGTCGCCCCGACCAGCGCGACGACGGCGCCGCGGTTCAGCGACGCCGGGTAGTCGTCGTCGTCCGTTCCCGCCAGGAGTGTCATCGTCATCCCCGTCGTCAGCGTCCTTCGATAAAACGTCGCGGTCGGTCGTCGGCGCTGTACCCCGGTCGGCGGACCTCAGTCGCCGCTCGCGGCCGCCGCCTCGCCGGCGGACGGCTCAGGCGCCTCCGCCTCGCCGAAGATGGCGCGGCTACGGAGCAGGATGAGGCCGAACCCGACCTTCGCGCTCACGTCGAGAATCATGAACAGGAGGGTCTCGACGCTGAGCGGAACGACCCGGGCGCCCTCGCTGCCGACCAGCCACACGATCGGGTAGGCCGACCAGAGGACGATGGTCAGGTTCCGGAGTATCATGAACGTCGACGCCACGTCGTCGTCCATCTCGCTCGCCTTCCGGGTGAAGCCGAAGAACAGCACGTACAGGATGTACAGCAGCGCTGCCGTGCTGACGGCCCACCAGACGAACCGGAACACGTAGACCTTCGTCAGCGCGCCGATGAGCCCCGTGCCGATCATGATGCCGTCCGCGCCGACGAGCCCCAGGATGGTGCCCTGGTCGGCGTCGACGAGCAGCGCGAGGTCGAGGAGGAGCAGCGGCGTCGTGAACAGCCAGTCCGCGTACCGCGCCCAGTAGATCGGGTTCTCCTCGCCCGCGAACGGCACCGACGTCACGCCGTACCCCAGCAGCATCGAGAGGTACATCGTGAACGCGATGGCCGGGATCAGCGTCGTGATCGCGTAGAACTTCTTCGCCTCAGGGTCCGAGACCCCCATCCCCCGCACCATGAAGTACAGGGTGCCCAGACCCATGAAGAACGTCCCGAGCGCCAGCCAGATCCACTCGGGCCGGGAGGTGATCGCTCCTACTTGCAGTACCACACGCCATGCCATTGGTAGTGACCCCACCATACAGGGATGACTAATGGATAATAGGACCTAACTCTATCACCAAAACAGTACGGTACGCTACCGCCGCCGCGTCACCACTCGAACGCGACGAAGAACTCGTGGCCGTTGCGACAGGTGAACTCCCGCGTTTTCCACCTCTGCTCGTCGGATTCCGGCCGCTCCCTGACGGTGATCGACTTCACGGTCGACCCCTTCGGCAGCCCCACCTTGACATCCGATCCGCACTGCGGGCACGGTAATTCGGATATGGGCACCGTCTTCACCGTGATGCGGGTGACCGTTAAGCGTTCCTCCGGCTCCCGGGAACCGATACCGTCTCAGTTTGGAATCGTTTAACCTCCCCCGGGTCGGAGGCAGGGGTATGACGAGCGTCGCGCCCGGAAGGAACGCGTCCGTACCCCGCAACGGTCGCCCGGCGTCCGCGCCGCCGTTCCGCGTCCACGACCGCCGCGGTCCGGAGGTCCCGACATGACGGCCGACCGGACCCCGGTCGGCGTCCTCTTCGCCGGCGAGGCGCCGTCGGAGGGGCCGACCGCGGACGACCTCGGGAGCGTCGACCGGTTCGAGGTCGCCCGATCCCGGGACTTCGTTCACGCGCGCGAGCGCGTAGAGACGTCGGCCGTCGACTGCGTGGTCGCGACCCACCACCAGGACGGCTTCGACGGCGTCGCCCTCCTGGAGACGCTGCGACAGGAGCGGGCGGAGTTCCCGGTGGTGCTCGTGCCGGAGGCGATCGACGCCGAGGTCGCCCGCCGCGCCGTCGAGGCGGACGCGACCGCCCTGGTTCCCGCCTCGTCGCCGGACGCCGTCGACGCGGTCGTCGACGCCGTCGAGGCGAACGTCCCCGCGCGCGAGGAGGGCGGGGCGCGGATGCCCATCACGGACCTGACCCCCGAGGCCGAGCGGCGGCTGAAGGAGCGGGCGCTCGACGAGGCCCCCATCGGCATCACCATCTCGGACGCGACCCAGCCCGACGACCCCATCATCTACATGAACGACTCCTTCGCCGAGATCACCGGCTACCCGCACGAGGAGGTCGTCGGCGCCAACCACCGGTTCCTCCAGGGTCCGGAGACCGACCCCGACCGGGTGGCGGAGCTCGGCGAGGCCGTCGCCGAGAAGCGCGACGCGCGGGTCGTCCTGCAGAACTACACCCGCGAGGGCGCGATGTTCTGGAACCAGGTCGACATCAGCCCCATCCGCGACGAGGACGGCGAGGTGCCCTACTACGTCGGCTTCCAGATGGACGTCACCGAGCGGCGACGCGCCCAGGAGCAGCTACAGGCCGAACGCCAGTCCCTCGACCGGCTGCTCGACCGGGTGAAGGGGCTGGCCGACGACGTCACGGCGGCGCTCGTGCGCGCCGACGACCGCGAGGAGATCGAGCGATCCGTCGCCGAGCGGATCGGCGGCGGCGACGAGTACGCGGCGGCCTGGGTGGGTCGCTACGACGAGGCCGCGGACCGGATCCGCCTCGTCCAGCAGGCCGGCGACTGGAGCGCGGCGCTCGACTCGGTCGACCTCGATGCGGGCGCCGCGGGTACCGGGCCGCTGGAGGAGGTCATCGAGCGACAGGAAGCGCTGACGGTCGAGGACGGGGACGCCTTCTACGAGGTCGAGGACGACGAGACGTACGCGCTCGTCCCCCTCACGTACCGCTCGACGACGTACGGCGTGCTCGGCGTTCTCGACGCGGAGGGGCGGCTTGGGGACCGCGAGCGGGTGTTGCTCGGCTCGCTCGGCCGGTCCATCGGCGCCTCGATCAACGACCTGATGACGAAGCGGATGATCACGACCGACACCGCGGTGACCGTCGGGGTCGAACTCTCGGACGACGACGTCTTCCTCGTGGAGCTCGCGGACGAGGTCGGCGCCCGGTTCACGCACGAGGCGACCATCGCCAACGATCGCGACCCGGGCGTGCTCACGCTGGTCAGCACCGACCACGACGACGTCGCGTCCATCGTCGAGACCGCCGGCGCCCGCGAGGACGTGCTCGACGCGGAGACGGTCGCCGACACCGACGACGGGAGCGTGGTCCAGTTCCGGCTGGTCGACTCGCCGCTCGTCGACGTGCTCTCGGAGTTCGGGAGCCGCGTGACGTCGATGGACGCCGACGGCTCCGCGCTCGACCTGGAGTTCCGCGTCGGCACCGAGCGCGCCGCCCGGCGGGTCCTCGGCGAACTCCGGGAGACCTACGACCACGTCGAACTCGTCGCCTACCACGAGGACGAGTCCCGGGGCACCCCGCAGGGTTTCCGGGAGGAGCTCCGTAACCGGCTCACCGAGCGGCAACTCACGGCTCTGAAGAAGGCCCACGCGGGGGGGTACTTCGAGTGGCCGCGGCGGGCGGAGGGCGAACAGCTCGCGGAGTCGATGGGCATCGTCCCCTCGACGTACCACCAGCACCTCCAGGCGGCCAAGCGGAAGCTGGTCGAGGCGTTCTTCGAGGAGTAAGCTCAGTGCTCCAGGAACGTCTTCAGGTTCTCGACCGTCGCCTCCGCCTCGCGCCGGTTGTACGCCTCAGCGACAGGTGCGAGGACCGTCTCGACGACGGTGTCGGGGAGCTCGTACTCGGCCTCGTAGCGTAGGTCCGTGGCGCCGTCGTCGTCGTCGAGGTCGTAGCGGACGGTCCCGTCGATGGCGCCCGAGAGGTCCTGAACCAGCCGGCGCCCGGGCGACCGCTCGACGTCCTCGACGCGGCCGGCGAGCCTGACGCCGGCGAGCTTGTACCGGTACTCCGCTCGCTTGCCGCCGTTGGAGAGCGCCTCCACGTCGCTGACGTCAACCAGGCCGGGCGTGATCTTCACGTGGTTCCGCGGGTCGTCGATGAAGGCAAACACCTCCTCCGGTGGGGCGGCGATCCTGATCCGTTGCGTGACGCTGAACATGCTCGACGTGTGGGGAATCGAATCTTCGTTTCCCGGCCGGGTAACTGGGGTCCCCCATCAGTTCGGCCCGCGCGGCGAGTGCCCGAACGGGTCGGGCAAGCCCTTTCACGGCTCGTCCCTCAGGCGTTCCCATGGCCGTCCACCGGCGGCGACGAAGCACATGACGATGCGACTCAGACTGGCGGAGCGAGGTGAGGGGGGACCGGAGATTCGGCCCGACGCCGTCAGGTTCGCCCCGGCGACGCGGCGGCGGGCCGGCGTCGACGTGGGCGACGCTGTCCGGGTCGAGGGCGGCGAGTCGACGGCGGCGCTGGTCGGCGAGGACTGCCCGCGCCTGTCCGACGGGACGCTCCTCGTCGGCGAGGCCGTCGAGCGCAACGCCGACGCCGGCGCGTCCGTCACCGTCGGGCCCGTCGATCCGGTTCCCGCGGAGTCGGTGACGGTCGCGCCGACCGAGGCGTTCTCGCTGGAGGGCGACCCCGACGCGCTCCTGCGGGCGCTCGCGGACCGGCCGCTGACGGCCGAGGACCGCGTCGACGCGGCCCTGTTCGGGGGGACCGTCTCCGTCTCGCTGCTCGTCCTCGACACGGAGCCCGAGGGACCCGTGGTGGTGACCCCGGAGACGACCGTCTCCGTGCGCCGGAACGAGCGGGCCGGTGACCCGACCGGCGGCGAGCGGGCCGCCCCCGGCGGCCTGGGGGGCCTCGCGGCGGAGCGGGCGACCCTGCGCCGGCTGGTCGCCGGGCCGCTCTCGGATCCGGACGCCCGGGCGGACGTCGGCGCGCGCGCGCCGGCGGGGGTCCTCGTCCACGGACCGCCCGGGACGGGCAAGACCCGGCTCGTTCGGACCGTCGCCGACGAGGCCGACCTGCCGGTGATCGAGGTCCCCCCGGGCGATTGCGAGGACCGCGCGTCGCTCTCGGCGGTCCTCCGCGAGGCCGACGACGCCGCGCCCGCCGTCCTCCTCGTCGAGGACCTCGCGGCCGCCGCGCCGAACCCCGAGCACGACGGCCGCGGCCGGTCGCGGTCGAGCCTGGGGTGGCTCCTCGACCGGGTCCGGGACCGCGACGACCTCGTGGTCGTCGGCGAGGCGACCCACGCCGACGCGGTCGACCCCGCGCTCCGGCGCGGCGGTCGACTCGACGGCGAACTCCGGGTCGGCGTCCCCGGCCGCGAGGGGCGTCGCGAGGTGCTCGCGGCCCGGGCCGGCGACCTCACCCTCGCCGCCGACGCCGACCTCGACGCGCTCGCGGCGCGCACGCACGGCTACACCGGCGCGGACCTGGAGGCGCTCCTGGTCGACGCGGCCACGCGGGCGGCGGAGCGCGCGGCCGCCGGCGGCAACGGCGCCGTGCGCGACGCGGACCTGGAGGCGGCGCTTGAGGCCGTCGGGCCGACCACGCTCCGGGAGGTATCCATCGAGCGCCCCTCGGTCTCGTACGGCGACATCGGCGGGCTCGAGGCGGCGAAGCGCGAGGTCGTCCGCACCGTCGAGTGGCCCCTGCAGTACCCCGAACTGTTCGCGCGGCTCTCGACCGACGCGCCGACCGGCGTCCTGCTGTACGGGCCGCCGGGCACCGGCAAGACGATGCTCGCGAAGGCGGTCGCTGCCTCGACGGACGCGAACTTCCTCGCGGTGGACGGGCCGGAGCTGATGAACCGCTACGTCGGCGAGAGCGAGCGGGGCGTCCGGGAGGTGTTCGAGCGCGCCCGGCGCACCGCCCCCTCGGTCGTCTTCCTCGACGAACTCGACGCCCTGGCCCCCGCGCGGCGGGAGACCGACACGGGCGCCGCCGAGCGGGTCGTCTCGCAGCTGCTGACCGAGCTCGACGGGCTCTCGGCCCGGGGAGAGGTCGCGGTTCTGGCGGCGACCAACCGCCCGGACTCCATCGACCCCGCGCTCCTGCGTCCCGGCCGGATCGAAAAGCGCGTCGAGGTCCCGCTACCCGACGCCGCGGCCAGAGCGGAGATCCTCGGCATCCACCTCGACGGCGCGCCCACGAGCGGGGTCGACCTCGAGGCGCTCGCGACGGCGACGGCCGGCTACACGGGCAGCGATCTCGCGGGCGTCGTGCGCGAGGCCGGCCTGCTCGCGATGGAGGACTACCTCCGTGACCGGGACTTCGACGTCGACACCGCCGAGGGGCTGGTGGTCGAGCAGTCACACCTCCGGCGCGCCGTCGAGCAGACCCGGCCGTCGGTCGACCCCGACGACGGCTGACCCGCGCCGCGGGCGGGTCGCCCACCGTTAAGAGGGTGGCCCCACGCGGGTCCGTATGGAGTCGAGTGACCTGGTCTTCGGGGCCCACGCGCTGGTCGGTGCGGGGCTCGTCGCGTTCGGCGCGTACCGCATCTCGCTCGGTCGGGTCGTCCCGGGAGCGCTGAACGTGGCGATGGCGGCCGTCATCGTCGCCGTGGGTGCCTACGTTCGCCGTCTGGCCTGACCCGCCGGGCGCGTCGGCGCGGCTCACTCCGCGGGGTCGGCCGTCACCGGGGCGCCCGCGTCGGGCGCGCTCGCGTCCTCGAGGACGGCGTCGCTGTGGAGCAACAGTATCCCGAACCCGACCTTCGCCAGCACGTCGAGGACCGCGAACCCGAGCGCCTCGGCCCCCGGCCCGACTAGGCCGGCGCCGTTCCCCCCCAGCAGCCACCAGACCGGGTACGCGGCCCACAACCCGAGCGTGAGGTTCCGCAGGAGGCGGAAGGTCCGTACCGTCTCGGGGCCGCGCCGGCGCGCCCGGTCGTCCAGAGTGACGACCAGGAAGTACGCGACGAGCAGGAAGGCGAACACGCTGATCCCCCACCAGACGAAGCGGTAGGTCCGGGCCCGCGACAGCGTGGCCGCGAGGCCGGTGACGATCATGAACGCGTCGACCGCGACGGCGCCGAACAGCGTCTCCCCGTCGGCGCCGGCGAGCAACCCGAGGATGACCAGGAGCAGCGGGGTGGTGAACAGCCAGTCGGCGTAGCGCGCCCAGTAGACGTCGACGGATCCCCGTCCCTGTACCGTCACCTCCGCCACGCCGAACCCGAACAGCATCGCGAGGTACGACGCGAACGCGACGCCGGGCACGAGCGCCATGACGGCGTGGAACCGCCGCGCCCGCCGGTCCTCCACCACGGCGCCCCGGACGAGGAAGTAGCACGTCCCGAGGCCGAGCACCGCCGCTCCGGCGGCGAACCAGAGCGACCCGGGGCGCGCGGCGACGTGGACGCCCGCCGACGACGCGTGGGACATGCCATAGGGATAGACGCTGCGGCGTGTTATGAAACGTACCGAAACAGTTCGGCCGTCGATACCGGTCGTCCGATCGCGTCCGTGACGGGACTGGTGCGCCCGCGCGGGCCCGTTACCCGCGTCGTCTCCGGACTCGTCGCCCCGCGTCGCCCCGCGTCGCCCCCGTCGCTCCGCGTCGTTCCCGACGCTCCGGTCGCTCCGCGTCGTTCCCGGCGGTTCTCGCGCCCGCCCGGTCACTCGGCCGACCCGCGACGCGGGGCGAACTGACTGGGTCCGTGTTTAAAGCCGTCCGCGGCGTATCGATACCTGTGAGCGACGACACCGACCAGGCGGCCGAGGCGGAGGCCGACGCCGAGACGCGTCAGGCGACCGAACAGGGGACCGCCGAGGACCTCGTGGTCGACCTCGACTCCGCGGAGGCGTACGAGCAACGGATCGACCAGCTCCAGGAGACCGTCGAGGAGCAGACCGAGCGGATTGAGGAACTGGAGGACCTCATGCTCGACCTCTCCGTCCGCGCCGCCGACGACCGCGGCATGGGCGTCTGTCCGGAGTGTCACGGACCGGTCGAGAAGGTGAAACGGTGGGTCCGACCCACGACCATCGAGTGTCGCCGCTGTGGGGAAGTCTTCCACGAGTACTAGCCCCGCGACGCGGTACACCTTTGGCCCCGGGCCCCCAGAAGTCCGTGGACGGATGACACGCGGCCCGACCGGGACGACGCCGCCGGCCGGCGCTCGCCGCCCCGACGGCGAACCGTCGGCGTCCTGCCCGCACCCCGAGCCGACGGTCCGGCGAGGTGACCGGGCGTGACACCGGCGTCGGCGTTCCGCCCCCTGACCTCGACGTATCTCGCGTACCTCGCGGTCACCGTCGGCGGCCCGCTGCTCGCCGTCGGGGTCTACGCCCGGATCCGCGGCGGCCTGCGGACCAGGGTGGACGCGCTCAGCGTCGTGGCGCTCATGGGCATCGCCTTCGCGTACACCTTCGCCTGGGACGGGTACCTCATCAAGCGCGGCGTCTGGTGGTACGGCGAGGGCGTCGTGACGGCGCGCCTGTGGGTCATCCCGCTCGGCGAACTGTCCTTCTTCCTCCTCCAGACCGCGCTCACCTGCCTCTGGCTCTACGCCCTCGATCCGTCGGTCGACCCGGAGCGCCCCGCCGACGTGCGCGCCCGTCCCGTCGGCCTGCTCGTCGTCAGCGCCCTCCTCCTCGCCGGCCTCGCGCTCTATTACACCACGCCGGGCCATTACCTCGGCTACGTGCTCCTGTGGGGATCGCCGATCCTCGGCTTCCTTTGGTTTCTCGGCGGCCCCGTCATCTGGCGCGAGCGCCGCACCGTCGCGCCCGCGATCCTCGTCCCCACCGTCTACCTCTGGATCGTCGACCGGATCGCCATCGGCCTCGGGCTCTGGACCATCTCGTCGCGGTACTCGACGGGTCTCGCGGTCGCCGGGCTCCCCGTCGAGGAGATGGTCTTCTTCCTCGTCACGAACGTTCTCGTGGTCTTCGGGCTGGTCCTCTACCGGTGGGTGGTCGCCCGCACGGAGACCCGGAGCCTCGCCCGGAGCCTGCTCGGACTGGTACCCCGGGGTGGCGTCGGGGAGCCGGAGGTCTCGGACCGCGGGTGACCGCGGAGGCGGTCAGTCCTCGTCGGCCGCGGGCGACCTCGGGCCGCCTGCGCCCTCTCCCTGCCGCCGAACCCGCTCGACGGTCGCGGCCTCGTCGGTCCGGAGGTCCGACACGAAGCCGAACAGCTCCCGGAAGTCGTCGACGCCCTCCCGGAGGAGGTACTCGACGTACCTGTGTTTCCGGTGGAACTCGTCCTCGACCGCCGAGAGCGGCCGGTCGGTGGCGTTGGCGATCCGGTGGAGCACGCGGAACCCGAGGTCGCGCTCCGCGTCGCCCAGTTCCGGGTGGGCGTAGTCGACCCGGAACCCGCCGTCGACGTCACGGTCGACGACGACGTTCCACCCGATCCGCCGGTCGTCCTTTTCGACGACGCCGGAGGGCAGGCCGGGCCGGGCGACCGCGCCCTCGGCGTCGAGGCCCGCGGGGTCGTCGACGAACTCCACCGCCTCGGCGACGTACCGCTCGCCGTCGACGTGGTGCGGGAAGACCACGAGGTCGATCTCGCGCAGGAGGTACGCCGGCAGGTCCTGCTCGATGACGCGGTTGACGAGCGTCTCGACGTCCTCGGAGTGCGTCGTCCCGACCACGCCGTGACCCGTATTGATGGTCTCGCCAAACGTCTCGAAGGAGGCCGGCGTGTTGATCTCCGCGATGACCTCCACGTCGGGGTTCAGGTAGTTGGTTTCGGTCATCAGCTGGGCCATCGTCACGCGCTTGTACTCGTTCTCGTGATCGCGGGTGGTGAGCGAGACGCCCGTCTCGTGGGGGAGTCTGACCTCGCGGGAGCCCTCGTCGATGGAGACCGGCCGGTCGTCGTAGGGGACGAACGGCATGTGGGCGTTCATCAGCGTCGTCTTGCCGACGCCGGTCGGACCGGAGAACAGGACCACGCCCTGGTGCTCGTAGAGGAGCCAGAGCAGGGTCACCAGCTCCGTCGGGAGCGCGTCGCGCTCGACGAGTTCGACGGGCGTCATCACGTCGGCGGCCTGCTTGCGCACCGAGACGTGCGGGCCGCCCTCGCTCACCACCGGGAGCGCGACCGCACACCGGATGGTTTCCTCGACGCCCGGCGGGTCGAGGTTGACCTTCGCGGAGGGGTTCGAGGCGTTCAGCTCGGCGCCGTCGTCGGCGGCGAGCTGCGTCACGACGTTGACGAAGGCCGTCTCGTCGGCGAAGGCGAGGTTCGTCGGGATCCGCCCGACCGGTATCTCGTCGGCCCGGGGGATGACCTTCACCCGCTCGCCCACGCGGTTGGCCTCGACGTCCTCCAGGTGGGGGTCGCGAAGGGGGATGGTGAGGATGTCGTAGCCCACGTAGTCACGGAGCACGTAGTAGACCAGGTCGTCGAGGCGGTCCTCGGCGAACCGGGCGTCGACGGGCGGGACCGCCAGGCCGTACTCCGCGAGCGCGCTCTTCACCCGGTACTCGGTGGCGTCGAGCCACGCCCGGGTGTTGCGCGCCGTCAACCGCCGCGAGAGGAACCGCCTGGCCCGGTCGCGCACGAACGCGTACCGGTCCTCGACCACCTCCGAGACGTTGGCCTCCCAGACGCGCTCCTTGCACTCCGCGATGAGCTCCTCGTCGCCGGGCAGGAGGTCCGGTTCGAGGACGGCGTACTTGGTCGCGAACTGGTCGCTCCCCAGGAGGTGCTCGCGGTAGACGACGACCGGCACCTCGAACCCGGCGAAGTCGACGGCGTACGCGGCGACCCGCTCGCCCGCCACCCGGTCGACGTAGTCGGCGTCGGGGTCGAAGGCCGTGACCGCGGGCGCGTAATCCTCGGTGTGGACGACCACGGAGCCTCCGTCACCCCCCACGTCGACCACCTCGACCCGGTCGTCGAGCGCCAGCGGCGTCGCGTCGCCGAGCAGGCGCAGTCCGCAGAGCGCGTGGTAGTCGATCCGTCGGTGCGCCGCCGGCGTGGCGTCGAGCAGGCGGGAGAGCGCCCGCTCGTACTTCGGCTCGAACCCGACCGCCGCCCGCTCACGGGTCCCCTCCCGCGTCAGCGGGCGGCGACGGCTTTCCGTCGAGAAGTGGTCGCGGACGGTCGCGAGGGCCGCCCGGTCGGCCGCCGACAGCGGCGGCTCCCGGACCTCGTACGCGAACTCCTGCCCGCGCTCCCGCACCGTCACCACCACGCCGGGGACGACGGCGTACTGGGCGCGCACCTCGGGCGCGTACCACGCTCCCGGATCGTCGGGCGGTCGCGGCGGCGGCACCGCGCCGTCGGGTTCGTCGGCGCCGTCGACGAACTCGATCCGCCCGTCGGTCACGGCTCCTGCCTCCGCATCGCGCCGGGATGGTTCGCTCTCGGACATAAGGGTTCGGGACGGATGGGCGAGCCCACCGCTTCCCGGGATAGATTCAAGACCCGTCCCCGCGTGTCCCGGCGTGTATGGTCCCCACCAGCCCTCCCTCCACCGGGAGTCGTACCGTTCGACGGCCGTCCCGCCCGCAGCACCGCCTATCCGCCGGGGGTAAGTCGTGACCGACCTCTCGGTCGGCGGGGCCGTCCGCGACGGCGCCGCGCGGTTCCTCTCCCGGACCGGCGCGCTCCTGCTGGCGCTGTACCTCCCGGCGATGGTGCTCTACCAGCTCTCGTTCAACGGCCTGCTCGACGCCCTTCTGGGGTCGCGCCTCCCCGGCGAGGCGTCGGTCGGGGTCACGTACCCGGCGCCGACGGCCGTCCACGCGGCGGTCGTGCTCGTCACCCTCGTCGGCATGTCGGCGTTCACCGTGGTGGCGGTCCGGACGTTCGTCGCGGGCGCGACCGACGACATCCCGCGGGAGTTCTACACGCGACGGCTGCCCTGGACCACGGCGAACGTCATCGTCGGCGGCCTCGCGTTCGGGCTCCTCGTGGTCATCGGGTCGTTGCTCCTCGTGATCCCCGGCATCGTCGCCTACGTCGGCCTGGTCTTCACGACGATGTTCATCGCCGCCGAGGACGAGCACTTCGTCGCCGCCTTCCGCCGTAGCTGGGGGCTCGTTCGGCCGGCGTTCCTGTCGGTGTTCGCCCTGCTGCTCGTCCTCGTGGTCGGCGTCGGCCTCGCCGCCGGGATCGTCGGGGCCGTCCTGAGCGTCGGCGCCGCTGCGGTCGGCCTCGAAACCTGGTCGAACGTCGTCTCGACCGCCGTCACCGTGCCCCTCTCGCTTTTCGTCCTCGCCGTCCTCGCGGCGGCGTTCGACCGCCTCCGCGGGACCCGGACGCGGTTCGTGTGAGCTTCCACGGCACACAGTCGGGTCGGCCTCCGAACGGATTCCACACGAAGTTTGGACAACGCCTTTCGGTTCCCGCCGACCTCGTCGACGTATGAACCGACGGACGCTGCTCGGCGCGGTCGGCGGCGCGACGCTGCTCGGCGGCGGGTACGGGGCCTACGAGCTGTTCGCCCCGGAGCGCGCGACGCGGGTGGAGGAGGAGACGACCCGGAGCGGGGACGGGGCGCCGACGGTCCTGAAATCCGGGACGTTCACGGGCAAGGACGGCCACCGCTGTTCCGGCACGGTCGAGCTCGCGCGCGACGGCGACGGCCTCCTGCTGCGGTTCATCGAGTACGACCAGACCCAGGGCCCGGACGTGTTCTGCTACCTGACGCCGGCCGAGGACCCGGACACGGCCGAGGCGGTCGACGCCGGCCGGAAGGTCCTCATCGACGGGGGCGCCGACGGCGGCGAGATGACGAAGACCGGGACGTTCACCCAGCGGCTGTCGGACGGCGTCGACCCCGCGGGGACGAACGGCGTCGCGATATGGTGCGACGCCTTCTCGGTCCCGTTCGGCGCGGCGACGCTGACCGAGCCGGGGACGTGAGCACCCGGTCGCGGCGGGGCGCCGGTACCACGGCGGTCGACGGCGCCCGCGTGCCCCCGGTTCCGACCTACGACGGCGCGCCCGGCGCCGACGATGCCGGCAACGGGCTTTTTACTCCCAGGGCCAACCACCGCCAGTGCCGCCGTCGCCTTTCGGCCAGGTCCGCGAGCGGGTCCGCGCAGCCGCGCTTCCGCTCGCGACGCTCGCGACGCTTCTCGTCGTCGGCGTCGCCGGGTTCGTCCTGCTGACGGGTGTTTCGGTCGTCGACGCGGCCTTCTGGCTGCTCGACCCGACGAGCATCGAGCTGTACTTCGAGCACCACTCGGGGCCCGAGCGCGCGACGAAGGCGTTCGCGGTCGTCCTGTTCGGCGCCCTCATCCTGGCCGGCATCTGGGTCGGCGAGTCGGCGCTGGACGCCGCCTTCGACGGGCGGCTCGGACGGGAGTTGACACGCATGCAAACACAGCGCGCGATCGAGAACCTCTCGGACCACGTCATCATCTGTGGCCACGGCATGTTCGGGCGGACCGTCGCCCAACGGCTCCGCGAGCGGGGAACGGACGTCGTCGTCGTCGAGTCCGACGCCGAGGAGCGCGAGCGCATCGGCGCTGACACGCTCGTCGTCGGCGGCGACGCGCGCCGCGAGGAGACGCTCCGCGCGGCCGGCATCGAGCGCGCCGCCACGGTCGTCGCCGCCATCGACGACTCCAACGCGAACATCCAGATCGGCGTCGCCGTGAGCCAGATCGCCCCCGAATCACGCCTCGTCGTCCGCGTCGGCGACGAGATGTACGAGTCGACTGCCCGCCGCGTCGGCGCCGACGCCGTCGTCATCCCGGAGGTCGTCAGCGGCGACCGGGTCGTCGAGAACCTCTGACCGCGGCCGGCGCGGTCGTCGTCCGCGGTCGCGGACCGACGCGGCCGCCCCTCCGTGTCGGGGTCCCGGCCGCGACGACGGCGGTCCCGACGCGTCACTCGACGTTCCTCGGGAGGCGCAGGCGGACCGTCCGCGCGCCGGCGGACGTGTCGACGCCGATCTCCCCCCGCGAGTAGACGACCACCCACCGCAGGAGCCACGCCCCGACGCCCTGCGGGTGTCCGATCGCCGTCTCCCCGTCCTCCTCCAGCACCGCCAGGTCGTCGGCCGGAATCGTCCCGCCGTGATCGACGAGCTCGACGGCCAACCGGTCGTCGTCGTCGTCGACGCGGACCGAGAGGTCCGGTACGGCCCCGGCCGGCCCCGCCGCGAGGTCGAACAGTTCGCCCACGGCGAGCGGGAGCGTCTCGTGGGCGCGCACCGGGGCCTCCTCGGGGAGCGACAGCCGCACCGTCGCGTCCGGCCGCTCGCGGCGGAGCCCCGCCGCCGCCCGCTCGAGGAGCGGGACGAGGTCGTGGGTCCGGAGGACCTGCCGGTCGCTTCCGACGACCTTCCGGAACGAGCGAACCTGGTCGGCGATGTCGAGCAGCTCTTCGACCGCGTCGATGATGTGGCCGGCGGCCGCCCGATCGTCACCCTTCCCGGTCGCCTGGATCTCCTCGGCGTAGCCGCGGACGACGTTGAGTCGGTTCCGGAGGTTGTGCCGGAGCACGCGGTTGAGCACCGTCAGCCGCTCCTCCCGCTCACGGCGCTCGGTCACGTCGCGCTGGAGGCCGAGGAAGTGGGTCACCTCGCCGGCGTCGTCCCGTACCGGCACGATGTCCAGCTGGTTCCAGAACGGCGTGCCGTCCTTCCGGTAGTTCCGGATCTCGACCGACACGGCCCGCTCGTCCTCGATGGCCTCCCGGAGCGTCGCCACCGTCTCCTCGTCGGTCTTCTCGCCCTTGAGGAACCGACAGTTCCGTCCGACGACCTCCGCCGAGTCGTACCCGGTGATCCGCTCGAAGGCGGCGTTCGCGTAGACCAGCGGCACGTCGTCCTGCCGCGCGTCGGCGACGGTGATGCCCCGCGCGGCCGCCTCGACCGCACGCCCCAGGAGGTCGACCTGCTGCTGTCGCCGCCGCTCCTCGGTGAGGTCGCGCACGAGCAACTGCGTCACGCGGTCCCCCCGGTAGGTCACCGCGACGCCGGCGACGGCGGTCTCGACGGCCTCGTCGTCGACCGTCTCGAACGTGACGTCGACGAACTCGTCGACCGCCCCCTCGGCGCTCACCGTGTCGAGCAGGTCCCCGAGCGGCCCGTCGAACGGGTCGACGAACCCGCGTATCGACCGGCCGACGAGCCGCTCGTCCTCGACCCCGAGGATGTCCGCCATCGCCCGGTTCGCGTACCGGATCCGATCGTCGTCGACGAGCAGGATGCCCTCCGGCGTGAGCTCGACGAGCTGCTCGTACTGCTCCTCCCGCTCCCGCAACTCCAGGGACGACCGGCGCGTCCGGAGCAGGTTCTCGATGCGCCGGCCCAGGGTGCTCCGCTCGACCGGGAGCCCGACGACGTCGTCGACCGTCCCGTCGTCCCCGCGTGCGCTCCCGTCGGCCAGCCCGTCCGGGTCGGACGCCAGGAGCAGGTGCGGGAGGTAGACCGGGTCGGCCGCCGCCTTCAGATCGCGGAGCCGGTCGTTGTGCGCGCGCCACGTGGCTTCGTCGACGAGACAGAGGTCGTAGCTCGCCTCGGCCGGCACCGCGTCGGCGACCGCGACCCGGTACTCCGGAACCGTCCCCAGCCACTCCCGGAGCAGGCCGCGGTCGCGACCCGGCGCTATGGCGAGCAGGACGTCGTCGGTGGCCCGGTCGGTCCGGCTGTCCTCCCCCGCTCCCCCGTTCACTCCGGGTTGGTAACTGAGGGAACGTGATAAATTCCCGGTCGGCACGGCCGGTCGTGTCGTGACGAGCGACTCCGGGCGCCCCTCGATGCCCCGGTCGCCGCGGTCCGCTACGGCCCTCCTGTGGCGCGTCGCCCGGCGCCGCGCTCCCACGGACGGCGAAACACACTAATAACCGACCGCGTTTTCGCCACCTCAACGTCGCGACCGCGAACGGTCGGAGCGTCCGGGAGCGGAAGCGGTTCGGTCGTGTAGTTTTTCGTCGCTCGCGGGCCGTACACGGCCGCCAGATTTAAGTCCTATCGGATGCAATCGTACAGTACGAAGGACAAACCGCGGCCTTCTTCGTCCAACACAATGACCGAGAGCGTACGAGAATACACGACCGAGAGGGAACGCCCACGCGCGCGCGAGAACGAGGAGGAAACGGAAACGAGCGAGAGCGAGGAGGAGCGTCTCCGGTGCCCCGAGTGTGGCGGCCACTTGGCGACCGACACCGAACACGGCGAGACCGTCTGTACCGACTGCGGTCTCGTTGTCGAGGAGGACGAGATCGACCGCGGCCCCGAGTGGCGCGCGTTCGACTCCAAGGAGAAAGACGAGAAGTCCCGGGTGGGTGCGCCGACGACGAACATGATGCACGACAAGGGGCTGTCGACCAACATCGGCTGGCAGGACAAGGACGCCTACGGCAAGACCCTGTCCTCGCGCCAGCGCGAGAAGATGCAGCGCCTGCGCACCTGGAACGAGCGCTTCCGCACCCGCGACTCCAAGGAGCGCAACCTCAAGCAGGCGCTCGGCGAGATCGACCGCATGGCCTCCGCGCTGGGCCTCCCCGAGAACGTCCGGGAGACCGCCAGCGTCATCTACCGCCGCGCGCTCGACGAGGACCTCCTCCCCGGCCGTTCCATCGAGGGGGTCGCCACCGCCGCGCTGTACGCCGCCGCCCGCCAGGCCGGCACCCCCCGCTCGCTCGACGAGATCGCCAACGTCTCACGCGTCGGCAAGGACGAGATCGCCCGCACCTACCGCTACATCGTCCGCGAACTCAACCTCGAAATCCAGCCCGCCGACCCCGAGAGCTACGTCCCCCGCTTCGCCTCCGACCTCGGCCTCTCCGACGAGGCCGAGCGCCGCGCGCGCGACCTCCTGAAGACCGCCAAGGACCAAGGCGTCCACTCGGGCAAGTCGCCGGTCGGGCTGGCCGCCGCCGCCGTCTACGCCGCCTCGCTCCTGACCAACGAGAAGGTCACGCAGTCCGAGGTGAGCGAGGTGGCGAACATCTCCGAGGTCACCATCCGGAACCGGTACCACGAGCTCCTCGAGGCCGAGGAGCAGGTCAAGCTCCCCTAACGCCGCGTCACGGTCACCTCCGCCGGAACGACGACCTCGTTTCCCTCGCCGGCGAGATCGACGGTGATCTCGCCGTCGAGATTCGGTGCGGGGACCGTGCGACAGTGAACCTCGTCCCTGATTCTAACGTGTCCCATGGGACCACGACGCGTGGAGGGCGTCGGTCGGAGCCACGCCGCCGCGTGACGTGAGCGTTACGGCCGTCGGGGTCGCGACCGTAACGGCCAACCCCGTCGCCGCCGAGCGGCGGCCATGGAGACGACCCGCCACTTCGTCGCGACGGCCTACCTCGTCGCCGACGGCGCGACGGCGCTCCACGAGCACGACCGACTGGGCATCCGGCTGCCGCCGGGGGGTCACGTCGACCGCGGCGAGCTGCCACACGAGGCGGCGCTCCGGGAGGCGCGCGAGGAGACCGGCCTCGACCCCGACCTGCTCCTCGACCAGCGCGAGGTGTCCTCGTCCACGGCCCGGACGGTGCCCCGGCCGCGACACCTCCTGCTGGAGGACATCAACGTCTGCGACGGCGAGGTGGGTCACCAGCACGTCGACCACGTCTACTACGCGACCGCCGATAGCCGGATCATCGACCCCGCGCCCGGCGAGCGCGGTCCCGAGGTGTGGGACTGGTACGATCCCGACGACCTCCGGGCGGCCGACCTGGACGACGACGTGCGGGCGCTCGGCCTGGAGGCCATCGAGGCGGCGCGGGGGGCGCGGGGCTGAGCGGCTCGGCGGGGGCGGTCAGACCAGCGACTCGACGTACCGCCGCACGTGGTCGTCCATCCGTCGCTTGAACCCGGCCCGTCGGGCCAGCCGATTCAGTTCCCGGGAGACGTAGGAACCGTACTGCGCGGCCTTCTTGTCCGCGTCGGCGACGGCTCCGACCCGTTCGCGGGCCACGCGCCGGAGCGCGACCTTGCGGTCGCCCGCGTCGCGGTCGACCAGCAGTTCCGCGGGCAGCGCGAGCGCGGCCGTGACCACGCGGTCGTGGAGCAGTGGGGTCACGGGATCGACGCCGGCGGCGCGGCAGACGAGGACGTCCCGTTCGAGGCCGTCCGGGAGGTCGAGGATCGTCTCGCGGACCGCGGCTCGGACGGTGTCGGCGGCGACGCGGTCGTCGAGGCGGGCGACCTTCGCGTATCCGCCGAACAGTTCGTCGGCGCCCTGGCCGAGCGCGAGCCGGTCGTGGCCGTCGGCGGCCGCGGCCGCGGCGACCAGGTAGAACGTCGCGCCGATGGCGACGTCCATCGCGTTCGTCCGCCCGGTCGCCGCGACGACGGCGCGGACCGCCCGACGGAGGTCGTCGTGGTCGACGGTCGCCACGCGCAGGTCGCGGCCGAGGTCCGCGGCGGCCGCGCGGGCCCGTTTCACGTCCGGTGCGCCCTCGAAGCCGACGACGTAGCAGGGGACGTCGGGCAGCCCCGAGGCGACGAGCGCGGAGTCGACGCCGCCGGAGAAGCCGACGGCGTCGGCGTCGGCCCGGTCGACGCTCGTCAGGAGCGCGTCGCGGACGCCGTCGAGCGCCGCGTCCGGGTCGGCGGCCGGGGGGTCGGGAAGCGGCCAGCGCTCCCGGTCGCCGTCGGCGTCGCGTTCGTGGCCCGCCGGCACCGGCGACGGGTCGTCGAGGTCGGTCGGGTCGTGGCTCCACGCGGTCGGGTCGTCGGCCTCGGAGAACAGCGGTTCGCGCCCGAGGACGTCGCGCACGAGCGTCCCGTCGAGGCGGCCGGCGAAGCCCGCCGTGCCGGGCAGCGGGTCGCCGCGCTCCCGGGCGGTCCGGACGATCGCCGGGTCGGCGCCGCGGATCGACGTCACCAGAGGTCGGCCACCCGTCGGAGCACCCGTCGTTTCGCGCCCCCGGCGGCCTGCCGGACGGAGACGTGCCACGGCGTCCGTCGGCCCGTGACGCTCGTCCGGCCGTCCCGGATGGCGTCGAGGACGGCCCCGACGCTCCGCTCGTCGGTCGCGAGGTCCGTG
The DNA here is from genome assembly GCA_042217265.1 of Haloferacaceae archaeon. GTDB lineage: Archaea > Halobacteriota > Halobacteria > Halobacteriales > Haloferacaceae > CAZMLQ01. The sequence goes on from JBDGSZ010000081.1 coordinate 22,510, forward strand.
GCCGCCCGCCCGACCATCTCCTTGATGTGGGCGTCGCTCCCGGCGGTCATCGGGAGGCCGCGGGCGGCGGCGAAGTTCCGCGCCCGGCGGTTGGCGATGCCGGTCAGGAGCCGGGAGTTGAACACCTCGATGGCGTCGGCGGTCGCGAGGGTGTCGCGGTCGACCCGGCGGGCGACGCCGTGGCGCGACCGCTGGAACGGATGGGGGACGACCGCGACCCCGCCCTGGTCGCGGATGCGCTCGACGGTTTCCTCGAAGGGAAGCCCCGCCGGGACCAGGTCGCGCACGCCGAGCGCGAGGACGTGGCCCGCGGCGCTCGAAACCTCCATCCCGGGGATGCCGACGAGGCCGTAGTCGGGAGCCAGCCGTTCGGCCTCGAGGCTCGCCTCGATGGCGTCGTGGTCGGTCACCGCGAGTCCGTCGAGCCCGACCACCTCGGCCCGTTCGAGAAGCGCCTCCACCGGATCGCGGCCGTCGTGGGAGAGCGCCGAGTGCGCGTGGAGTTCGACGGACAGCACGCGATTGGGTAGGTCGGGCGGGGAAAAAAGCCCCCCGGTGTGGGTTCGGGCTACGCGCCCCGGACGACGCTCGGGCCGACGACGAGGATCGTGACGAGCGCCGCGACGGCGACGCCCGCGCCGTAGACGGTCAGCATCATCGCCCCCAGCCCCTCGCCGCCGAGGCCGTGGAGCACCTCGGGGGCGATGACTGCCACGCCGGCCACCGCGAGCAGTATGCCGAGCAGACCCCAGAGCTTCTGTTCGTCCATCAGCGACCGGGTCGCGCCGCGCCGGACATAGAACTACCGGATTCGGCCCGGCGGTTGCGGGGCCCCTGGACATGGCAAGCGATTTATCCGGCCTCGATGAACGGGCGGACGGATGAGCCTCGCCGACTCCGACCGCGAGCGCGTCGTCGCCGAGCTGGGGCGGGAGCCGACCCGCGCCGAGGCGGCGCTGTTCGAGAACCTCTGGAGCGAACACTGTGCCTACCGCTCCTCGCGCCCGCTCCTCGGCGCCTTCGACACGGACGGCCAGGCGGTCGTCGTCGGCCCGGGAGACGACGCCGCCGTCGTCGGGCTGCCGGGTGGCGGGGAGGGCGACGGGAGCGACGTCTACGCCACGCTCGGCATCGAGAGCCACAACCACCCGTCGTACGTCGACCCCTACGACGGCGCGGCGACGGGCGTCGGCGGCATCGTCAGGGACACGATGTCGATGGGTGCCTACCCCGTCGCGCTCGCGGACTCGCTGTACTTCGGGCCCTTCGACCGCGAGCACTCGCGGTACCTGTTCGAGGGGGTCGTCGAGGGCATCGCCGACTACGGCAACGCCATCGGCGTTCCGACGGTGGCGGGGAGCGTCGACTTCCACCCGGACTACGTCGGGAACCCGCTGGTGAACGTCGCCTGCGTCGGCCTGACGACGCCCGACCGGATGGTCACGGCGGAGGCGAAGTCGGCCGGGAACGCGCTGGTCCTGGTCGGCAACGCCACGGGTCGGGACGGCCTCGGGGGCGCCTCCTTCGCCAGCGAGGACCTGGCCGAGGACGCCGAAACCGAGGACCGTCCCGCGGTCCAGGTCGGCGACCCGTACACGGAGAAGCTCCTGATCGAGGCCAACGAGGACCTCGTCGACGCCGGCCTCG
>JBDGSZ010000097.1:0-22509 GCA_042217265.1 Haloferacaceae archaeon
GTTGCCGAGGTCGTTGTGGTACCAGTCGTTGACGCCCTTGCCGTGGATGATCTTCGCGCGGTCGGCCTCCGCGAACTCCCGGGCGATGCGCTGGTGGGTCTCCCGGCCGACGCCGGTCCGGTCGTGGACGAACTCGGGGGTGTACGTCCCGAGCTCCGCGGTCAGCCGCGACCAGACCGAGCGGACGTCGTGCCCGCCGACGGTCGCCTCGACGCCGAGTTGCGGGTCGAAGTCGAGCGCGATGCTCGCGTCGTGGTCGTGCTGGCCGTCGCGGTCGCCGAGCGACCCCGGCGCCACGCGCGGGCGCCCCTCGCGGTCGAGCATCACGAACGTCTTCCCTGGATCGTCGACCCCGCCGCCGAGGCCGGACACGTCGCTCGCACGGAGGAACTTGTCGGTGTCCTCCCGGACGAGCAGCGGCATGTCCGTCTGCTCTTTCAGGTGGGCCTCGTCGTACAGTCCCTCGTCGACGATGGTGCGGGCCATCCCCAGCGCGAGGGCGATGTCGCTCCCCGCGTCGGGGGCGAGCCACTCGTCGGTGTGGATGGCGGTCTGGGAGTAGTCGGGGAAGACGCCGACCCGCTTCGTGCCGTCGTACGCCGCCTCCAGGAAGTACTTCGCGTCGGGGATGCGCGTGACGTTGATGTTCGACCCCCAGGCGATGATGTAGTCGGCGTTGTACCAGTCGGCGCTCTCGGCGTTGTCGGTCTGCGTGCCCCAGGTGATCGGCTGGCCGGGCGGGAGGTCGGAGTACCACTCGTAGAAGGAGTGGGAGAGCCCGCCGAGCAGGTTGATGAGCCGGGAGCCCGCGGCGAACGAGACCGGCGACATCGCCGGGATGGGCGTGAACCCGCTGATGGCGTCGTACCGTCCGGCGACGACCTCGTCGATGACGTGGTCCGCGATCGCGGCGAGCGCCTCGTCCCAGGACACCTGCTTCCAGCGGGCGTCGCCGCGGCCCTCCGGCGACGGGTCGTCGGCCGACCAGTCGACGCGCACCAACGGCTCCGTGACGCGGTGGTCGGCGTTCACGTAGTCGGTGTAGCAGGCGCCCTTCTGACACCCCCGGGGGTTCGGGTCGGGGACGGACTCGTCGAACTGCGGGTAGTCGCCGGCCTGTTCCTCCCGCCAGACCTGGCCGTTCTTGACGTAAACGTTCCACGAGCAGCTGCCGGTGCAGTTCACGCTGTGGGTGCTCCGGGCGACGGCGTCCCAGTCCCACTGCTCGCGGTAGAGGTCCTCCCACTCCCGGTAGGGGTAGTCCCCGACGGGGTCGGAGACGGTCTTCAGGCCCTGCATGCCCCGGTCGCTGGCGGCGCCGAGCCCCGTCAGCCCGAGGGCGGTCGCGGCGCCGACCCCCTTGAGGAAGTCGCGCCTGGCGACGGCCGATGCGTGCGTGTCGTCCGCGTCCGTGGTGTCGTCAGTCATGGTTGTCGATGAAGACCGTGAGCGTTCCGAGGGCGGCGCCGGCGAGCGCGAGCGCCACGCCCGTCGCGGTGTCGCCGCCGACGTCCAGGCCGACGGCGATCAGCCCGACGCCGAGGAGCTTGCTCGCTGCGTCGAGGCCGCGGTACGCCCGCGCGGGGAGGCCGACGTCAGTCATCGTCCGCCACCTCCCGGACGTCGCCGCCCGCCCCGGGCTCGTTACCCCGCAACACGCGGTACGTGATGCCGCCCGCGGCCAGGGGTCCGAGGAGGATGGCGACCGAGAGGACCCGGTTGACGGGGCCGGTCCCGACGCCCAGTATCTCGGCGGCGATGTTGTTCATGCCCGCGATCGAGGCGATCATGACGAACACGACGGCCGCGACGCCGACGGCGGTCTGGACCGGCCGTTCCAGCGGGTCGGCCGTGAAGTGGACCGGCCGCGACGCGTCCAGGAACGGCCACGCGACGATGGCGGCGAAGACCAGCGACGGGAGGAACACCCCGCCGACGAACTCGGTCGTGACGTGGACCGGCCCGACGGTGAACGACATCCACGACGGCAGGAGCTTCAGGAACCCGTACACCCACATCAGGAACCAGTCGGGCATGATGAGCGAGGGGGTCCCCGCCGGGTCGTTCGGACCGTACTCCGCGACGTTGTGGACCGGGAGGAACCCGGCGAGCAGGGAGAGGACCCCCATCGTCAGGAAGAACACGACGGCGCTGACGGCGACCTGGTTCGGGAACGCCGGCAGGCCGACCACCCGGCTGTCGTCGCCCGCGTCGACCGTCCCCCGCGTCGTCTCGACGTCGCCGTCCCGCGGTGCCTCGGTGTGTTTCTGTCGGATCAGGATGGCCATGTGGAGGCCGACGAGCCCGGCGATGGCGACGGGGATGAGCAGGACGTGGAGGAAGTACAGCCTGGGGATGGTCGCGGAGCTGGGGAACTCCCCGCCGAACACCACCTTCGAGAGGAACCCGCCGAGCAGCGGGACCGACTTGGTGAGGTTGTAACCGATGCCCGTCGCGGTGGCGGCGAACTCGTCGAACGGGAGCGCGTACCCGGTGTACGCGGCGCCCATCGACAGCACCGCGAGCCCGGTCCCGACCACCCAGTTCGGCTCCCGGGGGTTGCGGTACGCCCCGGTGAAGAAGACGCGCAACATGTGCAAGCCGATGGAGGCGACGAAGAGGTGTGCGGCCCAGTGGTGGAACCGCCGGATGAACATGCCGTAGGGCACGTCGTAGGTGAGGTGGAGCACGGAGACGTACGCCGCCGGCATCTCCTCGCCCTGGTACCGCTCGACGCTGCCCTCGTATTTCACGTCGGTCGTCGACGGCTCGTAGAACATCCCGAGGAAGATCCCGGTCAACACGAGGACCAGAAAACAGAACAGCGCCACCTCGCCGAGCAGGAACGAGTCCTCCGCGGGGAACGCTTTGCCGAGGACGGCCACGTCGCGGTCCAGGCCGAGGCGGTCCGCGAACCACCGGTAGGTGCGGTCGAGCCGTGACATCACCCGCCCCCCGGGCCGACCGGCCCCTCAAAGTCGCCCGTGGCGATGAGGTACCCGTCGCTCGTCAGCGTGATCGGCAACTGCGGGAGCGGCCGCGGCGGCGGCCCGCCGACGACCGCCGCCCCCGTCGTCGGGTCGAACTTCCCGAAGTGACACGGACAGACGAACGTGGCCTCCTCCCGGTTCGAGACCATACACCCCGCGTGCGTACACACCTTCGAGTACGCGGCGTACCCGCTGACGGTGTACGCGAGGTTCGTCGGCTCGCGGTACCGGCTCTCCTCGAACCGGACGAGCAACGTCGGCGCCCGCTCGATCCCCGGCCGCGGTTCGGGGAACACCGTCGCCAGTTCCCCGAACTCGAGGGCGTCCTCGGTGAGCCGCTCGCCGGCGTCGTCGACCAGGTGGACGCCGTCGCCGTAGACGGGACCGGTGTACCCCCGCTGGAACACCTGCGTCAGCCCCGCAAGCGGCGCCGTCAGGCTCCCGACCGCGGTGAGCCCGCCCATGGTCGCGAACAGCTTGGCGTAGTCGCGCCGCTCGATGCTCGCGCGCTCGTCGGCGTAGATCGACGGCCACGACCCGTCATCCCCCGCCTCGCCGTCGCGGGCCCGTTCGCAGTCGTGCGTGTCCCGGCTCATGTCAGTGACCCCGTTCCTCGACGACCTCCGCGTGTGGGAGGAACCAGGCGTAGTACGCCACGGTCAGCCCCGCGAGGGCGAAGAACATCCCGCCCGCGTACATCCCGAAGTACTGCGTCCGCGCGAGCGTGAGGTACTCGCCGGTGAACAGCGCGGCGAAGACGACGGTCAGGACCGTCAGCGCGCCCATGACGACGACGCCGTCCATCCCCTCGCCGGCGTCGTAGTACTCCGCCAGCCAGCGGTCGTCGGTGTGGAACCACGGGAACCCGTCGCCGCTGGACGGCTCGCCCGCGGGCGCCTCGGGCCTGACGGCGCGGTTCATGAACCGGTGAACCGCCGTCAGGGCGCCCAGGAGGGCGAACAGCGCCACCCAGACGATCACCCCCACCTGGCTCGGCGAGAGCTTGTTCGGCATCGGTACGGCCTCCCCCAGGGGCCGCATCTCGCTCACGGACTGGTCGATCTTGATCTCCTCGGCGGGCGGTTCGCCGTGCATCGAGACGTACCACATCGGGGCCAGCACCGCGGCGACGAGCCCGACGATGACGACCGTCTCACGTCGCATCGTTCACCGCCATGCGCCGAGGGTTACGGTAGCTCACTCATATATCCAACGCTTATTATAAGAATACGGATACGAACGATACCGACGTCAGCGCGAAAAACCGGATGACAACGACCGGTTCATTTTCGAACCGCAGTCGAATGCCGAATAATAATAAGTACTCGAATATGTTCGTGGCTCCGTTTAAGTCGCGTCCGTCGGGCCGCCAGTGACCGTTCGCTCGGCCGTTCCCGGCCCCCTGGAACGAGGCGGGCGATTCATTATCCGGTCGGCGGACCGGTGCGACATGTACCGACGCGTGCTCCTGCCGATCGACGGCAGCGAGGGGACCGACCACGCCGTCGACCACGCCGTCGAACAGGCCATCGAACACGACGCGAGCCTGTACGTCCTCCACGTGGTGGAGACGGACGTGGCGGCCATCGAGGGCGCCGAGGACGCCCTCCAGCAGCTGGAGGAGGCCGGCGAGCGGGCCGTCACGGAGGCCGTGGACGGGGCCGCCGCCGCCGGCGTGACGGAGGTCGAGGGGACGGTCACCCGGGGAACCCCCTACCGGATCATCCTCGACTACGTCGACCAGTACGACATCGACCTCGTCGTGATGGGCACTCACGGGCGCGCCGGGCTCGAGCGGTATCTCACCGGAAGCGTCACGGAGAAGGTCGTCCGCCTCGCGGAGTGTCCGGTGCTGACCGTCCCGATGGCCGAGGGCTCCGAGCGGACGTGACGCGACCGGAGGGGGCCGCCCCCGCGACCGGGGACGGTCAGTCGGCGGTCGTCTCCGCAGCCCTGTCGGTCCCGTCCTCGGTCCCCGGCGCAGCCACCCGGTACAGCCCGCGGAGGCCCAGCACCGCCAGCCCGGCGATCACGAGCCCCGTCCGGAGGGTCGGGTCGATGGCGGGGGTGGCGACGACCGCGCCCGCGTCGTTGGTCAGCGGCGCCGCGCCGTAGGGCTTGCCGGCGATGATCTCGGCCGCGCCGAGGACGACGATACCGAGTAGCATCAGTCCCCCGGCGAGCACCGCGGCGATCCGGTCGACGAGGTCGAGTTCCGTCATGGCCTGTCACCCGAGCAGGTACCTGAGTCGCGGATGTCGTTTCACGAAATCGGTCCGTTCGATGACCGCGTCCAGCCCGTAGTGCCGACCGGCCGCGAGCAGCGCCATCGTCACGAACAGCAGCAGCCCCATGAGGTCGCCGTTCACGAGGCCGTGCGTGAACTCGGCGTTACCGATCCAGAAGAACGTCATGAACGCGGCGCCGCCGACGGAGGCCAGCCTGACCAGCACGCCGGCCATCAGGCCGAGCCCGATCAGCGTCTCGGCGACCGGAACCAGCGGCTCGATCAGCCAGGGCAGTTCGGTCCCCATCAGCACGGGGAGCGGTCCGAGGGCCGTTCCCGTCATCTCCTTGAGGTAGACGGGCCCGTACCCGTACGACAGCCCGTCCTCGATGAGCTTCGTCACGCCGGCGTGGAAGAACCACCAGCCGGTGACGACTCGCAGGAACGCCAGCCAGTGTGCAGCGAGCGGTCCCGCGAGATCCAGCGCGAACGCGCCTTCCTCGCGGGTCGCGGCTTGGTGAGCCATCGTTCTCACCTCACGTGTGGACCGTGGGCCCGGACGGAATTATAACCGCCAGCCGAGTCCCAAGACGCGGGAACGGAACGGGCCCCGCGGCGCCCACACGCCGCATCGCCGGGTGTGCCGGTCCGCGCTCCGACGTGTCCCCGAACGCCGCCCGGAGGCTGGCTACGTCGGTCCCCGCTGTGACGGCGACGCCGAGGCCGCCACGCGCGACGACACGATGCGGCGGTCCGCCCACGCGAGCGTCCGGGTGGGCGCCTCCGGATACCGCGTTCCCACGGTTTCGGAACGCCCGGATCGATTTATATACTCGGGTTATCACGACTGAGACCATGACGGTGGAGCTGCTGGCAAGCGCGCGACGGCGGTACGAGGACTGGCTCTGGTGGACGATGCGACGTCTGGGCGTCGACGAGTCGGTGGAGCGCAAGATCGTCACCGCCGTCGGGATCCAGTTTCTCGTTTCGGTTACGCAGGCGTTGCTGCCGGTTCTCGTGTCGGGGCGCGTACGGTACGCGCTCGCCGCGGTGCTGTTCGTCGCTGCGGCGGTCGCGCTCGCGAACACGCTCCTCGTCGTCCGCCGGGACTTCGTCGAACCGATCCGCGAACTGAAGGCGCAGGCGGATGCCATCGCCGCCGGAACGGTCGACGGCGAGCCGATCCGGATCGAACAGGCCGACGAGATCGGGGGCCTGGCCGGGGCGTTCGGGGAGATGCGGAGGTCCCTCCGGACGGTCTCCGAACAGGCCGCCGCGCTCGCGCGACAGGACTTCGACGACCCCGTTCTCGACGAGGAGGTCCCGGGGGCGTTCGGTCGCTCGCTCCGGACGATGACGACCAACCTGGAGGCGTACACGGACGACCTGGAGGCGATGACCGACCGGTTGGAGCGACGCTCCGAACGCCTCGAGGAACTCGTGTGCCGGTTCGGGGAGGCCACCGACCGCGCCCGGGAGGGCGACCTGACCGCGACGCTCGACGGGTCGTCGCTCGCGAACGACGAGGAACTCTACCGGGCGGTCATCGAGGGCTACAACGACCTGGTGGCGACGCTCGGTGACACGATCCGCGAGGTCCAGGCGTTCGGTACGGACGTCTCGGAGGCCAGCGACGAGGTGGCCGCCGCCGTCGACGAGGTCGACGAGGCCAGCGACGAGGTCGCCGACTCGATACAGGAGATCTCGGCCGGGGCGGCCGAGCAGACGGAACGGCTCCGGCACGTGGCCTCGGAGATGGACGCGCTCTCGGCGACCGTCGAGGAGATCGCCGCGTCGGCCGACAGCGCCGCCGAGACGGCCGACGACGCCGCCCGGCGCGGCCGGTCAGGACGGGAATCGGTCGCGACGGCGATCGCGGAACTCGACGACGTCGAGGAGAGCATCAGGACGACCGCGACCGCGGTTGAGGGCCTCGTCGAGCAGATCGACGAGATCAACGAAATCGCGTCGTTCATCGACGGTATCGCCGAGGAAACGAACATGCTCGCGCTCAACGCGAGCATCGAGGCGGCGCGTGCCGGCGAGGACGGCGACGGGTTCGCCGTCGTCGCCGACGAGGTCAAGACGCTCGCCGAGGAGACCCGCGACTCCGCCGGCGACATCTCCGCCCGCATCGCGGACGTCCAGGCCGAGTCCGAGTCGACCGTCGAGGACGTGCGGAGCATGGAGCGGTCGGTCTCCGAGAGCGTCGTGACCATCGAGTCGGCCCTCAGCGACTTCGAGGGGATCGTCGACGTGGTCGAGGACCTGAACGCGACGATACAGGAGATCAGCGACGCCACCGACGAGGGGGCCGAGACGACCCAGGAGGTCGTCGACCTGGTGGACGAGGTCGCACGCATCAGCGAGGAGACCTCGTCGGAGGCGGAGAACGTCGCCGCCGCCGCGCAACAGCAGACCGCCTCGATCTCCGAGGTCACGACGAACGTCCGATCGCTCTCCCGACGGGCCGACGAACTCCGCGCCGCGCTCGACCGGTTCACCGTCCCGGACGCCGACGGCGATGCCGGAGCGGCGGCCGCCGGCCACGGACCCGTCGCGTCGACCACGCAGGACTGAGCTCCGGGTTTTGGGGGTCCGATCCGGGACTCCCGGTCAGCCCCCCCGGACGGCTATCTTCTCCAGGGGGACCCGCCGCGCGTGACGGCGCCGGTGGTCGGCACCCGGGACGGCGACGAGGGCGGCGACCGAGACCGTGTCGGGGGTGGTTCCCGGGGGGATGGTCCACGTTCCGGTGACCGTCGTCCTCGTCCCCGACGCCATGGGTCCCGTCGACCCGCCGCCGTCGACGGTTCGCCCGCCGTCGGTCGTGAGTTCCCCGAGACGGAGTTCGTAGGCCGTGTCCAGGGTGTTCTCGACCTCGACGGTCAGTTCGACCCGCCATCGGTCCGCGTTCCCGTCGACCGCGGCCCCGACCAGCCGGTCGGTCGGCTCGGTCGCCGGGAGCAGTTCGTCGCCGACGCCGACCCGGTCGGCGGCCGGCGTCGCCGTGTCGTCCTCGACCCCGGACGGCTCCCCGCCCGTTCCGAGCCTGTTCCCGACGAGACCGAGGAACGTCGCGCCCTCGACGGCGACGGGGATGCCGATGCCGAGGGCGACCAGCAACCGGACGAACGTGCGTCGTTCCATCGGACCGGGACTCCGTTATACCGGTATCGGCGGGAGGCCGGGCGCGAAGACGCCGTCCGATACCATTCCCAGCAGCGGCAGGGCGTAGGTGAGGACGACCAGCACGACGGCGATGACCGTCCACAGCCGCAGGTCGTCGAGGACCCGGGGGCCGTGTTCCGGACCGGACAGCGCCGGCGGGAGCCGCCCGTCGACGTCCAGCCTGGTACCGCTCGGCCCGAGCCAGGTCGCCGCGAGCACCGCGAGGAACATCGACAGCCCGACGAACAGGAGGACCCCGCCGAGGGCGATCTGGACGCGCATCTCGCCGACGCTCCCGACGACGGCGTCGTAGGACGCGCCGGTGTACGGCTCGGCCGTCCGACGGGGGACGCCGGCCAGCCCCGCGCGGTGCATCGCGTTCGACATCAGCGTCATCCCGACGAACCAGACGAACGGCTGTGCGATCGCCACGTTCCGCAACCGGAGCCGCTTCCCGGTCACCTGCGGGACGAGCCAGTAGGCGACCGCCATCGCCGTGAGCGCGAACGCCGTCCCCACGGTGAGGTGGAAGTGGCCGGGGACCCACAGCGTGTTGTGGACGAGGTAGTTGAGGTTCAGGCCCGCGTTGACCATGCCGGAGAACCCGCCGGCGGCGAACATCAGCCCGGCGAGGGCCATCCCCGAGAAGGCGGGGTCGCCCCAGGGCAGGGCCCGGAGCCACCCGACGTAGCCGTCGCCGCCGCGCTGGCGCGCGCCGTGCTCGATGCTGGCGACGACCGTGAACGCCGTCAGGAGCGAGGGGAGCAGCAGGAACATGGTGTTGGTCATCGCGACGAACTTGAACCCCTCCGCGATGCCGGGGTCGAGGTACTGGTGGTGGAACCCGGTCGGCGTCGAGAGCAGGAGAAAGAGGACGAAGACGACCCGGGCCAGCGGGTCGGAGAACAGCCGTCCCCCGGCGAGCTTCGGCATGACGGTGTACCACGCGAGGTACGCCGGCAGCAGCCAGAAGTAGACGACCGGGTGGCCGAAGTACCAGAACAGCGTCCGGGTGAGCAGCGGGTCGACCTGCGGGATCAGGCCGAGCGACCACGGGATGAGGAACACGACCACCTCGATCGCCACCCCGATCGAGGAGAGATACCACATCAGCATCGTCGTCAGCACCATGAACGTCCGGAGCGGGATCCGGGCGTCCGGGTGGTCGGCCCGCCAGGCGCGGTACGTCCTGAAGTAGCCCGCGCCGGCGACCCACGATCCGACGACCAGGAGCGCCGCGCCCACATAGAACAGCGGGTGGGCCTTCATCGGCGCGTAGAAGGTGTACAGCACGTCGGCGCTGAACGGGATCCCTCCGACGATGCCACCGAGGATCGGCACCGCCGCCATGACGCTCCCGACCGTCATCAGGCCGAACCACGTCCAGGAGAGGCGCGGGTCGAGCGACCGACCGAGGCTGTCCGTCACCGCCCAGGTGAACAGCCCGGTGATGAAGAAGGTCGTGAACACCAGCGCCAGGAGCACGCCGTGTCCCGTGAGGACCGTGTAGTAGTCCGAGGACGGGATGACCCTGAGGACGCCGGTCCGGTGGAGGGCCTGTATCAGCCCGAACAGCCCGCCGACGCCGAGCGCGGCGAAGGCCACGAGGAAGCTCAGCCGGACGAACCGCGCCGACGTCGGGTACCGGTGCGCGAACGCCTCGCGGGGCTCGTCGGCCCGCGCCGTTTCGGTCGCCGCGTCGTCGACGTACGCCATGTCAGCTCCCCCCCTGGTATTCGGACCGCGGCACGACCACGAGGTCGCCCGTCATCGTGTGATGGCCCGCCCCGCAGTACTCGTGACACACGATGTCGTACTCGCCGGGCTCCTCGAAGCGCACCGTCGCCTCGGTCACCTGCCCGGGAATGACCATCGTGTTGACGTTCGTGCCGACCAACTCGAACCCGTGGATGACGTCCGCGCTCGTGACGTAGAAGGTCACTTCGCTTCCCGCCGGAAGCCGGATCGGCTCGTTCGTTCCCGGCTGGAAGTAGAACTGCTGGGCCCGCACGTAGACCTCGTATCGGTTCTCCTCGCCGTCCACGGCGTACACCCCCGGCTCGCGGAAGTTCGGCGATTCGGTCGCGTTCGCCGGATCCGCGACGGTCCCGCCCTCGTCCCCCACCATGGCCACGCCGGGGCCGACCGCGCCGTAGGTCACGGTCGCGATCCACGCCACGATCAGCACGAGCGATGCCACCAGCCAGAGCCGTTCGAACCTGTGTACCTTCATCGGATCACCCGATTATCGTCGGCCCGCGACCGAGGAACTCGACGAAGTACATGAACATCCACAGCAGCACGAGGAGCACGAAGTACGCGATCAGCAGCGATCCCGTGCCGATCGGGTCGTACTCCTCGTGGCCGAGTTCCCGGGTCGGCGGATCCGACGTCGTTTCCCGCGCGATGCCGTCCTCGGCGACCGCCGTCCCCGCGTCGGCGCGCGACGGCCAGAACTCGGCGACCAGGATGGAGACGGCGAGCAGGCCCGGAAGCCCGAACGCCAGCACGTACCCCACGATGCCCGCGGGGCTCACCGGAAATCCGGTCCCGCCGCCCGTCCGGCCGCCGCCCTGGCCGCCGGTCCCGGCCGCCCCGTCCCGACCGCCGCCGGCCGAGGCCGTGGGCACGTCGTCGCCGACGGCGATGGCGCCTTTCATCCCGAGCGAGCGGTGCGGCGAACAGTAGTACGTCACGATGCCCGACGACTCGAGCGTCGTCGAGAAGGTATGGCCGCCCTCCTGGACGAGGTCGCTCCTGAAGTCGCCCCCGCTCTCGGCGACGACGTTGTGCTGGCCGCCCTTCCCGGTCCACTTCCAGACGATCCTCGTCCCGGAATCGACCCGGACGGCCGGCGGATCGAAGGCGAACGCGCCGCCGTTACCCTCCGCTCCGACCGTGATCCGCACCTCCGACTGTCCGCGCTTGTCGACCGTGCGGCCGTCGTAGTTCCCGACGTCGTCGAGCCAGCCGCCGTAGTCCGGTTCGCCGTTCGCTCCGCTGCCCCCGCCGGACGAGCCGGATGCCCCACCCCCGGTCCCGCCGACGACGACGACGCCTTTCATGCCGAGCGACCGATGGGGGGCACAGTAGTACTTGACAACCCCCTCGGCGTCGAACGTCCGCGAGAAGGTGTGGCCCGCTTCGCCGGTCAGCTCGGACTCGAAGCCGGCGCCGCTCTCGGCGACGACGTTGTGCTGGCCGCCCTTCCCGTTCCATTTCCAGACGACGGTCGTCCCGGGATCCACGCGGACCGCCGGGGGGCCGAAGGCGAAGCTCCCGCCGTTGCCCTGTGCCCCGACCGTGACCGTCACCTCCGACCGACCGGTCCGGTCGACGACGCCGTCGTAGTTGCCGACGCCGTCGAGCCAGCCGCCGAACGTCGACTGTGCCGTGGCCGTGCCGCCCGCGCCGATCCCGAGGGTCGCCGCGGCAGCCGTCGCTCCGGCCCTGAGGACCTGCCGCCGCCTCGGCCGCGGACGCGTCGTGTCACCCCTGTTCATCGTCGTGTTCGCCCCATCGAGTGTCTCACGACCGGGTCACGCTCCGTGGCCGACGCTTTCCGGCTGCCGCTGATAAACCGGCCCCGCGCTTCCCACCGTCTGAGAACGCCCCCGGCGGTTTAGACGCCGGGTCGGCGTACGCGGCGGTATGGCAACGGTGAATCCCGCACACCCGGCCGCGGTCGGTCTGTTCGCGCTGCTGCCGGTCGCGGTCTACGCCGTCTCCGGATCGGCGTCGGTCGTCGCGCTGAGCGCCGTCTGCGTGCTCGTCATCGCGGGCAGCCTCTACGTGATGTTCGGGGCCGACGACCGACGGAGCGCGGCCGCGTGAGCGCATGACCGTCGGGGTACCGGTTTCGGTCGTGGGTCTGTCGGGCCCCGACCGGGTCGGGCTGGTCGCGTTCCTCGTCGTCGGGGCGCTCGGCGGGGCACACTGCCTGGGCATGTGCGGTCCGCTCGTGACCGTGTACGCCGACCGGATGGCGGCCGCCGACGGCCGCCCCGCGGACGCGGCGTCGTCGCGTCGGCCGGACTGGTACGTCCTCCGCCAGCACGCGCTGTTCAACGCCGGCCGGACGGTCAGCTACGCCCTCGTCGGCGCGCTCGCGGGCGCCGCCGGGACGGCGGTGTTCACGACCGCGTCACTGCTGGCGGTCGGCGACGCCGTCCGCGCGGCGGTCGGGCTGGTCGTCGGCGTGACGGTGATCCGGATCGGCGCGAGCTACTTCCTGCGGGGCGCCGTCCGGCTCCCGCGCGTGCCGGTCGCCGGAGACGGGGTTCGGCGGCTGTCGGGGGCCTTGACCGCGCGCGCGGACCGGCTGGCGACCGGTCCGGGCATCGTCGCGCTCGGCGCACTCCACGGACTCATGCCGTGTCCGTTGCTGTACCCCGCCTTCCTCTACGCCCTGGGTCGCGGCTCGCCGGCCGTCGGGGGGCTCTCGCTTCTCGCCCTCGGACTCGGCACCTTCCCGACGCTTTTCATCTACGGCGTCGTCCTCGAATCGGCGAACGACGCCACGCGCCGGGGCCTTCAGCGGGGCCTTGGGGTCGCGTTCGTGTTCCTCGGCCTCGTTCCGTTGGCGAACGCGCTGGGACTGCTCGGCGTCCCGGTGCCCTCGCCGCCGCTACCGATGCCCGGGGGGCCGTGGTCGTGAGCGGCGCCGCGTCGGAACCGGTCCCTCGCGACGACGCGGCCGCCCCGAGCGACGGCTGTCGGCACTGCGGTCTCGCGCTTCCCGACCCGCCGGTGACGGACGACGACGTCGCCGGTCGGTTCTGCTGTCGGGGATGTCTCGAAGTGGCCCGCGCGCTCGGCGACTCCAGGGGGGAGCGCCCTGCCGCGACCGACGCGGTCCGGGACCGGTCCGCCGGTGGCGACGCCGACGGCCGGCCGTCCGGCCCCGAGGACGCGGCGGAGGCGTTCCTGTCGGTCGACGGCATGCACTGTACGGCCTGCGAGGCGTTCCTCGAGGGCAGAGCCGTCGCGGTCGACGGCGTCATCGACGCGGAGGCCAACTACGCGTCGGACCTCCTCCGGATCGTCCACGACGGCCGGACGGCCGCGGCGGCCGTCGCCGACGCGGTCGACGGGCACGGGTACGACGTCGGACCGGTCGACGCCGCCGGCTCCGACGACGACGAGTCCGTCGGGCGACTCCTCGTCGGCGGTTTCTTCGGAATGATGGTCATGCTCTGGTACGTCCTGTTCCTGTATCCGACGTACCTCGGCGTGGATCAGTCGGCGATCCTGTTCGACGTCTCCGGCGGAGCCGGGCGGTACCTGCTCGCCAACGTCTGGGTCATGAGCGGCGTGGTGCTCTGTTACACCGGCTATCCGGTGCTCAGGGGGGCCTCCGTGAGCCTCCGGGCGGGGGTTCCGAACATGGACCTCCTCGTCGCGCTCGCGGCCTGCTCGGCGTACCTCTACAGCACCGTCGTCCTCCTCCGGGGCGGGACGGAGGTGTACTTCGACGTGGTCATCGTCGTGATCATGGCCGTGACGGTCGGCAACCACTACGAGACGCGGGTCAAGCGATCCGCCGTGGGCCACCTGCGGGACCTCGCACGGGAGCGGATCGAAACCGCGCGCGTCCGAACCGCCGACGGGACCGAGCGGGTTCCCGTCGACGAACTCGACACGGACGACGCCGTCGTGGTCCGCGAAGGCGAGTCGGTTCCCGTCGACGGAACCGTCGTCGAGGGCTCGGCCACGGTCGACGAGTCCCTCGTGACCGGGGAGTCGATGCCGGTCGAGAAGGCACGCGGCGACGAGGTGATCGGCGGATCGCGGGTCGTGACCGGCGGGCTGGTGGCGCGCGTGGACGGCGACAGCACGCTCGACCGCCTGGTCTCGCAGCTCTGGCGCATCCAGACCGCCGGGACCGGCCCCGGGTCCCTGGTCGACCGCCTGGCGGCCGCGTTCGTCCCGGCCGTTCTCGCGCTCGGGGTCGTCGCGGCGGGGTGGCGCGTGCTGACCGGCGCCGACCCGGCGACCGCCGTCCTCGTCGGCGTGACGGTGCTGGTCGTGTCCTGTCCCTGCGCGCTCGGGCTCGCGACGCCGCTCGCGGTCGCCAAGGGCGTCAAGACCGCGCTCGACCGCGGCGTGGTCGTCACCGACGGGTCCGTCTTCGAGCGCGCCGGCGGGATCGACGTCGTAGCGCTGGACAAGACCGGGACGCTGACCACCGGGGAGATGACCGTCGCCCGCGCCGTCGGGGAGGAGCGCGCCCTGGAGCGGGCCGCCGCGGCCGAGGCGCTCGTCGACCACCCGGTCGCCGACGCCATCGCGCGGTCCGTTCCCTCCGACGCCACCGTCGACGCCGTCACGCGCCACCGCCGGGGCGTCAGCGCCACCGTGGACGGCCATCGCGTCCTCGTGGGGCACCCCGACCTGTTCGCCGACCGGGGGTACGCGGTCCCGGAGTCGGTCGCCGAACTCGTCGACCGGACCGACGGCGAGGGGGCCGTCCCCGCGCTGGTCGGGTGGGACGGAACCGTCCGCGGGGGGTTTGTCGTCGCCGACGAACCCAGACCGGACTGGGAGGACGCCGTCGACCGGCTCGCCGCGGACGCCCGGGTCGTCGTCCTCACGGGCGACGACGCCGCGGCCGCGGCCCGCTTCGACGACCATCCGGGCGTGGACGAGGTGTTCCCCCGGCTCCCGCCCGAGGGGAAGGCGAGTGCGGTTCGCCGGCTGGCGACCGGCGGAACCGTCGCGATGGTCGGCGACGGCATCAACGACGCCCCGGCGTTGGCCGCCGCGGATCTCGGCGTCGCCGTCGGTGGCGCGGCGGCGCTGGCGACCGACGCCGCAGACGTCGTGGTCACGGCGGACGATCTGACCGCCGTACCGGATGCGCTCGGCGCCGTCGCCGCGACGCGCCGTCGCATCCGGACGAACCTCGCCTGGGCGTTCCTCTACAACTCGGTCGCCGTCCCCGCGGCCCTCGCCGGCGTACTCACGCCGCTCGTCGCCGCCGTCGCGATGGCGACGAGCAGCCTCCTCGTCGTCGGCAACTCGACCCGGTCGCTCTGACCGCTCCCGGAACGGGCCTCGCCGCCACGTGGCGGCACGGGCCGCCCCGCGTTCCCGGGGGACTGGAACGATGGCCGCGATTCAATACCGCCAGCCGCGGACCTCGGAACGTGTACGAGCACATACTCCTCCCGATCGACGGGAGCGAGGGGACGGACCGGGCCGTCGAGCACGCCGTCGGCCACGCCGTTGAGTACGGCGCCGACCTGTACGTCCTCCACGTCGTGGACGTGAACGTGGCCGCCGTCGAGGGTGCCGCCGACGTCCTCGAACGGCTCGAGGACGCCGGCGAGCGGCTCGTCTCGGACGCGATGGGGCTCGCGGACGACGCCGGCGTTCCCGCGGTCGAGGGGACGGTCACGCGCGGCACCCCTCACCGCCACATCCTCGACTACGTCGACCAGTACGACATCGACCTCGTCGTGATGGGCACCCACGGACGGTCCGGCGTCGAGCGGTACCTCCTCGGGAGCGTCACCGAAAAGGTGGTCCGGCTGTCCGACGTCCCGGTGTTGACGGTCCCGATGACCGGAGAGTCGGAGTAGGCGGCCGTCCCGGGGTGGCTCCCCCGGTCCGATCCCCTACTCGCCGGCGATGACGACCGACCGGTCGGTGTTGAGGATGACCAGCTGGGCGACGCTGCCCAGGAGCATCTTGCCCATGGGCGTCCGCCGCGGCGGCCCGAGGACGATGTAGTCCACGTCCCGCTCGTCGGCCTCCTTCAGCACCCGCTCCGCCGGGTTCCCCCGTCGACCGACGACGGTCGCGCTGGCGGGGTCGTCGAGGGCGCTCTCCGCGACGTCCCTGGCGACCCGCTCCGCCACCTCGCCGTCCTCGGTCTGCTTGGCGTGGAACACGACGAGGTCCTCGTCGAACGCGGTCGCGAGTTCGTGGCCGCGCGAGACGACCCGTTCGCTGCCTTCCTCCCCGTCGATCGCTGCGAGTACGGTCATGGCTACGATCTCACCTCGACGGCCGCGGGACATGAACCACGCTCCGATTCTCACGTCCTTGGAAGACGCTCCCCGATCCCCCCGTCGTCCGCTACGACGCCGCGGTCGGGGGCCGCTCCCCGACCCAGATGTCGTCGAAGACGACGACGTCGGCCCAGCCGACCTCGGCCCGCCAGTCGTCGGTCTTCGGGACGAACCCGTCGCCGATGTCCCGGTCGCTCTCGGCCCCGACGTAGTACCTGACGTCGTGACCCTCCCGGTGGACCTGCCAGGCCAGGTCGGCGATCAGGGCGGCGTCGGCGGACACGAACAGGAACCGCTTCGGATCCATGCCGACGGTTCGCGCCGCGACGACTTGGCCCTGGCGCCGCCCTCTTCCCCCGCGGTCCGACGCCCGCCGTGGCGGGTCGGACGACCCGGCGGCGCCCGCGTCCCCGGATCGGCCGGCGTCCTCACCGTCGGGGCCGCGGGCCGGTCAGCCGTCCCTCTCCCGTTCGAGCCGGTTGAGCGCCGCCTCGGCGTTGGCGGCGAGGATCTCGGCGACCTCGACGTCGTCGTCGTCGAAGGTCTTCGGCTCCGTCGCCCCGACGGTGATGACGCCGTGGTCGCCGATGGGCACGTACATCCCGCCGCCGGGGCTGTGCTCGATCCCGTCGTCCAGGTCGTCGAGGTCCTCGTAGACGGTCGTCTCGCCCCGCTCGAAGGCGACGCCAGCCGTCGGCTGTCCGACCCGATACGTCGGTCGGTCGCTCCCGATCAGCCGGCGCGCCTCCTCCGAGACGACCACCGGAACCAGCCCCTCCCCCTCCCGGTACAGGCGGACGACGTTGACGGGGAACCCGAGGATGTTGACCGCGACGTCGGCGGTCACCTCCGCGACCTCCTCCTCGGTTTCGGCCGCCATCAGTTCCCGCGTCGCCCGGTGGAGCCCCTCGATGCGCCGCTCGTGGTCGTGTCGCTCCATGACGTCCGATACCGCGAGGACGACGCTGTCCACGCGCCCCTCCGCGTCGAACAGAGGGGCCCCGTTCACCGAGAGGACCCGTTCCGTCCCGTCGGGCCGCCGGACGGCGTGCTCGACGTCGTGGACGGGTTCGCCCCCGTCCCGCACCCGGCGAAAGGGCAGGTCGGTGTCCGGGACGGGGTCGCCCTCCAGGCCGCGGACCTCCCACTCGGGGTCGTCGTAGCGCCGCCCGACCACCGCGTCCGGTTCCAGCCCGAGGACCTCCTCGGCCCGGTCGTTGGCGAACACGACCCGACCCTCGTAGTCGAACTGGACGACGCAGGTCGGGACCGTCTTCAGGATCTGCTCCAGCCGGTGGCGGCGGCGCCGCGCCGCCCGCTCGGACCGCCGCGCCGCCACCGCGTTCCCGATCCGGTTCGCAAGCAGCGCGTACTGGTCGGTCCCCCCCTCCTTCTGGATGTAGTCGGTGACGCCGGCGGAGATCGCCTCGCCGGCCACCTCCTCGCTCCCCTTTCCGGTGAACAGGACGAAGGGGAGGTCGGGATGCTCCTCGCGGACCGCCTCGAGCAGTTCCAGGCCGTTCGTCCCCGGCATGTCGTAGTCCGAGACGACGCAGTCGAACGACCGCTCCTCGAGGCGGTCGAGCGCCGCCGCGGTCCCGGACGCCGTCTCGACGCGGAACCGGTCGTCCTCCCGCTCCAGGAACGTCGCCGTCAGGTCCGCGAAGTCCGGATCGTCGTCCACGTGGAGGACGTCGATCCGATCGGTCATCGGACGCCACCGGTCGCTCCGGGCGTGAAAAGGCGTCGATCCCGTCCTCGGTGCGCCGACACCGCCGGCCCGGGTTCCGCGGCGGGCCCGGGACGGCTCACCCGTCGACGGCGTCGGCGACGATGCGGGCGTGGTCGAACCCGGTTTCCGGGAGGGCGGTCGGGTCGAAGGTCCCCACCCGCCGGACCTCGTCGCCCGGTCGGGGGGACGCCTCGCCGACGGGCGTGCACCGGTACGCCGCGCTGACGTTCCCCCGTTCGTCCCGCTCCGGGTCGTCGTAGAGCCCGACGAACCCCTCGACCCGGACGTCCAGCCCGGCCTCCTCCCTGACCTCCCGGACGCACGCCTCGCGGGCGGTCTCGTCCGGTTCGACGAGCCCGCCGGGGAGGACCCAGGACCCCTCGCACGGCGGGTGGGCGCGCTCCACGAGCACCACCTCGCCGTCGACGGTGATCACCGCGTCGGTCGCCAGGGCGCGAACCGCGACCATGCGACCCACTCGGCCCGACGGGTACAAAGCGGTGTGGGCCGCCGGCGCTCACCACTCGGCGAAGGGTGCGCCGTCGGGCCCGGCCCGGTCGAGGTACGCCCGCTGGGCCCGTTCGACGGCCTCCGGGACCGTCGCGCCGTCGTCGAGCGCCGCGCGGGCGCGCCGCTTCTTCCACGCACTCGGTGGTCCCGTCACGCGGCGGCGCTCCATCGGCCCGAGGTACTCCTCGACGGCGCTCTCGTCGACGCCGGCCTCGCGCAGGCCCCGCCGGGCGTGGGCGAACAGGTCGTCGTACACCCGCTCGGCCTCCGCGGTCCGTTCGCCGTCCGCCGTCACCCACGCCAGGTCCGCCTCGGGGCCCTCCCGCACGACCCGGTAGAAGGCGTCCCGGGCGTCCTCCCACGGCAGGTCGCCGAGCGGGTGGTCGGCGGCGACCAGCCCCCGGAGGAGGCCGACGGTCAGCGCCGCGAGCGAGACGTTGTCCCGGACCGTGGGCTGGGTGGGGAGCGGGCGGTACTCCAGCCGGATCGACGCGCCGTCGTCCGTCCCCACGGGCTGTCCGCCGACCACGCCGCGCACCCAGCGCCAGTGGACGCTCCGCTTGTGGTCGAACTCGGGGATCGCGCCGGCGTAGAGGCCGTCGCCGTCCGCGTCGTCACCGCCGTCGGCCACCGACTCCGACAGCACCGGCCCGTACGTCGGGTCGGCGGCGACCCGCTCGGGCACCTCGGTCACGTCGTCGATGTCCCTCGGCACCCGGACGTTGCCCTCGCCCGGGGGTCGGCCGGCGTTGATGCTCCCCTCGAACACGGGCACGCGGAGCTCGTGGTACGTCGCGTCCACGACGCCCGGATCGGCCCCGTGGTAGAGGTCCGCCGGGAGGAACGGGGAGTTCGCGGACAGGGCCAGGAGCGGCGCCATCGTCCGCACCGCGAGGTCGTGGTAGGCGGGGAAGTCCGCCGCCCGCGGGGCCTGGATGTGGGGCTGGATGGACGTTGTCAACGACTCGACGAGGATGGTGTCGAGGGTCAGTTCGACGCCGGGCAGGTCGATGCGGATCTCCCCGCCGGCCCGCCGCAGGACCTCGTTGTCGAGCGCGTGGTACCGGGCGCTGGGGCGCATTCGCTCGGCGAAGGTCAGCCCGTCGACCTCGCGGACGGCGTTCAGGTACGCGAGGCTCCCCTCCTCGGGCGGGAGCGTCCACATGGCGTCGAGCGCGAGGTCGCGCCCCCCGCCGAGCGCCGCCGCGACGGCCCCGACCCGCTCGCGGAGCTCGCGGGCCTGGGTCGCCAGCCCCTCGGGGTCGAACGGCGTCGCCGGCGTGTTCACCTCGACGTTGTGGCGGCCGAGCTCCTTCGCGCAGTCGGCCGCCTCGAAGACGTCGTCCGGCACCGTCGCCAGCCGGCCGTCGGCGCCGACCGCGTACGCCTCCAGTTCCAGCCCCACCGCGAACGTCTCGGCGTCGAGCCGGCCCGCCCCGAGGTCCTCGCGGACCCGCTCGGCCTGGTCCGCCACCCGCCGGTCGAACGCCTCGCGGGTCGCCGGCTCGAACGCCCGGCGCACCACCTCGACGTCCATCTACCGCTCCTCGTCGCGCAGCTCCTCCAGCTCGCTCTCGACCGCCTCGTCGTCGACGTCCCCGGCGCCGGCGTCGGCCGCCGTCGCGTCGGTCCCGGCCTCGGTTTCGGTTTCGGTCCCCATCTCCGCTTTCAGCGTCTCCAGTTCGGCGTCGACCTCGCTCTCCGTCCGGCCCCGCTCCAGCTCCCGGTCGATGGCGTCCTCGTCCGAGAGGGCGTCCTCGAAGGCGCCGGTCTCCTCCAGCTCGTCCATCGCCTCGGCCCGGGCCTCCATCTCGTCGGTCCGCTCCTCCGAGCGCTCGATGGCCCGCGCCACGTCGTCCATCTCGTCGCCCACGCCGGTCATCGCCTCCGAGACGCGGGTGGACGCCTCCGCCGCCTCGTACCGCGCCTTCATCGTCTCCTTTTTCGTCCGGAACTCCTCGATGCGGCCCTGGAGCTCGTTTTTCTTCTCGACCAGCGAGTCCTGGGTCTCCTCCAGCTCGGCGATCTGCGTCTCCAGGTCCTCGATCTGGTTCATCTTCGCCTTCTTCTTCTCTAAGGCCTCGCGGGCCAGGTCGTCGCGGTCCTGCCGGACGGCCTCGCGGGCCTGCTCGTTGTGCTTCTCGACGTTCTCCTCCAGCCGGCGCTTCTGGATCTCCAGGCGCTTTTTCTGTGTCGTCAGGTCCGCGATGCCCTGCTTGACCTCCTGTAGCTCGTCGCGCATCCGCTCGTAGGAGTAATCGAGCGTCTCGGAGGGGTCCTCCGCCCGGTTCAACAGCGCGTTGACCTTCGAGCGGACGACGTACGTGGCGCGCGAGAGGATGCCCATACCCGTCTCATGCGCCCCGGAGGGTAAAAGCGTGGCCTCAGCACCGGAGCGGGGCGTCCGGCTCCGCGGCCGACCCCCGACTGATATATGCCCCGGACTCCACAGGACGTGGGTGAGCGACCCGGTCCTCGTCCCCGGCGGGCGCGACGTGCGCGCCACGCTCGACCGGAGCGCCGACGCCGCGGCGGCGGTCGTCGCCTGCCCGCCACACCCACAACACGGCGGCCATCGCGGCGACGAGCGGCTGGTCGCGGTCGCCGACCGCCTGACCGACGCCGGCGTCGACTGCCTCCGCATCGACTACGGTCCCTGGGACGGGGGCCGCGGCGAGCGGACCGACGCCGGCAACGCCCTCGACTGGGCCCGCGACCGCTACGACCGCGTCGGCCTGTTCGGCTACTCCTTCGGCGCCGGCGTCGCCCTTCTGGTCGCGGCCGAGCGCGACTGCCCCGTCGGCACCCTCGCCCCGCCGGCGTCCCTCGCGGACGGCGGCGCCGACGTGACCCGCGCGGTCGCGGACGTCGACGCCCCCGGACAGGTCGTCTACGGCGCCCGCGACGACACCGTCGACTGGGAGCCGGTCATCGAGCGCGCCCGGGCCGCCGGCTGGTCGACCGTCGAACTCCCCGCAGACCACTTCTTCGTCGGGCAGGCGGGGGCGGTGGCCGACGCCGCCGGCCCGTTCCTCGAGCGGGCCCTCGGGGACTGACCTACAGGTATCGTCGGACGCTCCAGTACAGCCCCGAGAGGGCGTTCCTGACGCCCGCGACCGGGTCGAGCCCGGCGTCGGGGTCACGCGTCGGCTCGAACGACCCGGCGAGCGTCGCCCGCGACACCCGCCTGACCTCCCCGGCGTGGACCCGCCGGCCGTCGCCGTCGGCCACCCGGAGGAGCGTCACGTCGTCCGGGACCCCGACCACGCGGTAGACCCCGGGGTCGCGGTCGTCGGTCGTCGGCCGGTAGTGGTCGCCGACGGCGGGGTCGTCCCGTGACACGGGTGGACGGACGCGGCGGGACGGACAAAAGCGCTTCGCGCGGCCGCCCGGTCCGGCTTACCCGCCGTCCTCGCCCGCGTCCCCGTCCTCGTCGTCCATCCGCTCGATCTTGACGTACGAGGCCATGGCGAGGATGGTCCCCGGCCACAGGCCGATGAACTGTCCGCGCTGCTGGTCGCCCTTCACGTAGTAGTAGTACAGCGCCAGGACGACCGATCCGGCGGCGGCGAACACCGCCGGGCCGATCCCGCTCGATTCCAGTTCGTCCGCCAGTTCGCCCGACTGGCTGCCGGATGCGTCAGTCACATGATTTGGTTGGGCTACGGACGTATATACGCATCGAACGTCACGGACGTTAATTATATTTCGTCGGCGGGGACCACGCCCGTCGTACCTGCCGGCCGGTGCCCCGGAATACCTGCGGGACGACTGGACCGTGTCCCCGTGTCGGTTGTCGATAAGGCGGAACGCTCTTCGGTAGACTGGCGGAACTAGCGGAACACGTTGACGGTGATGCAATCG
>JBDGSZ010000102.1:0-22499 GCA_042217265.1 Haloferacaceae archaeon
GGCGCGGCGCGGCGACGACGGGGCCGTGCCCGACGACCTCGCGGCGTCGGCCGTCGACGCGCTCGGCGCCGCCGGCGGGGGCGATCCGGCGGCCCCCGGCGGTGACGACGGCGCCGACGCCGTCGACCCGGTCTGCGGGATGGACGTCGACCCGGACGCGGCCGCGGCGACCGTCGAGCACGCCGGCACCCGCTATCACTTCTGCTCGGCGGGGTGCGCGGAGGCCTTCGCCGACGAACCGGAGGGGTACCTGTGAGCGGGCGACCCGACGCCGACGCGTTCGCGGACCTGACGGAGGACGACCTCTGGGAGCGCTTCGAGGCCCAGGACTACGTCGCCGACGACGCGCTGACGACGACGGTCCTGCTCGCGCTCCGCCTCGGCAAGCCGCTGCTGGTCGAGGGCGAGCCGGGAAGCGGCAAGACCGAGCTCGCGAAGGTGCTCGCGGACGGCTTCGACACGGAGCTCGTCCGCCTGCAGTGCTACGAGGGGCTGGCCGCCGAGAACACCCTCTACGAGTGGAACTACACGAAGCAGCTCCTCGCCGTCCAGGGCGACGACCGGACTCTGGAGGACGGCAACGTCTTCACCGAGGAGTTCCTGTTCGAGCGGCCGCTCCTGCGGGCGCTCACCCACGAGGGCGACCGGCCGCCGGTCCTGCTCATCGACGAGGTGGACCGGGCCGACGAGGAGTTCGAGGCGTTCCTGCTGGAGGTGCTCTCGGACTTCCAGGTGAGCGTCCCCGAACTGGGGACGGTGTCGGCCGACCGGCCGCCGGTGGTGGTCATCACGTCGAACCGCACCCGCGGGTTGAGCGACGCGCTGAAGCGCCGGTGTCTCTACCTCCACGTCGAGCCGCCGTCATTCGAGACGGAGTACGAGGTGGTCAGGCGGAAGGTGCCGGAGCTCGACGCCGCGGTCGCCGCCGAGGTGTGTGCCGTCGTGAGCGAGCTGCGCGAGGAGTCGTTCCTGAAGCGGCCGGGCGTGGCGGAGACGCTGGACTGGGCGCGCGCGCTCGCGGAGCTACGCGCGGACGACGCCGACTCGCTCACGCCCGAGGAGATCCGGACCACGCTCGGCACGCTGCTGAAGGAGGCCGAGGACATCCGCCGGGTCGACGGCGACCTGCTCGACCGGCTGGCCGACGCGGCCGGGGACGCGGCCGACCGCGACCTCCCGGCCGATCCGACCGACGGCGAACTCCAGGCCAAATGAGCGACGACGTCCCCGACTTCGCCGGCGCGCGCGACCACGTGATCGAGACGCTGGTGTGGTTCGCCCGGCGCCTCCGGCGCGAGGGGGCCAGGCTCCCAGCCAACGCCGCGCTCTCGGGCGCCCGGGCGCTCGCGACGGTCGGGCTCGACGACCGGGACCGCGTCCGGGCGGCGCTCCGGGCGTCGCTCGTGGCCGACGAGCACGATGCCGAGCGGTTCGACGAGGCCTTCCCGACGTTCTGGTACCGGCTCCGCTCGGGCCTCGAGGCAAGCGTCGCGACCGACGACGGCGGGCCGGACCGCCGCCCGGACGAGGAGGACGACGCGGGCGGGCTCGCCGGCCCGACGGTCGAGGTAGACGACGCGCCGGACCCCGCCGAGGGGACGGCGACGACCGAGCGGCGGCAGCACGTTCGCTCGGCCCCGGGCGAGACGGCCGACGAGCGCGAGGCCGAGACCGAGCAGGTGGGCGGGTACAGCGCCGTCGGCGAGGGCGAGTCGGTCGACGACGATGCCGCGGGGGCGGCCGACCCGGCGACGGTCCGGCGGTTCGCGCGCGCCGTGGCCCGCCTCCCCGACCGGCGGTGGCGGCGCGGCGACGGCCCGCGCGTCGATGCCCGGCGGGCGCTCCGGCGGAGCCTATCGGCCGGGGGAACGATGCTCTCGGTCCCCCGGCGGGAGCGGTCGCCGACCGCCTTCCGCCTCTGCCTGCTGGTCGACGTGAGCCGGTCGGTGCTCGACACCGTCGACCGGGGGTTCCTGCTCTCGGTCCTCGACCGCCTGGTGACCGAGGGCCGCGGCACCCGGGCGTTCCTGTTCGACACCGACATCCGGGAGGCGACGGGGGCGTTCGCCGGCGCGCGCGGCGACCCGGCGGCGGCGCTCGCCGACGCCGAACTGCGCTGGGGCGGGGGGACCCGCATCGGCGACGCGCTGACCGCGCTCCGGGACCGCCACCCGGACGCGGTGGGTCGCCGGACGGTAGCCGTCGTCGTGAGCGACGGGCTGGACGTCGGGGAGCCAGAGCCCCTGGAGGAGGGGATGGTCTGGCTCTCGCGCCGGGCCGCGGCGACCCTGTGGCTCAACCCGCTCGCCGGCACTGAGGGCTACGAGCCGACCTGCCGCGGGATGGCCACGGCGCTCCCGTACGTCGACGGCCTGTTCGCGTTCGCGGGCGACGACGACCTGGCGGAGGTCGCACGGCAGCTCGAACGGCGGGGCTTCGGGGGCCCCCTCGGCTATCGCCACGACCCCCGGCTGGAGGCGACGTGACCCGCGACGACGCGACCGCCGACCGGGTGCTCGCGGCCGCCGTCGACCGCGTCGCGACGCTCGTCGACGACGCGACGCTCGTCGACGCGACGGCCGGAGCGAACGCCCTGCTGGTCGCCGCCGACGTCGACGGGCGGCGGTCCGCGGGCGTCGCCCACCGTCCCGCGGGGGACCTCCCGCTCCCCGAGGCGGGGGCGGACGGCCTCGCGCTCGCGGGGTGCGCGACGGCGGCCGATCCGGCGACCCGGGCCGTGGGCGTCGCGGCGCTGAACGCGCTCTCGGCCCCGCAGGTCGACTGGCGGCGCGGCGACCCGTTCGCGTCGCTCCCGGCCGGAGCCGACGTCGTGACGACCGTCGGGTCGTTCGCCCCGGCGTTCCGGCGGTTCGACGACGCCGCGGTCCGGGTGATCGAGCGCCCGGGCGTCGCCGTCGACGCCGACCGGGCGCCCGACGGCGTGACCGTGGAGCGGTACGACCCCGACGGGCGGGCGGCGGCGATGGCGGGCGCCGACGTCGCCTTCGTCACGGGCGCGACCCTGCTGTACGGCGGCCTGGGCGACTACCTCGCCGCCGCGGACGCGGCCGGCGTGCCGTCGGTCGTCCTCGTCGGCGCGACGGCCTCGTTCGTCCCCGGCCCGGCCCTCGACGCGGGCGCGACGGTCGTCGCGGGCGCGCGGGTGACCGACACGGAGGCCGTCCGGGCGGCCGTGGCCGACGGGGCCTGCGGGACCGACCTCCACGACGCCGGGCTGCGGAAGGTGTACGCCGCCGCCGCGGCCGAACCGCCGACCGACCGCCGACGAACGGAACCCGAACCATGACCGAGGACTGGAGCGTACCGGAGACGGAGGTACTGGCCGCGGTCCGCGACCTGCTGGCGGGCGACCGCGAGGGGGTGCTGGCCACCGTCGTCGACGTCGAGGGGAGCGCGTACCGCCGCCCCGGCGCGAAGATGGTGGTCACCGCGGACGGCGAGGGAACCGGCGCCATCACCGCCGGGTGTCTGGAGGACGAGGTGCAGCGGCTCGCCCGCGAGGTGCTCGCCGCCGGCGAGCCGCGGGTCGAGACCTACGACCTGATGGACGACGACGAGGACGACGTCTGGGGCCTGGGCGTCGGGTGCAACGGCGTCATCGACGTGCTGATCGAGCCCCTGGACGACGCCGCGGCGTACGCCCCGGCGGTCGAGGCCAACGAGCGCGGCGACGACGTGGCCGTCCTGACGGTCATCGACGGCCCGGGCGAGGGCCGGCGCGCCTACTATCACCCCGGACGCGACGCCTTCGAGGGCGACGGCCTCCCGGACGCGGTCCGCGAGGCGCTCCGGGACCCGGCGGCGGACCTGGCCGACCGCGGCCGCGCGGACACCGTCACCGTCGGGACCCCGGACGGCGACGCGACCGTGTTCGTCGACGGGATCGAGGCGCCGCCGGAGTTGGTCGTGTTCGGGAGCGGCCACGACATCGGGCCCATCGTCGAGTTCGCCAAGCGCAACGACTTCCGCGTGACCGTCTGTGCGTTCCGCGGCGCGGTCGACCTCGACGAGCGGTTCCCCGCCGCCGACCGCCGCCTGAGCGTCGCGGCGCCGCGGGTGGGGGAGGCGCTCGACCTCGACGAGGACACCTACGCCGTCGTCGCCTCGCACAACTTCGTGGACGACCGGCTCGCGGTCGAGGCGCTGCTCGACTCGCCGGTCCCGTACGTCGGCCTGATGGGCCCCCACGAGCGGTTCGAGGAGATGCTGGAGGAGTTCCGGTCCGAGGGCCGGACGTTCGACCAGTCGGACCTGGAGCCGCTGTACACGCCCGTCGGCCTCGACCTCGGCGGCGGGTCCCCGAACCGGATTGCGACCAGCGTCGTGGCCGAGGTCATCGCGGTCCACAACGACCGCGACCCCGGCCACCTCCGCGACCGGAAGGGCCACATCCACGAGCGGGTCGAGCTCTCGGCCGAACGTTAAACATGAAAGTTTATTATGGTTCCCTCCATGGGGTGGGACGATGACAGCGCCGGTACGTCTCGGATAGCGGTTCGACGGCGGCATCGACGGCCGACTGCCCCCATCACAGCTACCCGATGACAGCGTACGACGACACCGACACGGACGAATCGACGACGACCGACACCCACCACACGACCGAGAGCCCGGCGACGACCGCCGAGGCCCCGACGACCGACCGCCTGGCGCCGATGCAGCCCCGTCACGGCCCGCGCCCGCGGCGGCTCAACTGACGCCCCCGCCGGCCGGTCCTCCGTTCTTTTCGACCCGCACAGCCGCGCGGCCGTCAGAGGACGATTTCGCCGTCCGCGACGACCGTCTCGCCGTCGAGTTCGAGCGTCGGCTCGGCCATCATCGCGTCGAAGTGGACCGGGGCCCGCGTCGTGCCGCCGAGGTTCGAGGACGTGCCGATGCCGAGGTGGACGTTGCCGTAGCGGCCGTGGTCGTTGGAGAACCAGCCGTTGAACTCCCGACACTCGGGGTTCATCCCCACCGCCAGTTGGGCGACGTTGTAGACCGCCGGGTCGTCGTGTTCGGCCCAGGCCCGCTCGATGCGGCTCGCGGCCGCGCCCCCCTCGACCCCGGTGACCGCGCCGTCCTCGAAGGTCATCCGCACCGGCTCCGCCAGGGCGCCGATGTCGAGGTTGGGGATGGAGCCGTCGAAGACGGCGACCCCCTCGGTCGTCCCCTCGACGGGCGAGGCGTTGGCCTCGATGTGGACCAGCGCGGTGAACTCGCCCGGCTCCTCGACAATGCCGGAGTGGGCGTTACCGTCCCGCCCGGCGATCGAGCAGGTCAGATCCGTCCCCTGGGGCGAGGCGACCCGCGCCTCGTCGGCCTCGGTGAACTTCCGGGCCATCGCCTCGCACTTCGGGCGCATGGCCTCGTAGTCGGCGTAGAGGCCGCCGGTCCGGAGCTGCTCCTCGGTGAACTTCACCATGCTCACCATCCGGGCGCCGGCCTCCTGTGCCTCCGCGGCGGCCGCGGAGTGGGTGATGGAGCGGTGGACCGGCGTGATCACGACGTCGGCCTCGCGCATCGCGGCCGCAACGGTCGCCGGCGGCTCGTTCCCGTCGTAATCGCGGGGCGCCATCGCGGCCATCGACACCTCGGCGCCGCGCTCGGCGGCCGCGGCGGCGACGTGGTCCGCGACGTCATCGGTCCGCCAGTCCGTGACCACGAGGACGCGCTCGCCGGCCTCGACCCGCGCGCAGGTGTCCACGACGATGCTCGCGCCGCGCATCTCCTCGACGGCGTTCGTCATACCCCCCCTGACGCGACCCCGAATATCAACGTGTCGGGTCCGGTGGACCCGACCGCGGGACTGCGGACGGACGGCCGCGGTACTGGGTCGATCCCGGCTGCGGACGGGGCCGTCTCAGGCGACCGACCAGCCGACGAACTCGTCGCCCGCCTCGATTTCGACGCCGAGCGCCTCGATGACCCGCCCCAGACAGAGGTAGCCGGCGGCCGTGGCCGCGGCGCCCGCGACGGTCCGGTCGTCGAACCGGTCGGCCACCGCCTCGTGGACGTCGTCCGTGACGCCGTTCCCGACGACGGCCCGGGCGTACTCGCAGAGCGCCACCTCCCCGGCGTCGAACGGGTCGGCGTCGTCCTCGGCGATGGCGGTCATCTCCTCGCGGGTGACGCCCGCGCCCTCGGCGATGTTGACGTGCTGGTGCCACTCGTACCGGTTGCCCGTCTCGGCGGCGACGGTGAGGATGACGAGCTCGCGCTGCCGGTCGGTCAGCCCCGAGTCGTTCCAGAGCGCCCCCAGGTAGTCGCGCAGGCCCCGTAGCACCGGCGGGTTGTTGCCGACCGCCGAGTAGACGTTGACCCGCTTGCCCGGCTGGAGCGACGAGACGACGAGGTCGCGGTATTCGGGGTCCAGCTCCTCTGGCTCGATGTACGGAACGCGTGCCATGCGTCGGCCACGCGGGCGGGGGGGATAGCCCTGGCGACCGCCCCCGCGGCGTTCCGTTTTTGTTCCACGACGGCCTACACGCGACCGGGTGGTGGACCATGTACCCGGTCCCGCACTACCCGTCCGACGAACCGGAACGCGACCGTCGAGCGCCGGACCTCGGCGAGGTCGTCGATCGGATACTCAACGGCGACGACGACCCGCGTCCGGTCGTCGCAGCCGGCCGCTGACGGGTCGGATCCGGGGTCCGGTCACACGCCCGCCGTTTATCGCCTCCCGTCGACCGCCGGTCGGACCGGCCGTACCCTCGCATCCGTCGTTCTCGATCGCGAGCGCCGCCCGGCGTCGGGAACCCCGCCAGCGTCGCCGCCCGGTTTCGGCGCGCCGACCCCGGCCACGGTTCCAGTTTCACTTTCACTGCGCTTGGCCGGGGTACAAACCCGTCCGGAGCGTAGCGAGGGTATGGGAACCACGAGTACCACGGGCGACCCGGCCGTCGCCCACGACCGTCGGCGAGTGGACGTGACCGACCTGCGGGCCGAGGGCGTCGCGGCGTACGCCCGTCACCAGCCGGGGACGGAGATCCACCTGGAACGGCGCGGCGCGCGGACGTACCTCGTGACGCGGGGCCGGTAGCCCGACCGTCACGCACTCGCCGTCCGCGGGGCCGGCGTCCGTGGGGACGGGCCCCCGCGGCGTCGGGTCGTCCGCCCGAACCGAAACCGATTAAACCCGAGATGCCCTCCGTCCGGCCGGGCCGAGGTAGCCTAGCCCGGCCAAGGCGGTTGATTCGAGATCAACTGTCCGCAAGGACTCGGGAGTTCAAATCTCCCCCTCGGCGCTTCTCCGACCCGCCGCACCGCAGGTCCGACCATCCCGGCGAAGGGGCTCCGCGGTCGTGCGGACTTGCCGGTCCGTACAAAGACCTATGTCCCGTTGCCCAGAACGGAGGGTATGTCCGAAACCGGGTCAACGCTCGACGAGACGGACCTGGAACTCCTCCGGCGCGTCGAGATGGACTTCGACACGAACCTCGAGGCACTCTCCGAGGACCTGGGACTCTCGAAGTCGGCCATCCACTACCGGCTCAACAAGCTCAGGGAGGCGGGCATCATCGAGGGGTCGACCGCCGATCTCAACCCCATCCCGCTCGGCCTGGACATGGTCGCGATCACGGACATCTACGTCCGTCACGAGGAAGGCTACGCCGAGGACATCGGGGCCGAACTGGCGGCGATCGACGGGGTCGAACAGGTCTACTACACGATGGGCGACGTTGACTTCGTCGTGATCGCGCGGGTGGCCGACCGCGATCAGTTGAACCGGACCATCGACCACATCGTCAGCATCGAGGGCGTCAACGAGACTTCCTCGCGCTTCGTAATGGACGAGATCAAGAGCGATCCCACGGTCCTGACGAACCTCTCACACGACCGGATGCACGAGGTCGTGACTGACGACTGACCGGCCGCCGCGGGGTTAGAACTTTATCCGATGTCTATTGAGCAGTTCGAAAATATTTCTACAGAAGACCTGAATCATAGAAAGATTGATTGACTCCCGCGCCGGACCGCATGACACTCGATGCCAGAACGAGAACGCAAACCCACCGAGTCGGAGCGGCTGGACGCACGGCACACTCTCGGCACGTGGACGCGACAGGGCGACTTCCGGCCGACGGAAGTCGTCGACACGGAGGGGTTCCGGCTCGTCACCGCCGACGGCGACTCGATACTGGACTTCAGCAGCCAGTTGGTCTGTGCGAGCCTCGGATACGACGCTGACCGGGTGAAAGACGCCGTCGCGGCGGCGGTCGAGGATATCCCCTACATGCAGCCCGGATACTCGACGAAGTACCGCGCTCGCCTGGCCGAGAAACTGGCCGACGTCACCCCCGGTTCGCTGAACCGGACGTTCTTCTCGACCAGCGGCACCGAGGCGAACGAGGCGGCGTTCAAGATCGCCCGGGGGTACACCGGGAAGGAGCAGATCATGTCCCGGTACCGGTCGTACCACGGCGCGACCGCCGCGTCGCTGAGCGCCTCGGGCGACCCACGCCGGACCGCCGTTCCCTCGACGGTCCAGCCGAACGTCCCGGGCATGGTCAAGGCGCCGGATCCCTACGCCTACGGCTCCACGCTCGACCCCGAGGAGAGCCTCGAGTACATCGACGAGCAACTCATGCTGGAGGGCGACACGGTGGCGGCGGTGCTGGTCGAACCCCTCGTCGGGTCGAACGGCGTCCTGACACCCCCCGACGACTACCTGCCTCGCCTCCGGGAGATCGCCCACGACCACGGCGCGCTCCTCATCTGCGACGAGGTGATGACCGGCTTCGGCCGCACGGGCGAGTGGTTCGCCTCCGACCTGTACGACGTCGAACCGGACATCATCACGATGGCGAAGGGGTTGACGGGGTCGTACCAACCCCTCGCCGGCACCATCGTCAGGGAGGAGATCGCCGAGCACTTCGACGACGAACTCCTGAACCACGGGCACACGTTCTCGGGCCATCCGGTGGCCTGCGCCGCCGGCCTCGCCGCCATCGAGACCTACGAGGAGGACGAACTCGTGACCAACGCCGCCGAG
The DNA here is from genome assembly GCA_042217265.1 of Haloferacaceae archaeon. Lineage (GTDB taxonomy): Archaea > Halobacteriota > Halobacteria > Halobacteriales > Haloferacaceae > CAZMLQ01. The sequence continues at coordinate 8,999 of JBDGSZ010000102.1, forward strand.
GTGGGCGAGTACCTCCGCGAGGAACTCGACGCGCTGGCCGACCGCCACCCCAGCGTCGGCGAGCGCCGCGGGATCGGACTCCATCAGGGCATCGAACTCACCCGGGATCCGGACGAGCGCGTGCCGTTCGAGGAGCGCATCGACAAGGTCTCGGGGCGTACGACCGTGGTCGACGAGGTCGGCGAGCGGGCCTACGAGAACGGGGTCTACTTCTACACCTCGATGAACACCATCGTGGTCACGCCGCCGCTCGGCATCTCGGAGCGGCACGTCGACGAGGCCGTCGAGGCGCTCGACGACGCGCTCACCGTCTCCGACGACCGGATGGACGCCTGAGGCGGCGCGCCGCCCGCCGTCGGGGGCGACCGACCTGCGGTGAGGTGGTTTTATTCCCCGGTGTCGGATTGGTCGCGTATGGTCGATCCGATGGATGTCCCGCGGTTCGCCGGGGTCCCGACGTTCATGCGACGCGAGCACCGGTACGACCTGGATGGGGTCGACGCGGACGCCGCGTTCCTGGGCGTGCCGTACGACGGCGCGACGACGTTCCGCGCGGGGGCGCGCTTCGGCCCGCGGGCGATCCGCGAGGCGTCGACGCTCCTGAAGCCGTACAACCCGCGAACGGACGTGAACCTCGGCGACTACACGGTGGTCGACCACGACGACTCGAAGGTCGTCCCCGGGTACACGGAGGCCACGTTCGACGAGATCCGGGACCGCGTCGGGAGCGTCCTGGACCACGGCATCGCTCCCGTCGTGGCCGGCGGGGACCACTCCGTCACCCTGCCCGTCCTCCGGGCGGTCGCCGAGGAACACGGACCCCTCTCGCTCGTCCAGTTCGACGCCCACTCGGACCTGTGGACGGAGTACTTCGGCAAACCGTACAACCACGGGACGACGGTCCACCACGCGATCGAGGAGGGGCTGATCGACCCCGCCTCGTCCATCCGGATCGGCGACCGGGGCGGGCTGTACAGTCCGGCGGACGTGGACCGGTTCGAGGACGCAGGCGTCGACTACTACACCGCGGACGAGTTCGCCGACGCCGGCGTCGAGTCCGTCGGCGCGGCGATCCGTGACCACGTCGAGGGGCCCGTCTACGCGACCATCGACATCGACGTCCTCGACCCCGCCCACGCTCCCGGCACCGGCACCCCGATGCCCGGGGGACTCACGTCGCGCGAACTGCTCGACCTCACGCGACAGTTGCACGGGCTCGACCTCGTCGGGTTCGACCTCGTCGAGGTCGCACCCCCGTACGACACCAGGGCCGGGTCGACGGCGGTCGTCGCCGCCAACGTGATCTTCGAGGCGCTCTGTGCGCTCGTCTCCTGACCGGTCCCGGCCGCCCCGCACCCGAACGCCGATTTGTGGAAAAATTCCGCCGAATAATCGGCTTGTTGCCAAAGAATCCGAGATATTCCGCGAACGGAGAAAAACATAAGTGCCTGTCTCGGAATCCCGGAGGTGTATGTCAGCGGATCCGTGGGGCGTCCCGGCGCTCGCACCGTGCGTTCGATTGCGTTCCGACGCGGCGGCCTCGTCGCGGCGCCCCGGTGGTGAGCGCTGATGGCACTCGACGTCACGAGCGCCATCTACATCGTCTACATCGCCGTCATCCTCGGCATCGCCGTCTACTCGTACGGCCGCATCGACGGGAGCGAAGACCTGCTGGTCGCGGGGTTCGAGCTCCCGCTCCCCTTCGTCACCGGGAGCCTGGTGGCGAGCCTGCTGACCGCGACGTACTTCTTCACCGCCGTCGGCCTCGGGTTCAACGTCGGCGGCTGGGAGGCGACGGCCGTCCTGACCGGCCTCGGGTCGACGATGATCCTCGGGGGGCTCATCTGGACGAAGCCGCTCCGGCGGCTCCGGGGTTGGACGATGAGCGACTACTTCTACCGACGGTTCGGCGAGAACCGCATCATCGGGGCGTACGCCGGGCTGGTGATGTGGGCCGCGTTCAACGTCTTCCTCGTGGGCGCGCTCACCGTCGGCGGGGCGTACGTCGTCGCGGCGGCGCTGAACGTCGGCTTCACGACCGCCGTCTTCATCACCGCCGCGCTGACCGCGATCTACAGCATGCTCGGCGGGCTCTGGGCGGTCGCGTACACCGACTCGCTCCAGGCCGTCGTGGGCGTCGCCGGCCTCTTTTTCGGCGCCTTCCTCCTCTTCAGCGACGTCGGGTTCGGGACGCTCGGCGGTGCGAGCCACTGGAACGTTCCGCACCTGCTGACCGCCGGCGGGACGACCTTCTGGGCGTTCTACATCGTCTTCGCCATCGGCGACCTCCCCGCGGCCGACATCGGCCAGCGCGTCGCCGGGTCCGACAGCCCGAACACCGCACGGCAGGCGATGCTCATCGCCGGGACGATCATCGTGATCGTCGGGTTCCTCCCGGGATTCATCGGGGAAGCCCTCCAGCCGCTCTACTCGAACCCCGAGAACGCCGAGCGCCTGTTCATCCAGTACATCGACGCGGAGATGAGCCCGATCATCGGCGGCATCGTGCTGTCGGCCATCGCCGCCGCCGCGATGTCGACGCTCGACTCCGCGTACGTGGCCGGGACCGCGTGCCTCCTGAAGAACGTCTACCTCGACGCCCTCGGTGCCGACCCGAGCGACGAGCGCTTGATGCTCCTCTCGCGGCTGCTAATCGCCTTCTCCGCGCTCGTGGGGGCGGTCCTCGCCGCCTACTTCCAGCAGGCGCTCTTCCTCGCCGTGCTGACCTTCGACATCATCTTCGTGACGCTCGTGCCACCGCTCATCCTCGGCGTCTACTGGCGGCAGGTCAACGCCAAGGCCACCATCGCCTCCATCACGGTCGGACTGGTCTCGTACGTGGGCCTCTACCAGTTCGGCAACCCGCTCGCGTTCGAAGCCGAGGGGATGGGCGTCAGCCTGGTCGCGTCGATGTGGAGCACGGTCAACTGGGTGCCGTCGCTCCTCCTCGCGTGTGTCGTCATCGTCGCCGGCACGTTCGTTTGGGAGCCGACCGAGGCGTCCCTTGAGGCGTTCGAACGCCAGCACGACGCCAGCCACGACGACACCGACGTCCCGGACATGTTCGGCGGCGAATCCGCGTCGGGCGTGGCGTCCGACGACTGATGCCGGCGCGACTCGACGGACGGACGGCGCTCGTCACCGGGGCCTCGCGCGGCATCGGTAGCGCCGTCGCCGTGGCCTGCGCCGAGGCGGGCGCCGACGTGGCGGTGAACTACCACGCGGACGAGGCGGCCGCGGAGGAAACCGTCGCCGCCGTCCGCGACGCCGGGGGCGCCGCCCACGCCGTCCGCGCGGACGTCAGCGACGCGGCGGCGGTCGAGGGGATGTTCGACGCCGTCGAGGACCGCCTCGGACACGTCGACCTCCTCGTCAACAACGCCGGCGTGCTCTCGCACGCTCGCGTGAGCGAGATGGCCCCCGAGACCTGGGAGCGGACCATCGCCGTGAACCTCACCGGCGCGTTTCACTGCTCGCGCCGGGCGCTCCGGCGGATGGAGGACGCGGGCGAGGGCGTCGTCGTCAACGTCGGCTCCGACCTCGGCCGCCTCGGCGCCGCCGAACTCGCCCACTACAGCGCCTCGAAGGGCGGGCTGCTGGCGTTCACGCGGTCGCTCGCTCGGGAGGTGGCCCCCGATGTCAGGGTGAACATGGTGGCGCCCGGCCCGGTCCAAACCGACATGCTCGCCGAGGACGTCTCCGAGGACCGGCAGGCCGAGGAGGACGACGTCCCGATGGAGCGGGTCGGCCGCCCGGAGGAGGTGGCGTCGACGGTGGTCTACCTCGCCTCGGACGAGGCGGGTTTCGTCACCGGACAGAGCTTCGACCCGAACGGCGGGTCGGCGATGTATTAGGCCGTCAGCCCGCCGTCGACGACGAGGTTCTGCCCGGTCACGTACCGGGCCGCGTCGGAGACGAGAAAGAGCGCCGCGTCGGCGACCTCCGCCGGGGTGCCGTCGCGGCCGAGGGGAATCTCGTCCAGGTGCTCGCCGATGACGTCGCCCTCGTCCTCGACCGTCTGTGCCGTCTCGACGATGCCCGGCGCGACGGCGTTGACGCGGATGCCGTTCGGTCCCTGTTCGACGGCGAGTTCGCGCGTCAGGTTCGTCACTCCGCCCTTGGAGGCGCAGTACGCCGACGAGCGGTCGTATCCGAACAACCCCGCTATCGACGAGGTGTTGAGGATAGCGCCGCCAGACGCACCTCCCTTCATCCGGTCGACGGCCGCCCGACACCCGAGGTACACCCCCTTGAGGTTCACCGCGAGAGTCCGGTCGTACGTCGATTCCGCCACCTCGTCGATCTCGACCTGGTCGGGGAAGATCCCGGCGTTGTTCACGGCGACGTCGAGGCTTCCGAAGCCCTCGATGCAGGCGTCCATCGCCGCTTCGACCGCGGCGCGGTCGGTGACGTCGGTCTCGACGAACTGGGCGTGCCCGCCCGCCTCGCGGATCGCCTCGTGTGTCGGAATCCCGCCCTCCCGCGGGGCGTCCCGGACGTCGGCGACGACCACCGCCGCCCCCTCGTCGGCGAGTCGGCGGGCGATGGCGCGTCCGATCCCAGACGCCGCCCCGGTGACGGCGGCGGCGCTATCGGCCAGTCGGCCGTCCGCGTCTGCCATGCCCGCCGGTCGCCACACGGCGACTTAACCGCGGCGACCGGGCGCGACGGTCGTCCGGGGCTACCCGCGCTTGAACTCCATCGCGACGTCGTGGAGGAACCGGAACTCCGCACCCTCGGTCCCCAGCACGTGTTCGACCAGGTCCTCCAGTCGCGACAGCCGGTGGCCCTGCCCCATGACCTGCGGGTGCATCGTCAGGACGAACACGCCGTCGGGGACGTGTTCCACCATCCAGTCGAACTGGTCGTACCAGCGCTGGAACACGGAATCCTCGCTCGCGTACCCCATGCGGTGCGGGTTGTCCCAGGTGAAGACCATCGGCGCCCAGTCGTCGCGCTGCCAGGAGACCGGACACTCGACGATGTCGGTCGGCTCCCCCCGGTCGTACGGCCCGTCGGGCGGCGCCCGCCAGCCGCCGTGCGCGTAGTGGAGACGGAAATCCGAGGCCATCTTGCTGGAGTCCCACTCGAACCCCAGTTCCTCGAGGATGCCGAGCGTGTGCTCGGAGAAGTCCCAGGCCGGCGACCGGTAGCCGTCCGGCTTCCGCCCGGTGACGTCGACGATGGCGTCGATACCGCGCTCGACGTCCGTCATCTCGGCCTCGCGGCTCTCGAACGACGCGGGCCCGGTGTGGCTCCAGCCGTGATGCTGGATGTCGTACCCCCTGTCGTGGATCTCGCCGCTGATTTCCGGAAAGCTCTCGATGGTGTGTCCGGGAACGAACCACGTCGCCGGGATGTCGTACTCGTCGTGAAGGTCGAGGAGCCGCGGCGCCCCGACCTCGGCCCCGAACACGCCGCGCGAGTGTCGGGTCGGCATCTCCCACGAGCCGTAGGACCACAGCCACGCCGACACCGCGTCGAAGTCGTAGGTCAGACAGACCGTCGCGGTCATACCCGCGATACACCGTGCGGGTGGGTCTTATCGGTGGCGTACAGGGACCGTCCCTCGACCCGGGTGCCGTCCGTCGCGTCGGCTGTTCGTCCGGCCCGGGCGGCGCGGGTCCGGAACCGTCCTGCCTCGAGGGCGGGTGACGGGGCCGCGCGCCGGGGTCCGACCGACGGAAATCACTTGATGCCGGCCCTCCAAGGCGTGGGCATGAGGCTGCTCGTGGCGATAGACGGGTCCGACCCGAGCGAGGCGGCGCTCGACCACGCGCTCTCGCTCGCCGAGGCGACCGGCGGGTCGGTGACGGCGGTCCACGCCGTCGACCCGGACGTGTACGCCGCGGACGGCAGCGACCCCGGCGGCGGCCGGACCGAGCGCGCGGGCCGGTTCGTCGTCGAGAGCGAGGACGACGCCGAGGAGCGCGGCCGGCGCCTGCTCGAGGAGGCACTCGCCGCCGGCACCGACGCCGCCGTACCGGTCGATACTGAACTCCTGCACGGCGACCCCCGCGAGGTCATCCCCGCGCTGGCCGAGTCCGATGGGTACGACGGCCTCGTGACCGGCCACCGCAGCCTCCCGGAGTCGAAGGAGCGGGTGCTTGGGAGCGTCGCCAAGTCGTTCGTCGAGCGGTCGACCGTTCCGGTCACCGTCGTCCCGTAGGCGGCCTTGAGCCCCGCCATCCGTCGCCACGCCGCCGCTACTCGCCGGACAGCGATCCCTGTTCGCCCGCCCCGTCCCGTCTCCGGGTCCCGTTCCGTCGCCGTCGCCGCCCGATGAGGTAGGCGTCCGCACCCGTCCGGTCGTCGGGGTTGGCCGCCCGGATCCAGACGCGGCAATCGCCCCGCTCGGAGAGGCCGCGTGCCCACGCCTCCGCGTCCTCCCGGGCCTCGAACCGACGCCGCGTTCCCCGCCGGTTCACCGTCGCCCCGACGGCCCCGTTGGTCCGCCGGGCGGAGGGCTTGATGTCGACCACGTACGACGTCACGACCGTCCGCTACGCCCGCCCGGCACTTTACTCCCGCCCCGCTCCCCGTCCCCGCCGACCAGTTCGACCCGGTCGCCCGCCGTCACGTCGGCCGCTGTCCCCGCCGGGAGTTCGAATATCGCGTCGGCCTCGGCGCGCGCCACCCCCGTCCAGGCCCGGAGGCGTTCGACCCGGCGTACCTCCCCCTCGACGGTCCACACGGCGTCGATGTCGAACGGGACGAAGAGCATGTGGAGCCAGCGGTCGTCGGCGCCGTCGAAGGGGAACGCCAGCGCGTAGTCGCCGGGCACCGACCGCCGGAACATCAGCCCGCGCGCCCGGGTGAGCGTCGAGTCGGCCACCTCGACCTCCGAGGCGAGCACCCCCTCGCCCGCCGCGTGCCGGTGGAGCAGTCGCACGCCCGCCCCCTCGACGTCCGCGGCGAAGAGCGTTCCGGCCCGCCCGGCGACAGGTTCACCTCCGCCCGCTCCCATCCCGCCGCATGGAGGAGACGCCGTCAGGAACCCCGGTCGGCGTCGAGGACCCGTACGAGCACGCGGGCCCGTGCGACCACCTGACCGACGACGGGCGATGCCGGTACGCGCTCGACCGCGCCGGCGCCGACCCGGATTTCGCGGCCGAGCGGCGGGCCGACGACTACGCCTGCGTCGCCGCCGACGGCGCGTTCCGCGACTGCCCGCACTACCGCTCGACGACCGACGGCCGCGCCTGCACGCGGTGTGGCCTGGAGGAGACCCGGATGGCACACGACGACGCCCGGCCGCTGGTCGAGGAACACCACCTCTCGTACGGCGGCGACGGGAGTGCGGGCCACGAGATAACCGTCGCGCTCTGCCGCTGGTGTCACGCGAAGGTCCACGAGTCCTGGGCGCGGGTCGACGACGACGCCGACCCGGACGCCGAGGCGCTGGCCGCCCGCGAGGCCCGACGGAGCCGCGAGCTCGCGGAGGCGGAGTTCCGATCGGCCGCCGAGCGCCGGGACGACAAGGATTAACAGCGAACCGGCGCCGAGTTGTTATATGGCCGTAGTCAGCATCTCGATGCCGGAGGACCTGCTGGAGCGGATCGACTCGTTCGCGGACGAGCACGGGTACACGGGGCGGAGCGAGGTGGTCCGCGAGGCGGCGCGGAACCTGCTCGGCGAGTTCGAGGACCGCCAGCTCGAGGACCGCGAGCTGATGGCCGTAGTCACGGTCGTCTTCGACTACGCGACCACGAGCGTCGAGGAGCGGATGATGCACCTCCGTCACGAGCACGAGTCCCTCGTGGCGGCCAACTTCCACGGCCACGTGGGGAGCCACCACTGCATGGAGCTGTTCGTCCTCGAGGGGCGGCTGGAGGCGATATCGACGTTCGTGGGGAAGGTCCGCGCGACCCGGGACACCCTGAGCGTCGACTACTCCGTGATGCCGGTCGACGACTTCGGGGCCCTGTCCGACGAGTGACGGTCCGGGGCTCGGGACCGACCTGCGGGCTGTGGGGCCGATCGGGGCGTGCCGACGGCCGCCGTCGCCGCCGAACGGACGGGCTTATCCGGAACGGCGGCGTACCGACGCACATGGAGTGTGGGCGGTGTGGCACCCCGCTGGAGCGGCCCGGGGACTACTGTCTGACCTGCCGCACCCCCAACTGCGACGCGGTCGTGGCGGTCTTCCGCCCGGGCCGCGCGACGCTGACGATGCTCGACGGCGAGGCGGTCGTGGGCGAGACGGCCGTGACCACGACGCCGGAGGCGGCGGACGACGGGAGCGACGAGGAGCGGGTCGCACAGGTCCGGAACTTCGCCGGCCGGGTGGCCGACGAGATCCGCCGCAAGCGCCCGGAGACGGTGTTCGCGGCAGGGGAACGCGAGCCGCTCCGCGAGGCCCGCGCGCAGCTCCGCTACCCGTTCTACCGCGTCGACGACGAGCGGCCGGTCGAGGCGGCGCTCGCGACCCGCGGCGAGCGGGCGCTCGAGGTCGTCGACCGGCCGCCCGGTGAGAAGCTCGGCGGGAGCCACTCGACGCTCATCGGCGGCCGCGACGGCCGGCGGGCCATCGGCGTCGTCGCCGCACACCCCCACGTCAAGAAGGTCGTGCCGGGACCCATCGACGCCGGCGGAACCGGCTCGCAGTCGGGTCTCAGGGCGAAGGTCACCCGCGCGGACGACAACGGGAACGTCCGCCTGCTCCTGCGCGACGGGTCGAGCGTCCAGGAGAACCGCGTGGTGACGACCGCGATGGACCGCGACACGGGCGAGCGGGTCCGGGCGGACCTCAACGAGGCGCTCGACGAGGACGACCTGGCCTGAGCCGGCCGCTCCGTGGCACCCGTCGCCCGCCCCGACCTGCCCGACGGGGCCTCGCGGGCGGGGTTCTCCGTCCCGCCCGCCTTTCGCGGGGTCGGTCCGCCGCCGACTCGCAGGGTTTTTGCCTCCGCCCGAAGTACCGAACGCCACTATGGCCAAGAACCAGCGAGGGTCGGTCGGCAGCGCCGGCCGGTTCGGCGCCCGGTACGGACGGGTCGCGCGGCGCCGCGTCAAGGAGATCGAGGCCGCGACCCGGGCGGCCGAGGTCGACGGCGACAGCGTCACCCGGCTCGGCACGGGAATCTGGAAGAACGAGGAGACCGGCGAGGTGTTCACCGGCGGCGCTTACCGGCCGGAGACGCCGGGTGGCCGGCAGGTACAGCGGTCCATCCGCGCCGCGTTCACCGAGGACGAGAACGCCGACGTCGAGGAGTGAGATGAGCTACAAGTGTTCCCGCTGCAAGCGCGACGTCCAGCTCGACGAGTACGGGGGGGTCCGGTGCCCATACTGTGGGCACCGCGTCCTGCTGAAAGAGCGCAGCCCCGACGTCAAGGAGATCGACGTCGAGTAACGGCGGCGTGCCCGCTCACGTCCACGACGCGACGCTCTCCTTTCGCTACGACGACGAGCGGCGCGCCCGCCTGGTCGCCGAGAGCGTGGCCGTCGAGGTCGGCGAGATCGCCGACGGGCGCTCGCGCGCGACAGTCGACCGCGACGGGGCCACCGTCCGGGTGCGCGTGACCGCCGCCGACCTCGTCGCGCTCCGGGCCGGCTGCAACTCCTGGACCCGGATGGTCGCCGTTGCCGAGCGGCTGACGTGACGAGATACGGGGGTTTTTCACCCCGGACACCCTCCGCTCGCACATGCAAGGGAACCTGCCGCCCGAGGCCCAGGAGAAGATCGAGGAGCTTCAGGACCTCCAGGAGACCGCCCAGCAGGTCGCGGCCCAGAAACAGCAGGCCGAGACCGCGCTCAACGAGTCCGAGACGGCCCTCGACGCCCTCGAGGACATCGACGAGGACTCCGATATGTACCGCGAGGTCGGCGAGCTCCTCGTGGAGACGGGGTACGACGAGGCCCGCGAGGACCTCGAAGACAAGGTCGAGAACCTCGAGATCCGCGTCGAGCAGCTCAGCAAGCAGGAGGAGCGGGTCCGCGAGCAGTTCGAGGACCTCCAGGAGGAACTCCAGCAGCTCCTCCAGGGCGGCGGCGGCGGTCCGGCCGGCGGTCCGATGGGCCCCGGTCCGGGCGCCGGCGGCGCGTAACGCCCCGATGCCGACCGGCGACACGCCGAGCGACGAGGCGGTAGTTACCGCGGCCGCCGAGGCCGCGGAGGGGGTCGTCCTCGACCGGTACAAGCAGTCCCGGCTCGACGACCTCGACGTCACCGTCACCTTCGAGGAGGGCGTCCTCGAGGTCGATGTCTACGTGAACCCGCCCGCCGACGCGGAGCCCGATCCCGACGCGGTGGTCGCCGACGCCGTCGCGGCGGCCGAGGCCGCGGTCGACGAGCTCTTCGCCGACGGCGACGGGACGGCCTAGCCGAGCCGGTAGGTGTGCTCGCGCCCGGCCCCGCAACTCGGACAGACGTGGTGGTAGACGACCCGCCGCCCGTCGGTCCGGCTCGTCCAGTTGCCCTCGTCGTCGACGTACCCACACTCCGGGCACTTGGTCTCGGTCGTCTCGTAGCGCCGCCGCAGCCGGTCGAGCGGCGTCGACCCTCCCTTGTCACGTGGTGGCATTGCCCGTGGCCTTTGGTACCATGCGAACAAAACGCCGTCGGACGGGGCCGATTCACGCGAGGAAGAAGACGAGCACGCTGACAGCCATCGCGGCGAAGATGACGGCGGCCGCGAGCGCACCCCCCATCGAGACGACGGCGTTGGCGTGCGAGGCAAGCGTCTCGGTGCGGTCGTTGCCGAAGACGGTGACCTCCGCACGCTCGGTCGCCATCCCGCCGGTCACGGGTTCGCGGTCCGCGAGCGCCTCGGCGGTCAGGCGCTCGATCATCGCGACGAGTTCGTCGGGGTCGATGGCCCCGCCCACCTGGTTGTCCGCCTCGATGGTGTTGACGATGTGGGTGTCGGTCGTCATCGGTTCGGCGCGGTCGACTGGTCCCCCGTCCGTGAGGGCGTCGACGATGCGGTCGCGCAGGCCCGGTTCCATGTTGTTCCCGTCGACGAGGACGTAGGCCGTCGTCTGCCCCCCGACGTCGACCACGGCGACCCGGACGCCGAGCGGGCCGATGCCGTCGACCGGGTCCCAGTCGGTCTCGTCCCAGGCGACGCCGAGGCGGAACCCGCCGCGCTCGGCGCCGGCGAGCGCCTCGCCCGCCTCGCCGGCGGCCCGGAGCAGGTCGAACGAGCGCTGGCTGCCCGGGGTGACGTGGCCGAGGTCCGGCCCCGAGAGCCCGTCGTTACAGTTGTGGGCGTCGACCAGCAGCACCTCCTCGTGGCCGGCGGCGCGTGCCTCCGCCGCCGCCGAGAGGCCGACGGCGTACTCCACGTCGTCGGCACACCCGGGGGCGAACGTCGAGACGAGGAGCGCGCCGTCGCCGAACGCCTGGCCGAGGACCGACGCCTCCCCGGTCCCCACCCGGATGCTCGGGCTGGCCTCGCCGTACGTCAGGCGGTCGTGGGCGCGCTCGGCCGCCGCGAGCACCGTGTCCACCTCTCCCTTGGTGACGAGGTTGAAGTCGTGGCCCGCGGTCGCGTGGGGCGGGAAGGCCAGCCCCTCGGACCGTCTGGCCACCCGCTCGGGCAGGTTCCCCCCGCCGATCTCGCCCATCGGTCCGGGATGGATCATCGGGAGGACGAACCGCGCCTTCTCGGTGCCGTCCGTTCGGCGGAAGGCGAGTACCGTCACGGGCACGACCGCCTCCTGGCCCAGCTGCTCGAAGAACTCCTCCAGCTCGTCGCTCCCCTCGGCGACGTGCCCGACGAACCCCCGGATGAAATCGAGGACGGAGACGCCGAGGCTCCGCCGCCACGGCCGGTCGATGACGTAGAGGAAGCCGTGGACGCCGGCCGCGTAGATGCCGCAGGTCACCACGAGGAGGCCGAAGTGTTCGGGACCGAACCCGGCGAGTTCGGGCGGCGCCTCCTCGGCGCGGGCCAGCCAGGGGAGCAGGTAGGCCCGCAGGATCGGGCCCCCGACGTCAAGGAACCGGAGGGTGCCGGAGTAGACGAACAGCATCGCGGCCGCGACGGCCGTCTGGGTGCTCGCGGGGACGGCGGCGACGGGGAGCGAGGAGCGCGAAACGGCCATCACGACCAGCAGCCGGAGCGCGAACACCGAGGCCAGGGCGACGATCAGCGCGTCGAAGACGAACCGCTGCCCGATCGGCGTCAGCCTGGCGACCACGCCCGCCCCGGTGACAACGACGACGATCAGCACCTCGCAGACCAGCGCCAGCAGCGACGACCGGCTGTAGGTCAGGCGTCCGCCCAGGAACCGGTCGATGCCGGTCGTGGCCACTGCGGCCACGACGGTCGGGACGCCGATGAAGAAGATGCCCTCCCAGGCGTCCTGGCCGAACAGGAGCAGCCCGCGCCAGCCCGCGGCGTCGGGCGACTCGAAGGCGGCGATGCCGGTCGTCGCGGCCACGAAGAGCGCGAACGCCGTCGTCACGTACGGGCTCGGGGTGCGGAAAACGAACCGCGAGAGCCCCGCGAGGTCGCTCTGGGTGGCCGTCATCCCTCGGGGATGGACGCCGGACCGACGTAAACCCCTCCATGACGGGCGGCCCGGTCCGTCCGCCCGCGGGTCGTCACCGCCGACACGTCTCGACGAAGTTCTCGAACACCGCCTCGCCCTCCTCGGTGTGGGCCACCTCGGGGTGCCACTGGACGCCGTACAGGTCCCGGTCCGCGTCGCTCATCGCCTCGACGTCGCAGACGTCGCTGGTCGCCGTGTGGGTAAAGCCCTCGGGCAGGTCGGTCACCTCGTCGGCGTGGCTCGCCCAGGTCCGGGTCGAGGGGTACAGCGACCCGAGCAGCGGGTCGTCGGCGTCGAGGACCTCCACCTCGACGTCGGCGTAGCCGCCGTACTCGCCCGATCCGACGTCGCCGCCGAGCTCCCGGGCCATCACCTGCATCCCGAGGCAGATGCCCAGCACGGGGCGGTCCAGATCGAGGTAGGCCCCGCAGTTGCCGGTCCGATCGATGCTCGGACCGCCCGAGAGCACCAGGCCGTCGGCGTCGATCTCCGCCGGCGGCGTCCCGTTGTCGACGATGGCGGTCTCGACGCCCACGTCGCGCAGCGCCCGCCGTTCGAGGTGGGTGAACTGCCCGTGGTTGTCGACGACCACGACGCGTGTCATGCCGTCCGGTTGGCGGGTGGCGGTGAAAAACCACTCGGACCGCCCGAGCCCCGCTGACTCCGGCAGCGCGGGCGGGGGGCGTCACTCCGCCGCTCCCCGCTCAGAGGTCGAGCGGATCCACCTTGAGGTACTCCCGGAGGAGGACGGTGGCGTAGGCGCCGTGGGGGAGCGCGAACGAGAGGGTCAGCGGGTCGCGCTCGACGCGGGCGTCCGTCCGGACGAGCACCGGCCGTCGCGTCCCTCGGGAGGCGAAGCCCTCGGGCAGGTCGAAGTCGGCGGGCGCGAGGTCCAGGTCCGCCAGCACGTCGCGCACGACGTCGTCGGGCTCCCCGTCGCCGAGCGTCGTCTCGGTCCCCACGAGCGGCGCGGTGACGAACGCCCGGCCGCGCTCGCAGTG
>JBDGSZ010000002.1:0-22311 GCA_042217265.1 Haloferacaceae archaeon
GTCACCGGCTTCCTCCCGCGGCTGTTCGTCGCCGCGCTCGTCCTCGTCGTCGGCCTGCTCGTCGGCGACAAGGTCGAACTCGCCATCGACGACCAGCTCAGCGGCCTGAAGCTCCCGCAGGCGGGCGTCATCCCGCCCCTGGCCAAGTACAGCATCGTCTTCGTCGCCGTCCTGATCGCCCTCGCGCAGGTCGGCGTGACCGTCCTCGCTCTCGTCGTCGCCTTCGGGGCCTACGTCTTCGCGCTGGTGGTCCTGAGCGCCGTCGCGTTCCGCCAACTGCTCACGTCGGCCGCCGCGGGCGTCTACCTCCTCCTGCACGAGCCCTACGGCATCGGCGACGAGGTCCGCATCGCCGGCCACCGCGGCATCGTCCAGGACGTCGACCTCTTCGTGACCCGCGTCGAGGCGGACGGCGAGGAGTACGTCGTGCCCAACGCCACGGTGTTCGCCGAGGGCGTCGTCAGGTACCGGTAGCCCCGCCGCCGGCGTCGGGGCCGTCCCCGCCCCGCTCGACCGGTTCGGCGGGGACCCCGGCCACCGTCGTCCCCGGCGGGACGTCCGCGTCGACGAGCGAGTTCGCCGCCACCTGCGCGTCGGCCCCGATCTCGACGCCCGGGAGGACCACGGCGCCGGCGCCGACCATCGCCCGCTCGCCGACCACCACCTCGCCGGTGCGGTACTCGTCGCGCAGGAACTCGTGACAGAGCAGCGTCGCGTCGTACCCGACGACCGACCCCTCGCGGAGGGTCACCAGTTCCGGCCAGAACACGTCCGGCGTCGCCTCCAGCCCCCAGGCCACGCCGGGTTCGACCGTCGCGCCGAGCCGCCGCAGGAGCCAGTTGCGCGCCCGGAGGCTCGGGACGACCCGCGCCAGCCACACGAGGAGGTAGTTGTACGCGACCCGGAGCGGGGGCTTCGCCGCCGTCCAGCGCCACAGCGAGTTCGGCACGCCCGGGGTGGCGGACCGCGTCAGCCGGTCGGTCCGGCGGCTGCCGCGGTCCGACCCGGCGGCCCGGTCGCCGCCCGTTTCGGCCTCGTCCATCGCCCGCCGGTTCGGCGCCGGGGGGTAAACCCCTGTCGCCGGGTCAGTCCCACGACGGCTCCCGGTCCTCGACGAACGCCGCCATCGCCTCGGCGCGGTCGTCGGTGGCGAAGGCGGCGAGCCCCGCGCCGACGTTGTCGATCGCCGCCTCCAGCCCGTTCGAGCGCCAGGTCCGCACCACCCGCTTCTGGTGGCGCAGGACGGTCGGGCTCTTGGCCGCCAGGTCGTCGACCAGGTCCGTCACGACGCCCCGGTACGCGTCGGCCGGCGGCGCCTCGTGGACCAGGCCCTCCTCGGCGGCACGCGCGCCCGGCAGGGGCTCGCCCAGGAAGACCATCTCCGCCGCCGTGCCGTAACCGACGAAAAGCGGGAGGAGCGCCCCGTGGAGGATCGTCGGCAGGCCGACGTCGACCTCGGGGAGTCCCAGCGCCGCCTCGGCGCTCGCGACCCGGAAGTCACAGCCGAGCGCGAGTTCCATCCCCGCGCCGATGGCGTACCCGCCACAGGCCGCGACCGTGACCGCGTTCAGGTCCCGCACCGCCTCGACGGCGTCTTGGAGGGCGCCGAGGAACGCCCGCATCTCGTCGACCGACCAGTCCCGCGCCTCGCCGATGTGAAGCCCCGCGGCGAGGCCCCGGTCGGGGTCCGTCCACTCGCCACCGGCGACGGTGAGCACCGAGAGGTCGTCGGGGAGGTCGCGGACCGCGTCCCCGAGCGCGGCGACGCGGTCGGTCGTCAGGCGGTTGAGGTCGTCGAACTCCGTGCGGAGGTGGCCGACGTGGCCACGGTCGTCGCGGTCGAAGGTGACGCCCATACCGCCCGCTCGCGGGGCCGACAGGAAACGCTGGCGCTCCGTCGCGGCGCCGGCTACTCCCGCAGGCGCTCGACGTGCTCGACCCGGGACTCGACCAGCGACGGCGTACCCACGTCCTCGCGGACGCGGAGGCCGTCGCCGACGGCCGCGAGCGCGTCGCTCGCCTGCCGCTCGGCGGCCGCGATGGTGTCGGCGACGCCGACCACGGCGAACGACCGCGAGGTGGTGGTGTAGAGACCCCCGTCCCGCTCGTCGACGCTGGCGTAGAACAGGAGCGCGTCGCCGACCGAGTCGGGGTCGACGGTCACCCGCGCGCCGGCCTCCGGGTCGGTCGGGTAGCCCGCCGGGACGGCGTACTTACAGACGGTCGCCCGCGGCGCGAACGCGAGTTCGGGGAGCGGGTCGCCGTCGCGCGCGGCCGTCAGCACGTCGATGAACGGCGTCTCCATCACGGGCAGGGTGTTCATCGCCTCGGGGTCGCCGAACCGGGCGTTGAACTCGACGACCCTCACCCCGTCGGCGGTGAGCATGAACTGCCCGTACAGTACCCCCGTGTAGTCGTCCAGGGCGTCGACGGTCGCCTCCAGGATCGCCACCGCGCGGTCGTAGTCGGCTTCGGTCATGAACGGGAGCTCGAAGGCCGCGTCGCTGTACGACCCCATCCCGCCGGTGTTGGGTCCCTCGTCGCCCTCGTAGGCGCGCTTGTGGTCCTGGACCGCCGGGGTCGGACGCACCTCGCCGTTCGCCACGAACGCCTGGACGGTGAACTCCTCGCCGATCAGGCGCTCCTCGATCACCCACGAGTCGTAATCGCTCTCGCGGACGTACTCCACCGTTTCCGTCTTGGTCAGCTGGTCGCCCGAGACCCGGACGCCCTTACCGCCGGTCAGGCCGCGCGGCTTGACCGCCACGTCGCCGTCGACCTCGGCGACGTAGTCGGCCGCGGCCCCGGCGTCGTCGAACGTCTCGAACTCGGGACACCCCGGGATGGAGTGCTCGCGCATGAACCGCCGCTGGAAGGCCTTGTCCGTCTCGATCCGGGCCTGAGCGGCCTCCGGGCCGAAGGGGTAGACCTCCGCGTCCGCGAGCGCGTCGGCGACCCCCGCCTCCAGCGCCGATTCCGGGCCGATGACCGCGAGCGTCGCCCCGACCGACTCGGCGTACTCGCGGATCGGCTCGGCCGCCCGGGCGCCGATCGTCTCGAACCCGTCGGCCAGCGACGCGATGCCGGGGTTGCGGTTCGCCGCACACGCGTAGAGGGTGCAGTCGTCGGCGAGCGCCCGCGCGATGGCGTGCTCGCGGCCGCCGCCCCCGACCAGCAGGACCGTCTCGCTCATACCGCACGGCGGGATTCATCGGAGTGTAAGCTTTGCCCTTCCGACGGCCGGAGCTATGGTCTGGTCGCGGACGGGTGGCATCTCCCGTATCAGTCCCGGGCGAGCGCGACGGCGCCGACGGCCGCCGCGACCAGTCCGCCGACGCCGCCGGCCAGCAGGAGCGGCCGGTAGCCGAGCGCCGCGGCCGGTGCGGTGAAAAGCGGCGGCCCGACCGCCTGGGCCGCGAGGACGACGCTCGTCCGGAGGCTCATCACGCCGCCCCGGAACCGCCCGGGACCGAGGCCGCCGAGCGCCGCGGCCAGCGACGGCTGGGCCAGCCCGTGTCCGATGCCGAACAGGCCGAGCGCGGCGACGAGCCCCGCCGTGGAGCCGACGAGCCAGGTCGCCGCGAGCCCGCAGCCGTAACACCCCAGGCCGAGCACGAGGAGCTCCGTCGAACTCCGGTACCGCGTCAGGCGGCCGTTGCCGAGCGCGACGGCCGCGCCCAGCAGGCTGACGGCGGTGAGGAGGGCGCCGATGCGCCCCGACCCGAGGCCGTACGACGTCGAGAGGAGGAACGGGACGGCGGTCAGGAGCGCGCCGAAGAAGAGCGTGTAGCCGACGAGGCCGGCGCCGTAGAGCCCGAGCGCGCGGTCGAGCGGGATGGCGTCGAGGGCGTCCCGCAGGTACGATCCCCCGGCCGACGTGCTGCCCTCCCGGTCCCCGAGGCGGGGTTCGGGCAGGCCGAGGTAGACCGCGACGCCGACGACGGCGCTGAGCGCGTAGACGTAGAAGACCGCCCGCCAGGAGCGGGCGGCGAGCGCCCCGCCGACCGCCGGCAGGACCGCGGCGCTCACAGTCACCGCCGCGCTGACGAACCCGACGACGGCGTTGCGCCGCGGTCCCTCGTAGAAGTCCCCCGCGAGCGTCAGCGCGAGCGACGCGAGGATGCTCCCGCCGACACACCCCTGGACGAACCGGAGCGCGAGGACGAGGCGGAAGTCCGAAACCAGGCCGACGCCGACGCCGGCGACGCCGAACAGGACGAGACACGGCACGAGCACGCGGCGTCGCCCCGCGCGGTCGGCCAGCAGGCCGACCAGCGGCGCCGCCACCACCCCCGGCGCGGCGTAGGCGGTGATGACGAGGCCGGCGCGGGCGCTCCCGACGTCGAAGGCGGACGCGATGGCCGGCAGCGCCGGGCCGACGAGGACGACGTCGAGCGGCGCCAGCACCGCCGTCGCGGCCACGAGGTACAGCGTCACCGACCGCAACGGCAGGCCGGCCGGCGCCTCGCTTCCGTCCGACACGGGTACCCGCGCGTCCCCCGGGGGCTTCAAGCGTTCGGACGACGCGGAGGACCGGGTTTACGTGCGTGCCGGACCTACGGCGGGTATGACCTCGCCCGCGGGACGGAACCGTCTCGACGACGAGGAGAGCCCCTACCTCCGCCAGCACGCCGACAACCCGGTGAACTGGCAGCCCTGGGACGGGGCGGCCCTGGCCGAGGCCCGCGAGCGCGACGTGCCGATCTTCCTCTCCGTCGGGTACTCGGCCTGCCACTGGTGTCACGTCATGGAGGAGGAAAGCTTCCAGGACGAGGCCGTCGCCGAGGTGCTCAATGAGCGCTTCGTGCCGATCAAGGTCGACCGCGAGGAGCGCCCCGACCTCGACAGCGTCTACATGAAGATCTGTCAGCTCGTGACCGGCCGCGGCGGGTGGCCGCTCTCGGCCTGGCTCACGCCCGAGGGCAAGCCCTTCTACGTCGGGACGTACTTCCCCCGCGAGGCCCAGCGCGGCACGCCGGGCTTTCTCGACCTGCTCGAGGACATCGCGGAGTCCTGGGCGGAGAACCGCGAGGAGATCGAGGAGCGGGCCGACCAGTGGACCGCGGCGCTCGTCGACCAGCTGGAGGAGACGCCCGAACCCGCCGCCGAGCCGCCGGACGTCGAGGTGCTTTCGGCCGCCGCGGCCGCCGTCGTCCGTAGCGCGGACCGCCAGCACGGCGGATTCGGCAACTCCGGGCCGAAGTTCCCCCAGCCCTCGCGGGTCGAACTCCTCCTGCGGGCCGCGGCCGTGACCGGCGACGGGGACGCCCTCGACGTGGCCGTCGAGACGCTCGACGCCATGGCCTCCGGGGGCGTGTACGACCAGATCGGCGGCGGGTTCCACCGCTACGCGACCGACCGCGAGTGGGCCGTCCCTCACTTCGAGAAGATGCTGTACGACAACGCCGAACTCCCGCGGGTCTACCTCGAGGCCCACCGCCTGACCGGCGCCACGCGGTACGCGACGGTCGCCCAGGAGTCGCTGGCCTTCGTCGAGCGCGAACTCTCCCACCCCGAAGGGGGGTTCTACAGCACCCTCGGCGCGCGCAGCGACCCGCCCGCGTCCCGCGGCGGGGGCGACCTCGAGGAGGGCGCGTTCTACGTCTGGACGCCCGGGGAGGTCGAGGCCGCCGTCGATGACGACCTCACCGCCGCCCTCGCCAGGGACCGCTACGGGGTCTCGTCGGACGGAAACTTCGAGCGCGGGACGACGGTGCCGACCGTGGCGGCGAGCCACGACGACCTCGCCGAGACCCACGGCCTCCCGGCCGACGAGGTTCGCGGGCGCCTCGTCGACGCCCGGACGGCGCTGTTCGAGGCCCGGTCGGACCGCCCACGCCCGCCGCGCGACGAGAAGGTGCTCGCGGGGTGGAACGGGCTCGCGATCTCGGCGTTCGCGCTCGGCGGCCGGGTGCTCGATCCCGGCCTCGCCGACCGCGCGGGCGAGGCCCTGGCGTTCGTCCGCGACCGCCTCTGGGACGCCGACGCGGCGCGCCTCAGCAGGCGGTTCAAGGGCGGCGACGTGAAGGGCGACGGCTACCTGGAGGACTACGCCTTCCTTGGGCGCGGCGCCCTCGACTGCTATCAGGCCACCGGCGACCCGGACCACCTCGCCCTCGCGCTCGACCTCGGGCGGGCCGTCGTCGAGCGGTTCTGGGACGCGGATGCGGGCACGCTCTACTTCACGCCGACCGACGGGGAGGCGCTCGTCACCCGGCCACAGGAGCTACGGGACCAGTCGACGCCGTCGAGCCTCGGGGTCGCCACCCGGTTCCTGCTCGACCTGGACGCTTTCGACCCCGACGCGGGCTTCCGCGACGTCGCGACCGACGTGCTCCGCACCCACGCCGACCGGGTGCGCGGGAGCCCGACCGAGCACGTCTCGCTCGCGCTGGCCGCGGACACCCTCGCCCGCGGCGGGGCCGAACTCACCGTCGCGGCCGACGACCTGCCCGACACGTGGCGCGAGGAGCTCGCCGCCCGGTACCTCCCGGGCGCCGTCCTCGCCCGGCGGCCGCCGACCGAGGCGGGTGTCGAGGCGTGGCTCGACCGGCTCGGGCTCGACGGGGTGCCGCCGGTGTGGCGCGGCCGGGAGGCCCGCGACGGCGAGCCGACGGTCTACGCCTGCCGGGACCGGACCTGCTCGCCGCCGAGCCACGACGTCGTCGAGGCGCTCGACTGGCTGGACGCCGGGTAGCCGTCAGGCTTCCAGTTCGGCCTCGTCGAGCCGCTCGGCGAGGTAGACGGGGATCGAGACGGGGGCGTCCTCGACGAACCGGGCGACCTCGCGGCCGCCGTACTCGACGACGACCGTCGGGATCAGTTCGATACCGTACTCCTCGACGCGCGGCCCCTCCTTGCTCCCGTCGTCCAGCTTCTCGACGGGGTAGTGCTCGACCCGCTCGTCGGGCACCCCGGCGGCGTCGAGCGCCGCCCCGAGCACCGGCAGTTCGCGCCGGCAGTCCGTACACCAGTCGCCGCCCCACACCCTGAACGTCAGCCCCTCGCGGCCGAGGGCCTCGACGGCGTCGGCGTGTGCCGCCGGGTCCCAGGCCGGGTCGGGCTCCATCGTCTCGAGTCGCATGGGCGGGCGTACGTCGCCGTCGGGCTTAAATGACGCCGCTCGCCGACCGGACGGCACGCGCGGCCCGGGGCCGGGACGGGGGGCCGGCGTCGCGCGCTCGGCTAGTCGGGTCCGCTCGCCCGCCGGGGTCGTCACCTGTTTAACCGGCCCCCCCGTACCGCTGGCCGATGGACGACGGCATCCTGGACACCATCGGCTCCCCCCTCGTTCGCGTGAGATCGCCGGAGGGAACGACGGTTGCGGCGAAGATCGAGTCGAAGAACCCCGGTGGCTCGGCCAAGGACCGTCCTGCGCTGTCGATGATCGAGGCCGCCGAGGCAGAGAGCGACCTCGAACCCGGCGACGCCATCGTCGAGCCGACGAGCGGCAACACCGGCATCGGCTTGGCGATGGTCGGGGCGGTGAAGGGCTACGACGTGACGCTGGTGATGCCCGAGTCCCGGTCGCCCGAGCGACGGGAGATCATGCGGGCATACGGCGCCAACCTGGAACTCGTCGAGGGGGACATCTCCGACGCCAAGGACCGGGCCGACGAACTGGAGGAGCGCGAGGGCATGTACCAGCCCCGGCAGTTCGAGAACCCCGCGAACCCCGAGGCCCACTACCGGACCACAGGTCCGGAGATTATCGACCAGGTGGGGGACCGGAGCGTGGACGCTCTGGTAGCCGGCGTCGGCACCGGCGGGACGCTGACCGGGACGGCCCGCCGTCTGCTGGAGCATTTCGACCTCGACGTCGTCGCGGTCGAGCCGGCGGAGAACGCAGTCCTCTCGACCGGCGAGGCGGGCCAGGACGACTACCAGGGGATGGGGCCGGGCTTCGTCAGCCCCAACCTCGACACCGACCTGATCGACGCGGTGGAGACGGTGCCGCTGGCGGACGCCGAGGCCGAGTGTCGCCGCCTCGCGCGCGAGGAGGGCATCCTCGTCGGGCAGTCCTCGGGCGCGTCGAACCTCGCGGCCCGGCGCGTCGCCGGCCGCCTGTCCGGCGAGGTGGCGGACCCGCTGGTCGTGACCGTCTACTGGGACAGCGGCGAGCGCTACGCCTCGACAGGGATGTTCGACGCCGACTAGCCCTCGAACTCCGCCTCGGTCACCCGCACCGCGACCGTCTCCGTGACGTCCCGGAGGTCGTACTCCGGCACGCCGTCGTCCCGGACGACGTACATCGGCTCGACCAGCCGCCCGTCCGCGATGCCGTAGACCGTCAGGTACCGGCCGGTCTCCCCGGGGTCGACGGCGCCGTCCCGGACCGCGGTCGCCAGGTCCCGGGACAGCCACTCCGACTCCGACACGCTCGGCTCCAGCACCCACGCACCGTCGGCGAACCGGACGAGATACCAGTTCAGGTCGTTCAGCAGCGAGACGGCGGCCCCGAGCGACACCGTCCGGACGGCGAGGGTGTTCTCGTACGGCTCGGTCGGGTCGTAGGCGTCGAGCGCCCGCCGGGCGGTCTCCCGCGAGAGCAGCTCGTAGCGGAGGTTGACGTCCTCGCGCCCGACGAGACAGACCCGGGTCACGGCTCGTCCTCCGGTGTGCCCCCGCGAACCGTAGGCCTTGCGCCCGCAGGCTGGGGGGGCGGCGCCGGCGCCTATCCGTCGAGCACGCGCGCCGCCGCGCCCGCCGCCCGCGCCCGCTCCAGCAGGTCGTCGGGTTCGGCCGCCTCGACGTCGTCTAGGGCGGCGTTGGTCTCCGGGCGGTCGGGGGCGACCCGCGTGCACCCGGCCGAGACCGTCGCGTCCGTGAACGTCCCGACGCGGCGGGCCTCGTCGACGATGGCTTCCTTGTCCCGGGTCAGGAGCGGTCGGTGAACGGGACGGTCGACCGCGGCGGCGGTGACCGCGAGGTTCGGGCCCGTCTGGCTCGACTTCTGGCCCAGCGACTCCCCCGTGACGAGGGCGTCCGCGCCCGCCGTGTCGGCCACCGCGTCCGCGGCGACGAGCATCGCCCGCCGGAGCGAGAGCATCCGGGTGTCTCCCACGCGGTCGACGAGGTCGGCCACCAGATCGCCGGCCTCGACGACCCGCGGGCGGAGGTCCTCGTGCGGGGCGTACCGGCCCAGCCGCCGGACGGTCTCGACCGCCCGCGTCCGGTGGTCGACCCCGCCGTAGTCCCCGAGGTCGACGTACACCGGGACGACGGTCGCGCCACGGCGCATGGTCTGCCACGCCGCCACCGGCGAGTCGATGCCGCCCGACACCAGCGCGACCGCCCGGCCCTGGGTTCCGACCGGGAGGCCGCCCGGCCCGCGCACCTCGCGGGCGGCCACGAACGCCTCGGACTCGCGGGCGTCGACGCGGACCGTCGTCCCGGGGTCGTCGAGGTCGACGGCCGCGCCGGTCGCGGCCTCGATCGCCGCCCCGCAGCGCCGCTCGGCCTCGCACGCGGCGAAGTCGTGGCGCTCGGCGGGCCCGGCGCGGTTGACCCGGACGGCGAACGTCGACGGGCCGGCGCGCTCCGCGACCCCGACCGCCGTCCCGACCACGGCGTCGAGGGTCGGCTGGCAGGTCGCGGCGGGCCGCGCCCAGACGACGCCGGGTACGTCGCCGGCCGCCTCGGCCGCCGCCGTCGCCCCCTCCGGCGTCTCCCCCCGGGCGACCACCCGGGACCACCGGGACTCGACGGCTGCGTCGACCCCCCGGTCGTCGAGGACGGCGGCGAGGTTGTCACGGAGACGCTCGACCATCCGGGCGCGCACGGCGCGGCTCTTGACGCCGATCTCGCCGTACGCGACCAGGGCGGCGTCGGGACGTGTCACGCCCGCGATTGCCCGTCGACGGTTATGGCCCTGTCGGAGGCGGGCGCGCCGCCGGCTCAGAACGTCGAGAGCTCGCCGTCGATAACCCGCCGGGTGATATCGGAGACGTCGGCGAGTTCGGCGTCGACGATGGCGCGGACCTCGGGGACGATGTCGGCGACGGTGACGCCGTCCTCGGTCACGGCGTGGACGTCGGCGACGTGTGGCCGATCGATGGGGCGGCCGATCTGCGAGAGCAGGCGCACCCGCAGGTCGCGGATGCCGTCGACCTCGGCGACCACCTCGCGGGCGATCTCCGTCGCGAGCAGGTTGTAGATCTTGCCGATGTGGTTGACCGGGTTCTTCCCGCTCGTGGCCTCCATGCTCATCGGCCGGTTGGGCGTGATGAGGCCGTTCGCGCGGTTCCCGCGGCCGACCGAGCCGTCGTCGCCCTGCTCGGCGCTCGTGCCCGTGGTCGTCAGGTAGACCGAGCCCTCGTCGTAGTCGTCGGCGGTGTTTACCTCGACGGTCACCTCGCGGTCGGTGTACTCGGCGGCGACGTCGGCCACGTACTCGCGGACGCCGGCGACCGCGTCCCGGTAGTCGGCCATGCTCCCGACGTACTCGTCGACCATGGCCGCCGCGACGGTCACGTCGACGTGCTCGCCCTCGCGCTTGCCCATGATCTTCACATCCGGACCGAGCTCCGGGTGATCGGCGGCGTACTCCGTGTTGAGACGCCGCTCGGCGTTGTAGACGATGCGCTCGGTCTCGGTCAGCGGGGCGTGGCCCACCCCGAAACTGGTGTCGTTGGCCATCGGGACGGCCTTGCGCCCGCCGTCCGCGTCGTCCCCCCCGCCGTCGCCGAACACGACCTGGAGGTCGCCGCTCCCCTCGCCGAGCCGGGTGTCGATCACCACGTCCCGCCCGACGTCGAGACGGGGGACGTGCTCGTTCAGGTAGTCCCGGGCCGCCTCCAGGGCCACCGAGTCCACGGGGAACGTCCGTCCCCCGTACTCCCGGGTCGCCCGCCCGACGATGAGGAGGTGGATCGGCCGCGTGACCTCGCCGCCCCCGAACGCGGGCGCGGCCCGACCCGCGGCGAGCTGCGTCTCGTCGGTGTTGTAGTGGAGCACCTCGCCGACGCGGTCGATGTACATGTTGCTGAGCGCCCGCGAGACGCTCTCGGCGATGCCGTCACAGATGGAGTCGGGATGACCGATGCCCTTCCGCTCGACGATCTCGACCTCCTGGTCCTCGACCGCCGTCCGGTCGGCCGCCTCGATGCGGATGTTCCGCTCGCTCATTGTACCTCCCTTCCCACCCGCGGTTGCTATAACTTGCGGAAAGCATCCGGGCGCGAGAAATTACTCTCGGGCATCCAGGAGGAGGCCGAGGTAGGAGGTCGTGACCGCGTCCGCGGGGTCGAGGCCGAGGTCCCGGAGGACGGCCTCGGCACCGTCGTGCGCGCTCGGGACGTCCTCCTCGGGCACCTCCCGTTCGACCTCGACGAACTCGCCGAGGCCGGTGACGTCGTCCAGGACCACCTCGTAGCCGTCGAGGCGCCACCGCTCGCGGCGCTTCTCGACGACCGCCGCGGGTTCGAACCCCAGGCCCTCGAGGACCGCCGCCGCCTCGCCGGGATCGCCGACCTCGGTCTCGTGTTCCTCCCGGGTCTTGCCCGCGTCCGCGACGAGCGGGCCCTTGTAGGTGAGCCGGGCCCCGTCGTCTCCGTCGCGGCGCACCCGGCGGACGCGGAGCGCCTCGTCGGTCGCCGCGAAGTCCCGGTGGGGCGCGTCGAAGTACGTGTCCCGCTGGGTGACGGTTCCCACTCGCGTCGCGTCGGTCGCCGTCAGGCGCTCCCGGACGGGTCCGTGCGACGCGGGCACCTTCACCTCCACCTCGTACATGCGCTCTGCGTGACAGCGGGGCCTGAAAAGCCCACCGGGGCCGAAACGTGATTCTTAAGGGTCGGACCGGGGATAGTCCGACCATGACTGACGAGGCCGAGGCCGACGCGCCGGAGACGGACGTGGCCGACGACGCGACCGACGACGGCGCCGAAGGCGAGGACGGACAGGACGGGTCGGCCGACGAGGGGACCGGCCTCGACAACGGCGACTTCGTGCGCCTCGATTACACCATCCGCGTCGCCGAGGACGGACGGGTCGTCGACACCACCCGCGAGTCGGTCGCCGAGGAGGCCGAGATCGACACCGAGGACCACGAGTTCGAACCGCGGGTCGTCATCGTCGGCGCCGGGCACGTCTTCCGGTCGGTCGACGAGGACTTGGAGGGGCGGGAGCCGGGCGACGGGAACGTCGTCACCGTCTCCGCCGAGGAGGCGTTCGGCGAGTTCGACCCCGACGACGTGCGGACGATCAGCGCCGAGCGGATCCCCGAGGACGACCGCTACCCCGGCGCGCAGGTCACCGTCGACGGCGACCAGGGCTTCGTCGAGACCATCATCGGCGGGCGCGCGAGGGTCGACTTCAACCACCCGCTCGCCGGCGACGACCTCGAGTACGAGTACGAGATCCTCGAGGAGGTCGAGGACCGTACCGAGAAGGCCACGGGCATGCTCGGGATGTACCTCGAGCAGGTGCCCGAGGTCCGCATCGAGACCGACGAGGTCGAGGAGGAGGTCGAGGTCGAGGTCGAATCCGAGGGCGACGACGGGGACGACGGGGACGCCGAACCCGAGTACGAGACCGAAGTCCGGACCGTCGAGAAGGAGACGCTGTACATCGAGGCCACACCCATGATGGCGATGAACCAGCAGTGGATGTTCCAGAAACAGCAGATCGCCCAGCAGCTCATGACGCGGCTCGACCTCGACCGCGTCATCGTCGAGGAGGTCCTCGACGGCGGCGGCGGCATGATGGGCGGAATGGGCGGCATGATGGGCGGCATGGGCGGCGCCGGCGCCGGTGACGTCGAGGAGGCCCTCGACGACGTGGACGTCGACGCCGACGAGATCGTCGAGGAGCTCGAGGGCGTCGAGACCGACGAGTGATCGCCGCGTGAGCGGCGCCGGGCGACTCCCGGCCGACGCCCGCGGCGATCTGCTCGTGGCGGCGGCGGCCGCCGGCGCCACCGTCGGCCTCACGCTTCTCGTTCGCGTCGTGCTGTCGCTCCCGCTCGGGGTCCTCCCCCGAGCCGCGCCGCTCGCCGTCTATCCGCTGTACGTCCTCTTCGGGCGAGGGGACACCGGAAGCCGTCTCGAGAACCCGCTGCTCTGGGCGGCCGTCGCGGTCCTGGTCGCGGTCGGGGTCCTCGGGAACGCGCTCGCGGGGTGACCGGCCGCGTCCGGGCCCTACGCGATGTCCCGGCTGGTGTCGATGCTGACGTCCTCGGTCAGCTTCAGTTTGATCGTCTCCTCGAGGGCGCGGCCGCCACGGAACTTCGGCACCGCCATCCGGTTCTCGATCTCGGAGCCGTCGACGGAGGTCCGGAGGTCGAACACCACGTCGGCCATGTGCTTGCTCATGTCGCGGTTGTCCGGGAGGTTGTCACCCTTGAGCGCGTGGAGGACCGCGAGCCCCTGCGTGTTGATCATGTGGGTCTGGAGTTCGTTGAGGAAGGCCCGGTAGCGCGACGTGTCTTGGCGCTCCAGGGGGTCGAGCGCGTCGACGATGAGGTTCGCCCCCTCCGGGAGGTTGTGGATGAGACGGTTGGCACCGTCCAGCGGCGCGTCGCCGCCGACGTCGCGGACCGTCGGGTCCCCGACCCGTCCGGGGACGCGGTCGATGGCGTCCCGCACGGCCTGGTCCGACCGGATACTCGTGAGATAGAGCGTGCCGCGGGTGGTCGTCAGTTCGTAGAGGAACAGCTCCGACTGGCTCGCCGGGTCCGCCGACAGCAGCACGATGCTGCCCGCCGGGATACCCCCGTCGAGTTGCCTGTCGAGGACGGTGATGCCAGTCGGGAGCCGGTCCGCCATGCGGGCCGATAGGGGCCCGCGTCATAATATCTCTTCCCCCGTCAGCGCGCCGGACGCAAGCCGCGCGTACGCCGTGCGCACGACGCGACGGTCCAGGACCGGGGGGTCGACGTCCGGGACCGTCCCGAGCACCGGACAGCCGAGGAGGTCGCCCACGCCCTCCGGCGCCGTCGCGGCACGGGTCAGCAGGGCGCCGACGACCTCGGTCCCGAGCGCCCGGGCCATCTCCGCCGTCTTCGCCGCGTCCCTGAGCGCGGGCGCACAGGCCGTCGTGACGAGAACGGCCCGCCGGGCGGCCCGGAGGGGGACGGCGGCGTCCGGCCCCGCGCCGCCGGGACAGTCGAGAAGCGTCGGCACGGCGGCGTCGGCCAGCCGCGAGAGCGCCGCGTGACGGTCGGCGTCGGCCGTCGGCCGCGGCGCGGGGAGGACGGAGACGCCGTCCGCGCCCGGCTGTGGCTGTGCGAGCGCGGTCGGCGGCCGCCCGTCGGGGTCCGCGAGCGTCGGCTCGCGGTCGACGCCCGCAAGCACGTGGAGGTCGGGCATGTCCCCGTCCGCGTCGGCCACGAGCCCCGGGCCGTCGAGCGCGCGAGCCAGTCCCAGCGCGGTCGTCGTCTTGCCGGTCCCGCCCTTGCCGCCGGCTATCGCGAGCACGGGCCGCCTGGCCGGCTCATCGGGCTTGAACCCTCGGACCGTGGAGAAGCGGGCTCAGTCCTGGCAGCAGCCGCCGGCCTCGCCGCCGAAGTCGACCGCGAGCGGCTCCGAGATGGCGCGGTTGACGTCTTCCAGCCGCTCCTGGAGCCGCTCCTGGGCTTCGAGGTACTCCGCCATCACCGGCTCGCCGTGGAGCTCCTGCTGGGCGCGCTGTACCTCCCGGAGGTCCTCCTGGGTGGCGTCGCCCGACTCCCGGGCGATCATGAACTCCCGCCGGAGGCGCTCGAACTCCTCGATCCGCTCCTGCACGTCCTCGTCCGCCTCCACGGCGGCCTTCGCCTCCTCGAACTCCGCGTAGACCTCCGTCTCCGTGATGGCCTCGCCGAGCTGCCGGCCGAGATCCTCGAGCCGTCCGGTCTGTGTACTCATACTCCTCGGTTGGGGAGCGGTCCGCTTGAATCCTGCGGCCCCCGCCGCCGGGCGCGACGCTTTAGTCCGCGGGCGTGGTAGATCGTGGCATGCCCACCACGGACGACGAGGGACTCGCGGAGCTGCTCGACGTTGATCGGATCGCGGTGATCGGGTGCTCGACGACCCCGGGGAAGGCGGCCCACGACATCCCGGCGTACCTGCAGCGCCACGGCTACGAGATCCACCCGGTCAACCCGTTCGCCGACGAGGTGCTCGGGCGGCCGGCACACGACTCGCTGGCCGACGTGCCGGAGCCGGTGGACCTCGTCGACGTCTTCCGGCCGAGCGAGGAGGTGCCCGACATCGTCGACGAGACGATCGAGCGACGCGAGGGGCACGGCGACGTGGAGGGGCTGTGGCTCCAGTTGGGCATCAGCGACGACGCGGCCGCCGAACGGGCCGAGACGGCCGGCCTCCGGGTGGTTCAGGACCGGTGTATCAAAGTCGAACACGGGCGGGTGGTCGGCTGACCGGCCGACGAGCGGCCGGATGGCGGAACGGGACTGAACGTCGTTGACGGGCCCGATTACGTCGCGTCGGCGTCCCCGTCGGTCACGTCTGCGTCCGCGTCCTCCGCGGCCGTGTCGGCGCCCGCGTCCTCCGCGGTCGCGTCGGACCCCGCCTCCGCCTCGCCGATGTGTGCCTCGGCGACGACGGCGTCGACGTCGACGCCGCGTTCCTCCGCGAGGGCTTCGAGTATCGCCCGCTGTTCGGCCGCCTCCGCCTCCAGGCGGTCCATCCGGCGGCTGGTCTCCTCGACGGTCTCCTTCGTGGCGAGGACCTGCTCCCGGAGGTCGCCGAGCTTGGCGTAGACGTCCTCCGCCATGTCGGCGACCTTCTGGAGCTTCTTCGCCGTGTTTCCGAGCGGCATACCCCTACCTCGGCGCCGGGGCTTGTGTGCGTTCCGGCCCGCGGCCGGGCCGTCAGCCGTCGAGCCCGACGTGGTCGACCAGCCCGCGGAGCCCGAGGTACGCGGCGACGGCCGCGAGCGCGTACCCGACGACGACGGGCGTCACGCCGGCGTCGACGCTGTCGAGCGCCAGCCGCGCCGCGAGGTTGATGGGCCCGCTCGGGACGAGCGTCGTCCCGCCGAAGATCACCAGCGTCCCGAGCGAGTAGGCGAACTGGGCGACCCGTCGCTCCGGGGCGAGGAGGCCGACGGCGGCCGCCAGCGCGACCACGACGGTCGCGACCGCCCCGACCAGAACCAGGAGCCGCGGGAGGTTCGCGACGCTCGTGCCGTTGAACCGGAGGAGCACAACCCAGAGGAGCGCCTGGGCGGGCGCGAGCCCCGCGGCCGCGAGCGCCTTGCCGTCGACGATGTCCGCGCCCGTCACCGGCGCGACCCGGAGCAGCTCCATCGTCCCGCGGTCGAACTCCTCGGTGATGGAGTCGACGGCGATGGAGCCGCTGATGAACACCGGCAGGAAGAGCAGGAGCGGGAGGAGGACGGTGTACGTGAAGCCGTAGTAGGGGCTGCTCCCGACCCGTTCGGGGGCGGCGAGCGGCGAGTTCCGGAGGAAGGCCGCCCGCTCGGCCCGCTCGGCCCGCTCGAAGCTCCGGAGGGCGTCGCGCAACTGGACGACGATCACCGTCGTCCGGACGTTGCCGTCGGGCGCGAGCGCGGTGACGAACACCCGACCGTCCCGCTCGTCGGCGAGGAGGAGCGCCTGGACGCGGCCGTCGGCGAAGGCCCGCCTCGCTCCCGCCCGGTCGGCGTAGGCCGTCGCCCGGAGACCGTCGACCTCGCCGGCGGCCGCAACCAGGTCCTCGCGCGCGTCGCCGGCCACCGCCACCTCAACCTGGTAGCCCTCGACGCTCCCGGGATCGTACAGCGAGACCAGGCCGACCACGAGGAAGGAGGAGAACGCGGCGATGAAAAGCTGAATGAGCAGGGCGAGGACGATCGTCTTCTCGGCCCGGAGCGTCCGGAGCTCCCGTCTGGCGACGATCAGGCGCGGGTCAGCCAAGGGCGGTCACCACCGTGAGGTTGTAGGCCGCGTGGAGCAGCGCCGCGACGCCGACCCCGCCGACGTACGACCGCGGGCTGCGGGTCGCGGCCACGGACGAGACGGACGCCGTCACGACGTGGAGGAGGAGCGGCGCGACGAGCAGGGCCCCGACGGGCAGGACGCCCGCCGACGCAACCGTCGTCCGGCCGAGCGGGACCGTCGACAGGCCGACGAGCTGCAGGACGACGAGCAGCTTCTCGCCGACGAAGAAGCCGAGACCGGAGAGGCCTCCGAGCAGGATGGCAGTCCGCAGGTCGCGGGCGAAGGGGCCCTCGTGGAAACCGGCGTAGACGTGGATGCTCTTGGCCACCTCCTCGACCACGGCGATGACGACGAGCAGGACGGGGACGGCGAAGGACTGGGGGACCGCGAAGAGGAGCGCCAGCGCCAGGAGTTCGGCCATCATCACGAAGGGGATCGAGAGCGCGGAGACGACGGCGACCGAGCGCGGGCGGTGGAGGCGGGCGGCGAGCGCGTCGAGCAGCTTCAGCGGCACCGACCGCTGGGTGAACAGGTCCTCCTCGCGGTAGACGCCGATCCCGAGGACGAACAGGCCGAGTCCGACGAAATACATCGGACCCGTCGAGAAGAGGTACTCTGCCGGCGCCACGCCGACGCCCTGGAGGTCGCGCACGACGACGGTCAGCGGCGAGATGAGCGCCACCGGGGTCACGTCGGTGAAGATGGCCGGAACGAAGGTGTAGGCGGTGAGGAACACGGAGACCGAGACGGTGACGAAGGTGAGCTCCTTGAACGAGCGGGCGAACATCGCCCCGACGAAGGTGGCCCCCAGGAACGTGAGCGCCACGGGCAGGACGGCGGCGACGGAGACGGGGCCGCCGCCGACGGCCAGCGCGACGGCCGCGACGAGCGCGACCATCGCGCCGAAGTATGGCAGGGTCTTGCCCGCGACGATGTCGGTCGGGGAGACGGGCGCGACGAGCAGGAGTTCGCCGCGCCGGTTGATGCGTTCGTCGAGCATCGCGCTCCCGTAGGCCTGGACGACGAAGTTCATCGGGACGAGGAAGGCGAAGGCGAGGATGAGCGACGTGAACGGGAACGGCGGGCTGATCTCCGCGGGCGACCCGCTCGACTGCCCGCCGAACGGTCCGGTCGACCCGCCGCCCACGTCGGGGACCGCGTAGCCGCCGTCGCCGGTGCCGGAGCCGGAGCCGGTGCCGGTACCGGAGCCGCCGAGGCCACCGAGGTCGCCGCTCCCGCCGCTCCCCCCGCCGCCGCTCCCGCCGCCGGCGTCGGCCGTCCCCTCGGCGCCGATGTCCTCCCGGTCGACGTACTGGAGGGTGACCACGACCGGGTACGCGGCCGAACGGTTCGGCTCGCGGTTCATCAGGCGGGCGTTGTGCGACCGGACGGCGTCGCGGAAGCGGGAGAGCGCCGCGCGACCCTTCCGCGTGTCGCGCACGCGGATCCGGTCCTCGGCGACCAGGAGTTCGATCTCGCCGCGACGGAGCGCGTCGGGGTCGGGCGGACGGGCGGCGAGGGCCGGCGTCGCCGCGACGGGGTCGTGGTACGGGCTGTCCGCCGCGACGCCGACGCGGTAGATGCCGCGGTCGAGCGCGGGCCCGCCCGCGGCGACGCCTGCGGCCGTCACGCCCCCGGCCAGGAGGAGGGCGACGAGCGCGAGCGCCGCCGTCCGGCGGTCGAGCGTCGCCGCGCTCCGGGCCACCTCCCAGCGCGCGATGCGCAGGACCTTCCGGGGCCGGAGGCGGCTCACCGCGCGTCCTCCGTGTCCCCCGGCGTCCCCGGACTCGCTGCCGACGCCCCCGCTTCCGCCTCCGTGCCGTCGGTCGGCGCGCCCGACGAGCGCTCGCCGACCGCGCGGTCGCGGAGCCGCTCGCGGCCGCCCCCGACCACGTCGAGGAAGACGTCCTCGAGGCTCGGCTCCTCCGTGCGGATGTCGGCCACCTCGCCGCCGGCGCCCCGCGCCGCCGCGCGCACTGCCTCGACGGCGTCCATGTCCGGCACCGCCGTCACGTGCCGGTCGCCGGCGGGCTCGCTCCCCTCGACGGGGACGGTGGTGAACACGCGGTAGACCGTCTCGCCGTGTTCCTCGCGGATCTCGGGGACGGTCCCGCGGGCGACGATCTCGCCGTCGTTCATGATGACGATGCGGTCACAGACCGACTCGACGTGATAGAGGTTGTGGGCGCTGAACAGGACGGTCTTCCCGCGGTCGGAGAGTTCGCGGGTGAACGCCAGCACCGAGTCGGTCGTCAGCGGATCGAGGCCGCTCGCGGGCTCGTCGTACACCAGGACATCGGGGTCGTTCACCAGCGACCGGGCGATGGCGACCTTCCGCTTCATACCCTTGGACATGTCGCCCAGGCGGCGCTCGCGGTGGTCGAGTTCGAGGCGGTCGAGGGCGTCCCCGACCCGTTCGTCGGCGGTCTCCCGGGGCACGTCGTAGAGGTCGGCGAAAAAGCGGAGGTACGACAGCGGGGTCATGTCCTCGTAGAGCGGCGACTCCTCGGGCAGGAACCCGAGCGTGCGGCGCATCTCCGGGTCGCTCACGTCGTAGCCGGCGACGGTCGCGCGGCCGCCAGAGGGCTCGACGAGGCCCGAGAGCATCTTGAGCGTCGTCGTCTTGCCCGCGCCGTTGGGGCCGACGACGCCGAAGATCTCGCCGCGATCGACCTCGAACGTGCTCCCCTCGACCGCGACGAAGTCGCCGTACGTCTTGCGGAGGTCCTCGACGGCGATCATCGTTCCGGGACAGAGGCGCGACCGGCATAACCCTCCCGGCCCGGGTATCAGCCCTCGAAACGCCGGGGGGTCTCAGACGAGCATCCCCGACCGGAGAAGCCCGATGAGGACCGTCAGGGTCAGCACGCTCAGGAGCGTCGTCACGAAGATGACGGCGCTGACGTACTCGGGGGCCGTGAGGCCGTCGGCGTCGGGGTCGCTGTACTCGATGGTGAGCATCAGCGGAAGGACGGCCGCGGGCGTCGCCGTCTCGAGGACGACCACCCGCGCGGCGGTCGCGTCCGAGAACCCCAGCGCCAGGACGATGGCCGCCCCGACGGCGGGCGCGACGATGAGCTTCAGGGTGCTCGGGACGACGGTCCGGGACGCCGAGCGCACGTCGATGCCCGCCAACTGGATGCCGAGGACCAGAAGCATCAGGGGGATGGAGGCGTCGCCGACGAGACCGACCGTCCGCATGGCCGCGCTCCCGGCGGGCGGGAGGACGCCGGCCCACCGCGCCACGAGCGCCGCGACGGCGGCGTAGATGAGCGGCAGGCGGAACACCTCGCGGAGCGCGCTCGCCCCCTCGTGGCCCGCCCCCCGGGACGCGATGTAGACGCCGACGACGTACACGAGGACGTTCTGGACCGTCAGGAAGACCACCGCGGCGGTCCGGCCGGCCGCGCCGAACGCGAAATCCGAGAGGGGGATGCCGAAGTTCCCCGAGTTGGGGAACGTGGCCGTCAACACCAGCGCGCTCAGGTACGGCTCCTCGACGCCGGCGACGCGCCCGACCGCCTCCGAGAGCAGCACCATCGCCGCGACGAACGCGACGACGGCGACGCCGATCCTGACAACCGTCGCGCCGCCGAGGGTCGTGATCGCGAGGCTGTGGAAGACGAGCGCCGGCAGGAGGACGTACAGCGTGACGGCGTTCAGCGGATCGACGTCGACGTCGAACCGCAGGCCGAACGCGTACCCGACGACGGAGATCGACAGGATGGGCAGGACCGCCGTGGTGAGCGCCGAAACCAGGGTCACCGACGGACCCTCCACGGGAACCGTCGACCGACGTCGGGAACGCGGGGCGGCCGCGCTCCGGGCGGGACGCGTGACATGGTTCGTCGGTAGGGTCGCACGCCGGCGGGCCGTCGTCCGCTCCGGCCGTCCGTTGCCGGATGACGCGATATAAAGATTGCCGAACCGGCCGTCGGCGACGGCCGGCACCGGTCCCGGCGGTCACACGACGCGGTTGACGAGCGACCGGCCCTCGTCGAGATGGCGGACATTCCGCCGGACGAGCGTGGCGACGCGGCGGTAGTACTCGCGGTTGGCGGCCGCGGCGTGGGGGGTGACGAGCACCTCGTCCATGTCCCAGAGCGGCGAGTCGTCGGGGAGCGGTTCGGCCTCGAACACGTCGAGCGCGGCGCCGGCGAGCGCGTCCGCCCGGAGGGCCTCGACCAGCGCCGACTCGTCGACGACCGGCCCGCGGGCGACGTTGACGAGGTAGGCGTCGTCCCGCATCGCGGCGAGTTCGTCGGCGCCGATCAGCCCCCGCGTCTCCTCGACCAGCGGCACCGCGAGGGCGATGAACCGGGCGTCCCCGACGGCGTCGGTCAGGTCCTCGGGCGGCCGGACCCGTCGGACGTGATCGACGGGCGTCGGCGTGCGCTTCACGCCGGTGACGTCCATCCCGAGGGCGTCCGCGCGCCGGGCGATGCCCCGGCCGAGCGTCCCGAGGCCGACGACACAGAGCCGCTCGCCGCGCAGGGTGAACGGCCGGTCCCAGTCGGGGAACTCCCACCGTCCGGCATCCTGGTTGGAGCGGTGGGCGTGGAGCCGACGGGCAAAGGAGAGCATGTACCCGGTCACCGTCTCGCCGACGACGTCGCCGTGGATGCCGGTGCTGTTCGTCAGCGCGACGCCCCGGGCCTCCAGGTCGCCGAACGGGAAGCGGTCGACGCCCGCCTGGATCGAGTGGATCCACCCCAGGTCGGCCGACAGGAACGCGTCCTCGTACTCGAAGGTGACGAGGGCGTCGACGTCGGCGGGGTCGTCGACCACCTCGACGGCCGCGGCGTCCGCCAGTTCGTCGCGGAGGACCGCGGGCGGGAACAGTTCGCCGACGGACTCGTGGACGCCCAGTCGGAGGTCGGCCCCCGTGCGCTCGCTCCATGCGTCGTCCCGGTCGTTGGCCATCGCGTCGCCGGTAGCACTCGGGGGTACAAATACGCTCCCCCGCGACCGGCCGACGTCGGCCGAACGTGTTCCCGGCAACGGTCATGTGGGGGAGGCGGTAGGCGTCCCGTATGACGACGGTCGGCGTCCAGTTCGGTCTCTCGCTCCTGATGGGGGCGTTCCTGCTCGGCGTCGTGGCGTGGCTGTCTCGGGTCGGCGGCTGGCGGCGGTACGCCCCCGTAGGCGGCGTCGCCGGCGGCACGGAACGCGAGGAACGGCTCGAACGGCACAAGCCGGCGGGACTGACCAGGTGGCTGACGACCGTCGACCACAAGGACATCGGCCTCCTGTACGGCGCCTTCGCGCTGTTCTCGTTCGCCGTCGGGGGCCTGATGGTGACGGTCATGCGCCTCGAACTCGTCGACCCGCCGGCGACGCTCGTCTCGGCGTCGACGTACAACTCGCTGCTGACCTCCCACGGCATCACGATGCTGTTCCTGTTCGGGACGCCGATCATCGCGGCGTTCGCG
>JBDGSZ010000066.1:0-21462 GCA_042217265.1 Haloferacaceae archaeon
CACCCACAAGACCATCCGGGCGGGCCGGGGCGGCATCATCATGTGCGACGAGGAACACGCCGACGCGGTCGACGCGGCGGTGTTTCCCGGCTCACAGGGCGGCCCCCTGATGCACAACATCGCGGGCAAGGCCGTCGGGTTCGAGGAGGCGCTCCGGCCCGAGTTCCGCGAGTACGCCGAGCAGGTGGTCGAGAACGCCCGCGCGCTCGCCGATACCTTCCGCGAGCAGGGGCTCGCGCCCGTCTCGGGCGGCACCGACACCCACCTCGTCCTCGTCGACCTCCGGGAGTCCCACCCGGACCTCTCGGGCGGCGACGCCGAGGACGCGCTCGCCGACGCGGGCATCGTCCTCAACGCCAACACCGTCCCCGACGAGACCCGGTCCCCGTTCGACCCGAGCGGCATCCGCGCCGGCACCCCCGCGCTCACCACCCGCGGGTTCGGCGAGCGCGCGACCCGCGAGGTCGGCGAGCTCATCTGTGACGTCGTCGACGCGGCCGCCGCGGGCGAGGCGGACGATGTCGTCCCGGAGGTCCGCGAGCGCGTGCGCGACCTCTGTGCCGAGTTCCCGCTCTACGAGTAGCCCCGTGCCGCGACCCGTCCCGCGCGGGCCGCCGTCGCCGACTCCCCCGAAGGCGGTCGGGCCCCGCCGCGGCGAGACATAATCACCTTCGTGTATACGTCGGGGCGGATAGCCGACCGGGTGTACACGGATCCGGGAGGTTCAAGGGTCGCCCGCTCCCCGCTCACGCATGGCCGAGGTCATCGATGGGAACGAGGTGGCGGCGGGCATCCGCGACGGCGTCGCCGACTGCGTCGGGACGCTCGCGGACGCGGGCGTGACCCCGACGCTGGCGACGGTGCTGATGAGCGACGACC
This sequence comes from Haloferacaceae archaeon, assembly GCA_042217265.1. Lineage (GTDB taxonomy): Archaea > Halobacteriota > Halobacteria > Halobacteriales > Haloferacaceae > CAZMLQ01. The sequence continues at coordinate 880 of JBDGSZ010000066.1, forward strand.
CCGCGAGCGCGACGTACGTCTCGATGAAGCAGGACGACTGCGAGGAGGTCGGCATCGACGCCCGCGACGTCGAGATCCCGACCGACGCGCCCGCCGAGGAGCTGTTCGACACCGTCGCGGCCCTCAACGACGACCCGGCGGTTCACGGGATCCTCGTCCAGATGCCCGTCCCCGACCAGGTCGACGAGCGCCGGGTCATCCGCGCCATCGACCCGCTGAAGGACGTCGACGGGTTCCACCCGGAGAACGTCGGGCGGCTGGTCGCCGGCGACCCGCGGTTCAAACCCTGCACGCCCCACGGCGTCCAGCGGCTCCTCGACGCCGCCGGCGTCGACCCCGAGGGCAAGGACGTGACGATCGTCGGCCGGTCGAACATCGTCGGCAAGCCCCTGGCGAACCTCCTTCTCCAGAAGGCGCCGGGCGGGAACGCCACCGTGACCGTGTGTCACTCCCGGACCGAGGACCTGGCGGCCAGGACCCGCGCCGCCGACGTGGTCGTCGCCGCCGCCGGCGTCCCGGAGATGATCGACGGATCGATGCTGTCCGAGGGCGCGGTCGTGATCGACGTTGGGGTGAACCGCGTCGAGACCCCGGACGGGTCGGAGCTCGTCGGCGATGTCCACTTCGAGAGCGCCGCCGAGGTGGCGGGCGCCATCACGCCGGTTCCCGGCGGCGTCGGCCCGATGACGCGGGCGATGCTCCTCTACAACACGGTGAAGGCGGCGGGCCTCGACGCGGGAGTCGACCTCGACCTCCCCTGACCGCCGTCCGCCCGGTCAGTCCAGCCGGTCCAGCCGGTCCTCGGCGGCCGCCAGCGCCGCCTCGTCCCCGTCGCGCAGGTACGCGACGACCTCGCGGGTCGCCCGGACGAGCGCCTCGACCTCCGCCGGCGGCACGTCGCCCTGGAGCGCTCGGGCCCGCTTCGCCCGTTCGACGACCCGCCCGAGCGCCCGGCGGCCCGGGCCGCTCCCCTCGTCGAGCCAGTCGACGACCTCGCCCCGGTAGGAGAGGATCGCCTCCGCGTAGCCGAGGCCCCGCGCCCCGCGGAGCGACTCGGGGACCGCCTCCGGCGCCGGCCGCTCCCCGGCGTCGGCACCACGGAGCAGGTCGAGGACGTACAGCCGCTCGGCGTCGTCGGGGTCGCGGAGGCGGGCGTAGGCGTCGACCGCGTGGAGCAGTTCGGAGGCGGCGAGGTACGTGTCCTCGAGGTCCCGCAGGTCGCCCGCGTCGATGAACCCCCGCCGCCGGCGGTACTCCCGGAGGTCCGACTTCAGTTCGTCGGCCGCGTCGGCCACGCTCCCCTCGTCGACGGCCCGCCGGTGGGGCGAGAGGTCGAGGTCGACCGGCGTCGCGGTGTGCCGGGCGCGCTCGTCGACGCCGACGCTCAGGAGGCTGCCACACGACGGACACGCGACGTCGCCCGTCTCGTAGTACGACCACCGGGTGCCACACTCCGTGCACTCCCGTTCGCCCCGGATCTCCATGCCGCCCGGTTCGGGCCGACGGGGCAAAAGGGCCGTCGTCCGGGCTCAGTCGTCGCCCGGGGCCGGCGCCGCGCGGTCGCGCCCCCCGACCGCGGGCGGACGGAGCAGGAGGGCGGCCGCGCCGGACGCGACGGCGAGACCGCCGCCCAAGCGGAACGCGTCCGCCCAGCCGGTCTGGAGGACCAGCCACCCGGCGACCGCGCCGCCGAAGACGCCGCCCCACATCTTGCCGGAGTAGAGCAGGGCGTAGTTCGCGGAGGAGTGTGCCTCGCCGTAGTAGTCGCCGACGAGGCTGGGAAAGAGGGTGTACTGCGGGCTCCAGAAGAACGTCGCGACGACCACCGCGGCGACGAACCCCAGGCTCATCCCCCGCGTGCCGAACCAGACGACCGCCCAGAGGCCGAGTCCACAGAGGGTGAACGAGGCGGCCATCGCGCGGTGGCGGCTGACCCGGTCGGAGACGTCGCCGAGCAGGAGCCGCCCCACGCCGCCGGCGACGGGGAGGGCCGTCGCCGAGGTGGTCGCCGTGAGCGCGGTCAGGCCCATCGCGTCGGCGAACGAGACGACCTTCGCGGTCAGCATCAGCCCGGCGCCGCTGACACCGACGAACATCCCGTACATCAGCCAGAACTGCCACGTGCGTAGCATCGTCCGCGGCCCGACGTCCGCGTCAGCGGCCGCGCCGACCCCGCCGGCGTCCCCGGCCTCGTCGGTCCCGTGCCAGCCGTCCGGCGGGTCGCGCACCAGGACCGCCGAGAGGAGGATGCCGAGGCCGATGACGACGCCCATGGTCCGGAGGACGCCGTCGTAGGCCGCCACCGTCGCGTTCGCGCGGACGAACGGCACGAAGAGGGCCGCGCCGCCGGCGAAGGCCATCGTCCCGACGCCCGTGGTGAGGCCGCGCCGGTCGGGGAACCACTTCAGCGCCGTGTTGACCGAGACGGTGTAGACGATGCCGACGCCGACGGCGCCGAGCGAGTAGAGGAGGTAGAGCTGCCAGACCGCCGTGGCGTGGGCCAGCAGGAAGTAGCTCCCCCCCGCGAGGGCGGCCGCGAGGAAGCTGATCGCCCGGGGGCCGTGTCGGTCGCGCCACCACCCCACGGGGAACTGCGACCCCGCCTGAAAGACGACGAAGAGCGTGAAGACAAACCCGAGTTGCGGGAGTGGAACGCCGAGGTCGCGGGCTAACGGTCCCTCGATGGACGACCAGACGTACTGATACGGGCTGACGACGGCCATCGCCACCGCCGCGCCGACGATGAGCCACCAGCGCGAGAAGCCGAGTTCCGCCCGGGCGCGGGCGGCGTGGTCCGGCTCGTCCCCGCTCATGCGGGCCGACACTCCCCCGCCGGCCTTGTCCGTGTCGGTTCGACCGCTCGCCGGCGCCGCCCGATGCTTACATGCCCCGCCGACCGGAACCACGGGACATGCGCGACGAGGAGGAGATCAGGGAGCAGTACGAGTTCCTCAAGGACCAACTGGACGACGAGGAGATGCGCCACGAAGGAGTCCGGCGGATGTTCACCTACTACCGGCGGGCGCTCGGGTGGGTGCTGGAGGAGGAACACATCTGAGCCGACGGCCGCGCCTCGCGCCGCGTCCGGACCCATCGGCGAACCTACCGTTCCGAATTAATGTCAATTCGGGATGGCGTGTGTTTCCCGGTGATGGGCCGTCGGAAGGCCACCGAGCGGGCGTTCGTTATGTTTATTTTCGCTCGACGGTAATGTCTGACGGACGGATGTACGACCTGACCGGTTTCCAGCGGGACCTGTTGTACGTCATCGCCGGCCTCGACGACCCCCACGGCCTCGCCATCAAGGACGAGCTCGAGGACTACTACGAGGGCGAGATCCACCACGGTCGGCTCTACCCGAACCTCGACACGCTGGTCGAGAAGGGACTCGTCGAGAAGGGGCAGCTGGACCGCCGGACGAACTTCTACAAGCTCACTCGCCGCGGGGACCGGGAGCTATCCGCGCGCCGTGAATGGGAGTCCGAGTACGTGGACGCGTAGGGCTACGGCCCGTCGCCCGGACCGAACTCGAACTCGCCGGTCCCCTCGTCTCCCTCCTCCTGCGCGGCCCGCCCGTCGTCGGGGAGGGCCCCCGGGTCGACTGCGAAGGGTCGGATCTCCTCGCCCTCCACCAGTTCCGGCAGCACGATGCGGGCGAAGTTGAACACGAGGACGAGCAGCATCGGCAGCAGGAAGATGCCGTACCAGCCGAAGAGGAGGGGGCCGAGCGTGTACGCGAGCATCACCGCCCCCACGTGGAGGCTGCGCCCCGAGACGTAGGGGCGGAGGACCAGGTCGGGGATGGTGTCGACGACGACGAACGAGACGGCCGCGAAGGCGGCGACGAACCAGGCCCCATCGAAGTCCGCGAGCGCCGACAGCAGGGTGAGGTAGCCCGCGACGGGGACGTAGACGAGCTTCATCCCCACGACGGGGACGAGGCTGGCGACGCCGGCCAGCAGTCCGACGAGCGCCGCCGCCGGGATGCGGAGCCCTGGCGGCGCGACGGCGTTCAGGGCCGCGTAGGCGACGACGCCGATGGTGCCGGTGACGATGGCGTTCAGAATGTTGCCGAAGAAGATGTTGTTGAGGTCCCTGTCCACCGCGCGCAGGAACGCCACCAGCACCCCCCGCTCGTCGCCGAGGCGCGTCGACCCCCACCGGGCCAGTCGGCGGTCGTCGCGCAGCAGGTAGAAGGCGATGGCGACCATGACGAACAGGTGAAGCGCGGCGACCCCGAGGACCGCGAGGGTGTCGACGGCGGACCCCACCTGCTGGAGGAGCGCGACGACCCGCTCGACGGACAGGAACTTCCGGACGTCGAGGCCGAGCAGCGTCCCGGGCGACCTGGCCAGTTCGAGCACCTCGTCGCTGATGCCGAGCGCGGCCGCGACGTCGACCCCGCCGTTGCGTGTGAGCCGCTGGACCTCCCGGAGTGCGACGAGCATCGCGTACCCGGTGATGCCGAGCGCGGGGAGGGCGAGCGCGAATAGCGCGACGGACGCCGCGAGACTCGCCGGACGGATCCGCCGAGCGAGCCGCCGGTACAGCGGTCGCGTCGCGTAGTAGATGAACAGCCCGAACACGACCGTCCCGACGAACGAGTAGACGACGTACCCCAGCGCGGCCGCGAGGACGACGCCGAACGCCAACCACGCCGCCCGCGTCCGGTCGACATCCTCAAGCGCCATGGGGCTACGCGCGCCGGGGCGGGTCAAAAGGCTGTCGCGTGGTCAGGTCCAGCGGTCCAGCCCCGTCTGGCTGGTGGCCGCCTCGATGCGTTCGAAGGCCCGCTCGACCTCGTCCGGCGCCACCTCCCACTCCTCGATCACGTACGATCGGGCCGCGTCGAGGTCCGGGTCGACGGTCGCGTCGACGTCGTACTCCTCGGTCACCGGCGGGTCGAGGAAGAGCTCGCGGACGCGGTCGGCGCCCGGGACGTCGGCGCCCTCCGCGTCGAGCACCCCCCACAGGTCGCCGTGCTCGCGTACCGCCTCGACCGCCGTCGTCGGCCCCATCCCCCGGACTCCCTCGTTGAAGTCCGTCCCGATGAGGATGGCCACGTCGACGAGCCGCTCCCAGGTCAGGTCGAGCGCCTCCAGGGTCGCCTCGAACTCCATCAGCTCGAGGTCGGCCGAGCCCGTCAGCCCGCGCAGGGTCCGTGGTGCGCCGAAGAGCAGCGCGTCGTAGTCCTCGGTCCCGACGTAGTCGACGTCGCCGCGGCGGTTCATGAACGCCGCCTGTGCCTCCCCCTCCGCCGGTGCCTCGACGTAGGTGATCCCGAGCCGGTCGAACAGCCCTCGGGTGGTCTCGTGGATGACCGGGGTGAGCCGCTGGGTGCGGGCCTCTAGGCGCGCGGCCTCGACCGCGTCGCCGCGTTCCTCGGCGGCCGCCAGGCGCTCCTCGGCCGCCTCGCGGCGTTCCCGCCGCTCCTCGACCTCCGCCTCCTTGAGGTCCGTCACCGCGCCGTCGAAGACGAAGACGGGCGCGACGTCGGCCTCCAGGAGTTTCGCGACCCCCTGGACCGCGCCGACGAGGTTCGCCACCTCCTCGCCCGCCTCGGTCGTGTACGCCGCGTCGCGCGTGAACTTCACCGTCGTCGTCAGGTAGCGGTACAGCCAGTTGTGCGCGTCGACGGCGACGACGCTATCGCCGACCTCGGCGATGGCGACCGTCGATATCGCCGCCAGCTCGCGGAGGGCCGCGTTACCCATCGTCAGCCGTTGGCGTCCCGGGGGTTTCAAGCTCCCGCGTCCGGCTCGCGGTCCTCGCCGGCGTCGGCGCCCGCGTCCGCCCCCTCGATCGGCGGCGGCGGGTCGCCGTCGGCCCGCTCGTTCACGAAGGCCCGTGCCGTCGCGTCGAGGTCGCGATCGGCGTACCGCGACATCCCCTCGCGGTAGGCCGCCGGGTCGCGGTCCGACGGCCGCTCCAAGACGAGTTCCGCGAGCCCGGTCCGCTCGCCCGCGTAGCCGAAGCCCGCCTTGTACAGCGCCTCGTAGGCGAAGGGGTTGTTGACGGCGATGCGGGCGCGGTCGAACCCCCGGTCGCGGCCGCGACGTGCGACGAAGGCACAGAGCCGCGGTCCCGTCCCCTCCCCCCGGCGGCCGTCGCGCACCGTGACGTACCGCAACCGGAGGACGTCGGGGTCGGTCCTGTCGGCGTCGAAGGCGACGGCGGCGACCACCTCGCCGTCCCCGGGCCGGTCGTCGTCGCGCTCCCGCGCCACGGCCTTCCCGGTGGTCGACATCACGAACTTGCCCGCGTAGGCGAAGCGGCGGTGGTCGAGATCCAGCGTCGGACCGTCGTCCGGCCACCCGAGGACCGCGAACTCCATGCCCGCCCTTCGGGATCGACGGGCAAGAGCGTACGGCCGTGGTCGACCCCGTTCGCGCACGCCCGACCGGCGACGGCGAGGGTCCTCGCCGCCCGGCCCCGAACGGCCATCGACGCCTGATGCCGACCGTCACGGCCGTTCTTCCCCGTGTCACTCTCGACGACGACGGAAGGTCGACCGTCGACCACCGTTGACCGTCCCGGCGGCTCAGCGCACGATTCCGGCGGCGAGCAACGCCGCGTCCGCCAGCAACAGCACGGCCAGTCCGGCGGCGGCCAGGAGATACGGCCGTCCGACCGTCGCGTGCCGAGCCACGTCGGCGTCGGCTCCGAGGACGAATCCCTCCGCCATGTACGCCCCGAGCCCGGGCGCCTCCCGACCGGCGGCTCGCATCCGGTAGCCCCCGAGTTCGATGAGCGTGTTCATCACGCCCCAGAGTCCGAGCATCCCGAGCACGAGGTGGCCGGCCGTCGTCCCGACCAGCCGCGGGAGCGGGTAGAGCACCCAGATCTGGTAGGCACCCGTGGCGGGCAGCGCGAGCCCGGTCCAGCGCGTCACGCCGAGCAACCCGTCGACGTTCCGCTCGAAGGCCGCCGCCGAGAGGTCGCCTTCCTCCGCGGCCGGGAGGATCGCGTACGCGACGAACAGCGTCCCGCCGGTCCAGAACCCGGCCGACACGACGTGGATGACGTATGAGAGCGCGAGTGCGAGCCCCATCGACGGGACGGTGGGGACGGACGGTAATCAGTCCCGTCACGATGGTGTTCACCCGAAACGTCGGGCGTGCGCGATCGGTGAAGCGCGACCAGCGAGTCACGCGTGGCCGGGGCCGCGTCCCGCAACGCGGCGGCAACCCGGGCCCCGGACGGCTGCGGTCCGTCTCGACCGACCGCGGACGGATCACGGTCGCGTCCACGTCCGGCGTTCGTGTGCCGATGACGCCGGTGAGATCGGACGACGATCGACCGAATCGCGCCTGAGCGGCTCGACTACGCGGGGCGGTCAGTCGTCCCGACCCCGGGGCGGAGCACCCGCCAGGCCACGCGCGGATGGAGGAGGCTGGTGGCCGGTCGTTCCATGCGAAACACCCGCAGGAACGCCTCGGTCAGCTTCCCGTCGTCGTGGGCCCTGGTGACGAGCCGGTCCGCGTAGCGATTGAGCAGGTCGGTTCCGAACGGTTTGGGACCGTCCGTTCGATCGAACGCGAAGTCGCCGGTGACCGAGGTCTTCCACGCGTCGTCGACGACCGCGCTCACCCGCGAGAACACCCTCGGACCGAGTTCGTCCACGCCGTCGGCCAGCGCGTGGTGTAGCGTGAGCGAATCCAGCGCCGCGACCGACATCCCCTGTCCGTAGATCGGGTTGAAGCTAGCGACGGCGTCGCCGATGACCGCCAGCCGCTCCGGGAACTCGTCGAGCGCGTGGTAGTGACGGCGGACGCTGGCCGGGAACGGATAGCGGCGGATCCCGGAGACCCACTCCCGGTTCCGCAGCTGCGTCGCGACGTCGTCGAGCGGTAGCTCGTCCGCCCAGTCGAGGAACGGTTCGCGCTCGACCGGCGCCCGTTCCCCGTGGAGCCCCTGGAGGAGGACCTCCCATCGGTCCCCTTCGATCGGCAGCATCGCCGCGCCGCGTGGTCGCTCGGGTTCGGGCGCGATCAGAACGCCCCGCCGCACCTCCGCCGGTCGCCTGATCCGGACCGTACTGTACGTCACGTCGACGACGACGCGCTCGGTCTCGGGAACCGGATAGCCGTGGCGGTCGAGCCACGCCGGCGTGCGACTCGTCCGGCCGGTCGCGTCGACCGTGACGGCCGCGTCGCACGTCGTCGGCACGCCGTCCTCGTCCCTGAACCGAACGCCGGTGATGCGGTCCCCGTCGGCGTCGTGCTCGTAGGCGATGAAACTACATCCGTCCTGGACGGTGACGTCGTCGAACTCGCGGATCCGCCGCCGGACGACGTGTTCGAACAGCGGACGGCTCGCGTACAGCGCGGGCAGGTCGGCGTCCGTCCCGGCGGCGACCCCGCCCCGGTCGTACCACACCACGTCGTCGGCCATGTCCAGTTTCAGCCCGCCCTCGGCCCGGACGGCCCCCCCGAAGCCCGGAAAGAGGTCGTTGAGCGTGACCCGGCCGGCCTCGAGCATCGAATGTGGCTGGCTGGTCTGTGGCGCGCCGTCACGGATCTCGGGGCCGGTCGGGAGCCGCTCCCGCTCGATGACGACCACCTCGTCGAAGAAGTCACGGAGCACCCGGGCGGCACAGAGCCCGGCCATGCTCCCGCCGAGCACGACGGCCCGCCGGCCGAGCCGCTCCGCCCGGGACGCGTCGTACCGGTCCATGTGCGCCAGCGTCATCGGTCGGTTGCTTGTGTCATCACCGTGCGCGAGACGGGTAAATGTCCGTCCCGCGCGCGCACCCGGACCGCGGCGGGGACGAGTTGGAGACCGTGGGAGCCGACGGGGTCGTCGCGATCACGCTCCGGCGGGATCGGAACGGTTCGGGAGGCGGTCGCGGGTCGGCCCGTCGCCGTCCACCATCGACGAAACGGCTTCCCCGCAGCGATGCCCCGAGGGCCCGCGTCCTGCTGCCGTACTCAGGTTCACGACGACCTCGTCGGGTTCACACGCCTCGGACCCGACGGGATATCGCCCGGAAGGGTACCGGGGGAGGAGGTTTCGAGCGCAACCTCCGAACGCCGGCATGGATTCGATCCGGATGGGATCGGAGTGCCCTCACGGGCGTGAAAACTCCATGACGGCGGCGCAAATAACCCAGTCAGACGCGCGACGGACGGTCGCCTTACCGACCGGCGTGCGTCGACGCCGACCGTCCGCCGTCGTCGGATCGCTCGCGTACCCGGACGGTCTGGCCGACGTCGCGGAGCCGGTCGGCGAGCGGCGCACCGATCCCCGACGCGGGCGTCAACACGCCGCTGGCCAGCGGCGAGTCGGTCTCCCCACGGACGAGACACGTCCCGGCCTCGCCGAGCATCCGCGCGGTGGCGCCGTATCCCGGATCCCGATCGGCACCGATCACGGCCTCCACGACGAACGGCCCGTCCGTGGCCGTCCCGCGACCGAGCACGCGCACGGTGAAGTGCCCGTCGTCGACGTCGTCCCTCGTCGGCCCCGTGCCCGCTCCCGGGAACACGAAGCGACGCAACGCCGCCCGGACCGGACCGACGGACATCGCGACCGTTCCCAGACCGAGTCCGGCGGCGATGGCGCCCGCGGCGGCCGCGCCCCCGATCCCACGCCCGGTCGGCACGACCTCCGTACACCGGAACTCCCGACCCCACGGGTAGCCGAGCAGGGCGTTGCTCCGCCTGACCGTCCGCTCGTTCACCGGCGCCATCGGCGACGGCGCCGACCAGCCCGATCGGAGCGGGTCCCGAGTCGGCCGCCGCTGTGCGCCCGGATCGACGCCGTCCCGCTCCCCGGCCGGGGCCAGCGAGTACGGGTTCCGAACCGCCCGCCGGGCCACCGGGTCGTCCGACGCGGCGTCGAACAGGGCGGCCGCGCTGGCCAGCGTGCCGCCGCTGACGCGTCCGCGGCCGGCCTCCAGGTAGATCCGCACCGTCTCACAGCGCGTCCCGAACTCGTCGGCGGCGAACGACTGGACGAGCAGCGTGCCGAGGTCCGCGGGGACCGAGTCGAACCCACACCCGTGGACGATCCGGACGCCGGCCTCGACCGCCTCGTCGTGGTAGCGGTCGATCGTCTCACGGATCCAGTTGATCTCGCCGGCGAGGTCGCAGTAGTCGGTCCCGGCCGCGAGACACGCCTCGACCAGCGGCGTCCCGTAGGCCGTGTACGGCCCGACCGTCGTACAGACGACGCGCGTCTCCCGGGCGATCTCGCGGAGGCGTTCCGCGTCGGTCGCGTCGCCGAGCACGGTCGGGATGTCGTCCCAGCCGTCGTGCCGGTCGACGAGGTCGGCCCCGACCTCGCGGAGCCGGTCGGCGTCGCGGCCCCCGAGCGCGAGCGCGAGCGTCTCCGAGGTGTTCCGGTCGGCGAGGTGGTCGGCGACGAGGCGGCCGGCGACGCCTGTCGCGCCCCACACGACGAGGTCGTACCGTCGGTCCGTGGTCGACACGCGTGCGTCGCCGGTTACGCGTCCAGGGGTACAGGTGTTCGGTCCCGGGGCGCGCCGCGGACGCCCGTTCGGGACGGGGGCACGTTGCCGCCCCGTCCCCGACGGGACCGCGATGCTGCGGTACCGATGGCGGCTGTGCCCCGTCAGCGCGGGTCCGGGTCGCGGCCGCCCGCGTCCCCGACCGCGGGTTCGGGGGCACCGTCGTCGGTCGAAAACGGGGGAGCCTTTAGGCGGGCCGCCGAGGGTCGGGTATGGCGAACGCCGCCGCGGGGCTCGCGGGTCGCATCGACGCCGGCGCCTGGCCGCTCGCAGTCGGCGACGTCCTCGCGCTCGCGCTGGTCTTCAGCGCGGGAGCGGCCCGGCACAACGGGACCGCGTACCTCCTGAACAACCCCGGGTACTGGGCGGCGACCCTGCTCCCGTTCCTGCTGGGTTGGGTCGTCGCCGCGCCCTTGCTCGGGGCGTACTCCCCGGGTGCGGCGGAGTCGGCGAAGGCCGCGATCCCGCTCGCGGTCCGCGCCTGGGTCGTCGCCGACGTCGTCGCCCTCGCGCTCCGAGCGAGCCCGCTCTTTCACGGCGGGGTCCAGCCCGTCTTCGCCGCCATCACGCTGGCCTCCGGGGTCGTCGGCCTCGTCGCCTGGCGGGTCCTCCGCTTCCGGGTTCGCTGACCTCACGCGCCCGCCGAGGGCGCCTCGCGCCGCCGGAGCAGGGTCACGCCGAGCGACAGGCCCACGAGCGCGAACCCCGCCAGGACCGCGAACAGCGTTCCCCGCCTGGCGTACGTCAGGACCGTCCCCGCGATCGCCCCGCCGGCGGCCCCGACGCCGAACACGCCCAGGTACGTGAACCCGTACGAGAGACCGCGGACGTCGGTCGGCGTGTACTCGGCGACGGTCGCCTGGTAGAACGGCTGGGCGGCAAAGAGCACGAATCCGAGCAGCCCCCCCAGGGCGAGCAGCGGTGCCCCGCCCGCCGCGGCGGCCAGCGGGAACGCCGCGGCCACCGCCGCCAGTCCGCCGAAGACGGCCACGAGACCGTACTCGACCGGAATCCGGTCGGTGAGCTTCCCGCCGACGTACTGTCCGCCGACCCCCACCATCAGGAGCGCGGCGTAGAAGTACCGGGCCGGATGGAGCGTCCGGTCGCCCTCGACCCCGGGGACGACCGAGGAGAGCGCGACCGGCCCGTAGCCGGGGAGCTCGGCCAGCATCTCCGGGAGGAACGTCAGCACCCCGCGGTAGTAGAGCCCGGACGACATCACGAGCGCGAGCACCAGGACGAACCCGCCGGCGAACAGGCGCCGGGCGTCGTGGCGGAACATCGCGAGCGATCCGGCGGCCGTCCGCTCGCCGACCGCCGGCGCGCCCCCGTCCACGTCGGTCCGGACGGCGTAGACGCCGGCGACGAGCGCGGGGACCGCGAGCGCGAGCGCGACCGTCCGCCACCCGACGACGAGCAGGAGGACCGCCGCACAGAGCGGTCCGAGCGCGATGCCCGCGTTGCCGGCCATGCCGTGGTACGCGAACGCCGCCCCCCGCTCGTCGACGGCGGTGCTCAGGAGCGTCAACCCGGCCGGGTGGTAGACGCTCGCCGCCGCGCCCCAGACGAGCAACGCGACGGCGACCGACGCCATCCCCGGCGCGAGCCACAACGCCAGGAACGCCCCGCCCATGCCGAACAGCGACCCGGCGATGAGCCGCGTGGACCCGACCCGGTCGACGAGCAGCCCGCCGGGGAGCGCGCCGAGCCCGAACAGCCCGTAGCCGGCGGTCACCACCAGCCCCAGGGTCGCCGCGTTCACCCCGAAGCTGACGACGCCGAGATCGACCGTCGCGAACTCCACGAGCCAGACGGTCAGGAACAGCGGGATCGTCAGTTCGTACGTGTGGACCATCGCGTGGGCGGCCATCGCGAGGCCGACGGCGGCGCGCTCGTCGCGGTTCACGTTCCCTCCTCGGCCCGCCGGCCCGTTGAAAGTACGGTCACCGGCCACCCCGGCCTCGTAACTTATGAAAGTTATTTCAAAAATTCGCAAGTAGCCATCAGAGTGCCTATGCAAAGATTCATATGCCCAACGCTCATACCGTTTGTATGGCCGGCTACTACGACTACGTGCTCGCCTCGATCCCGCTCACGCTCCTCGCCGTCGCCGCGGCGCTGCTCGGCTCGGGCTGGGCCCCGAGGGCCGCCGTTCCCGTCGCCGGGGGCGCCGCGGCGCTGCTCGTCGGGCACGCCCTCTTCGTCAACGCGCCGGCGGCGTCGCCGGGGACGGTGCGGTCCACACCCACCTCGGCGGACTGAGGCGGGACCGGTCGGATTTTTGGTTCGACCGGACGAGTGGCCGGTATGACCGAGGCGCTGTACCTGCGGAGCGACGAGACGGCCGGACTGGCGACGCCCGCGGAGTACGTCGCGGCGGTGCGCGACGCCTACCGGCAGCGCGGCGAGGGGGCGCCCGCCGAGCCCCGGACGGCCCTGAAAAGCGCCGACCCGCCGGGGCTGTTCACCACCTACGCCGCCGTTCTGCCCGACACGGGCGCGATGGGGGGGTACATGTACGCGGCCGGGTTCGGCGAGCGGGACGCGTGGTTCGTGACGCCGGTGTTCGACGCGGGGACCGGCGAACCGCTCGCCGTCCTCGACGGCGCACACATGAACCCGTTCAAGACCGGCGCGGTCGGCGCGGTCGGCGTCGACGCCCTCGCGCGCGAGGACGCGACCACGCTCGCCCTCATCGGCAGCGGCACGCAGGCCAGGGGACAGCTCCGCGCGACGGCGACGGTGCGGGACTTCGAGACGGTCTGGGTCTATTCGCCGACCAAGGAGAACCGCGAGTCGTTCGCGGGCACGATGGACGCGGAGCTCGACGCCAGCGTCGCCGCCGTCGCCTCCAGCGCTGCGGCGGTCGAGGACGCCGACGTCGTGATTACCGCGACGAACGCCCGGGAGCCGGTCTTCGACGGCGACCTGCTCGAACCCGGGACGCACGTCACCGCGATGGGCCAGTACGACCCCGACAAGCGGGAGCTCGACCACGCGACCGTGGAACGCGCCACGTACGTCCCCGACCTGCGCGCCCGCGCCGCCGCCGACGGCGACGCGGGGTCGTTCGTCTCCGCGCTCGAGGCCGGCGTCGTCGACGAGGATCACGTCCACGCCGAGCTCGGCGAGGTGATCGCCGGGGAGGCGCCCGGCCGCACCGCCGCCGACGAGGTGACGGTCTTCGACAGCGGCGGCACGGCCATCGAGACGGTCGCCGGCGCGTACCTCCTCTACGAGCGCGCCGTCGCGGAGGGCCTGGGCGAGTCCGTCGACTTCGCGCCCGCCAGCGAGGCGATGCCGTAGCGGGAACCGCTCCGCGGGCGCGTCGGCCCGGCGGGTCCGACCCGTCACGCCCTTCCGGACGCCGAGCGGACGGCCCTGTGAAACGATAATGTTTTTTAATTATGAACTGGTACGGGGCACCGATGCGCTACTCCGAGACGCAGCAGCTGTTCGACCAGGCGTTCGAGTTTCCCGCCGATCACGACACGGTGGTCGACCGGCTGGGCGACGTGGAACTGGCGACCCCGGCCGGCGACCCGGTCTCGGTGCGTGAGGTGCTCGAGCGGACCGACGAGGACTCGTACCACTCCGCCGACGGGCTCTACACGTCGCTGTTGCGGAACCTCGAGGACGGGTTCATCGGGCGGAAGTTCTACGACGACCGCGCCGGCACCGGATCCGGCGTCGAGGACGTCAGGGGCGACGACGCGTCGATCTGATCCCTACCCTACTCCAGCCGGTACCGCAACAGCGCCGCGATGCCGCCCAGGTTCCGCAGCTGCCGACCGGGGTCGAACTCGCCGGAGAACACGACCACCTCGCCGCCTTGCCGTTCGACGCCCGCGACGACCTCGTCGACGTCGACCTCCCACTCCCCGCCGCTCCCCCGCTCGGCCCGCAGGCGCTCGTCGACGATCATGAGCGTCTCGACCGCGCCGTAGTCGGCCGCCTCCGCCACCGTCTCGATACCGTAGGCGGCCTTCGCGCCGTCCGCGATGCGCCGAGTCAGCTCGTCGATGAGCTCCGCCTCCCGGGAGATTCGCGTCTCGGTCTGGACCTCGTCGACCGCGCCGCGCTTGAGCACCTCGTGGACGCCCCGGTCGCCGACCCCCGCGGTGTCGACGGTCGTGACCTTCTCCGCCACCTCCGGATGCTCGTCGGCGATGTGGTCCAGGGCGTCGTCCTTGGTGAACCCCGGGCCGGCGAGGATGACGGCGTCGATGTCGAGCCGCGAGAGCGCGGCGCCGAGCTCCTCGAAGAGCTCGCTCCGCGGACGGGCGTACTCGCCCTTCCCGGTCGGCGCCGTGAACGACCCGTACTCCTCCGTGCCGTGCTGTGCGACGAGGTGGACGTGCGCCTCGCCCTCCTCAACCGTCGCGATGGCGACGTCGGGGTTCTCGGCGGCGGCCTCGGCCTCCTCGATGCGGTCCATCTGGTCGGGCTTGAACCGCTTCTCGATGGTCACCTCGTCGCGCTCCTCGACGTTCAGCGTGTGGTGGTGCCCGAGCTGGTCCTCCCGCGAGCAGTCGACGATCTCGCCGCCGACGCGGAGCCGGTTGGCGAAGCGGGCGAACTCCACGTCGTCCTCGCCGACCGCGACGGTCACGAACATGTGCTCGCGCTCCCCGCCGGTGTCGCGCAGGTTCTCCTCGTCGCGCTGGACGCGGCGCGTGGTGTCCCCGGAGACCAGGTCGCCGGGCTCGACGACGTGCGAGAGGTGCCAGAGGTCGTCGACGTTCTCGGGGACGAGCGTGAGCCGCGTCCGTCCCTCCTCGCCGGGTTCGCGGCTCTCTATGCGCATACCTCAGTCTCCGCCCCCAGCGGGACATGCCTTGTCATTCGGCGCCGGATCGGCGGCTATCTCCCCTCCTCCCCGTCGTCGTCCGTCCTCCCGTCGTCGTTCCGCTCGCCCGCCCCCTCGGTACCGGATCCCCCGTCCGGCCCGTCCGCTCCGCCGGTCCGGTCGACGTCGGACCCCTCGCCCGGCCAGTCGATCCCGTCCGGGTCCGCCTCGTCGGCCGGATCGTCGGACCGCCCAGCGGCGTCGGTCGGCGCGTCGCCCCCGTCCCGCCCCCCGCCCGCCGTTCCGGTCGGCCCCGTGTCGTCCGCCCGCCCGCCTTCCGCGCTCCCGACGCCCGTCGTGGTTCGCGTGTTCTCCTGCTCGTCGTCGCTGGCCGCTCCGAATCCGGACCCGCTCGCGCCGACATCCCCGGTCGCCCACGCGCCGGTTCCGAGGCCCGCCGCGAACCCCCGGCCGAACAGGTAGTAGGTGACGACCTGGACGTAGAAGAGGACGAACACGCCCACGAGGACCACCGAGAGCGCGCTCCCGAGCAGGCCGCCGAAGAGGCCGACGACGATCGCCAGGAGCCACGCCATCGCGTAGTCGGAGGTCAGCGCGCCGTCGAGGAGGGTGCCGACGTCGAACGCGGCGGCCATGGAGTCCTCGACGGCGAAGTTGGCCACCGCCGCGGGCAGGAGGTAGCCGGCGACGAGGGCGAGGACCCCGACCACGAGGACGCCGAGCAGCGCGACGGCGCCGGCGACCGCCTCGCTCCCCAGGACGCCGCCGAAGAACCCGGCGAACCCGAAGACGACGGCGAACGGCACGAGGACCGCGACGCCGACGACGAACTGGAGGACGAAGAGCCGCAACCCGTCGACCAGCAGTTCGCCCCAGTCGGTGAAGGAGGGCGCGGGGTCGCCCTCGGCCGCGGCCCGGACGGTACGGAGGAGGTACCCCTGTATCACGACCGCGGGGAGGACCAGAAACCCGAGGAAGCTCAGGACGCCGCCGATGACCACCGTCTGGATCCAGTCGTCGGCCGTCAGCGGGAACTCTAGGGAGTCTTCGAGCATCACCGGCGACGACGCCCGACGAGGTGATAAAACCCGACCCGTCAGCCGTCGACCATCTCGCTCCCGCCCGGCGGGAGGAACTCCTGGATGCGGTCCGGGCTGGCCACCTTCCGCACGAACGACTCGTCGGCGAACCGGCCGCGTAGCTCGCGGTACACCCGCTTTGCGGCGTCGTTCTGGGCGTACCGTCCGGGCCGCAGGCGGACGCTCGTCTCCGCCCGCGGTTCGACCGCGCCCGGCGGGCCGCCGACCACCCGCGTCTCGGGCTCGACCTGGACCCCCACGGCCACCTCGGCGGGCACGTCGCGGTGGTAGGTCCGCTCGCCCCTGATGACGAACCCACCCTTCTCGAGGTACTCCCCGCTCTCGGGCGTCTTCGACACCTGCTCGGGGTCGACGGCGTACGCGTCGCCCGCGTACCGGCCGTCCTTCCAGACCGACGAGTACGACACCGCGAACCGCGCCGCCTCCGCGAGCGACGACGCCGGGAACTCGACGTCGCGCGAGGGCTCTGAGGGCCCTGTCGCCTTCAGCACCGTCGCCGGCCCCCCGTGGGCCTCCGAGTGGAAGAACCGGTCCGCCGACTCCATGTACTTCTTCACGATCTCCTCGTTGCTCTCGGCGTCGCGTCCGCCGATGACGAGGAAGTCGTCGCTCGTGTGGAACCACCGGAACCGCTCGTACCAGTGCTCCCGGGTCCGGAGCGGGACCGACGACCGGGCGAGCCAGTCGACGTCCTCCCCTTCGTCCTCGTCCTCCTCCTCGCCGTCCGCCCCGTCGTCGGCCTTCCACTCCTCCCGCCGTCGCTCGATCTCCGCCAGGCGTTCGCGGGTCTCATCGACCGCCTCCTCGGCGCCCGCCTTCTTCTCCTCGATTCGTTTCGCCTCGGTGTAGAGCCGGTCGGCGTTCTTCTCGACGCCGTCCTCCGGGTCGAGCGGGATCTCCTCCCCGTCGACTGCGACCGTCACCCGGCCCGACTCGGGGTCGAGGTCGGTCACGCGCTCGGCCGCCTCGATGCCCCGCTCGGCCCCGGCGGCGAGCGTCTCATCGATCTCGTCCCACGACACGCCCGCCTCCCGGGCCTCGCGCACCGTCGAGAGCACCTCGTCGACCAGGTCGTAGTTGGCGTATAACAGTTCGGCGCGCTCCCGCTCCCGCTCGGCCTCGGCCTCGAAGTCCTCGATGGCCGCCTCCTGCTGTTCGATGATGCGCTCCTGCTTTGCGATCTGCGCCTCGAAGTCGGGGCCCTCGCTCCCCTCCTCGGCCTCGGCCGCGTCGAGTTCCAGCCGCGCGAAGTAGTCGTCCACGGCGGCGTTGAACGAGCCGTACGACTCGGCGTCAAGGCCGGCCCGCTCGCGCTCCTCCAACGGGAACGGGGTGACGTCGACGACCGCGCCGTCTTCGACGTACACCCGGGGATCGAACGACCCGCCGTGGACGTCCCCGGCGAGGCGGCTCACCGCGTCGTACAGCGCCTCGTAGACCCCCTCGTCGGCCTCGTCGATGTCGAGCGTCTTGTCGACCTCCGCCCGGGTACAGACCTCCTCGGCGTAGAGGCCGCCGAAGTTCATCCGCGTCGCGAGCGTCCGCACCACGTCCGCGGTCGACTCCTCCATCCGCGCGACGAACGACTCGTATGGGACCTCCAGGGGATTCACGCGGGACTCGGGGAACTCGTAGGCCGCGCCCGGGGCGACCGTCCGCGACTTCAGGCGGACCGTCCGCAGCGACCGCACCACCTCACCCGCCCCGTCGAGGACGGCGACGTTGCCGTCGCCGAACAGCTCGACGACGAGCGTGGTGTCCTGGTCGTCTCGCTCGAACTCGAGGACGAGGATGCGGTCGAACTCGTACTGCGAGACTTCGGCGAGGTCCGCCCCCGCGATGCGATTGCGGAGCATCATCGCGAAGTTGGGCGGCCGCTCCGGGGCGTCGGGCACGTTCGCCGGGTCGGCGACGTGTGCGCGCTTCAGCTCCCCGACCTGCGCGATCAGCTCCACGCGCCCCCGGTCGAAGTCCCGCATCCGCAGGCGGACGAGGTCGTCGTCACCGTAGAGGTAGGCCTTGTCGACCTTCGCCCCCGTGTAGCCCCGAAGCTCGGCCTCAAGGGCGGCGAGGTCGACGCTCGTCAGCTCCCGCTTCGGCTCCATACCCGGACGTGACCCGGCCGGGGAAAAGGCGTGTCGCTTGGGCGGCGGGAGCGGTCCGGATCGCCGGCCGCGACCGGCCGCTCAGTGGTCGGCCTCGTGTGGGTTCCGTTCCGTGCCGTAGCCGTCCGCGTGGTCGGTGTAGTCGATGAAACGTGGCGCGTCGGGGTCGAAGGGTCGCTTCAGCGACTCGAAGGCCTTCTTCTTGTCCCAGCCCTAGAGCTTTCCGACCGCCGAGCGGTCCTCCAGGTCGTGGTAGTCGAGGTCGGGTTCGGTCAGTTCCCAGGCCTCCAGCCCCGCCTCGGTGCGGACGATGACGCTCGAATACTCCTCGCTCGACCCCACGGACCCGACGGTCAGGTCCGCGCAGTACCCGGTGAAGTCGGCGCACTCGTCACAGCCCTTGAGCGCGGCGTCGTGGAAGTTCTCGACGTCCTCCTCCAGCAGGAGGTTCCCGTCGCCGTCGTAGGCCATCATCTTCCCGTGGAGGACGTCCATCTTCCCGATGTCGGCGCGGTCGGTGCCCCGCTCCTCCTCGATGAGGTCGCCCATCAGGGCGTAGTAGTTGAAGTTCTTCGTGCACATCAGGGCGATGGTGTACTCCACCGCCCGCACGCCCGCCTCCTGGGACGCGTAGTCCCAGTCGAAGTCCTGGAGGGCGCGGACGCCCTCGATCTCGCAGGGCGTGCCGACCAGGGCGAGCGACAGGTCCTCCGGGTCCTCGTCCGGGAGTTTGTCCTCCTACTGCGCCAGGTCGACGTTGCCGAGCGCCATCGTCTGGTTGTAGAACGACCCCGCGTTCTCGACGCACTCCTCGGGCGTCGTCGCGAGGGACGGCTCGGCCTTCCAGGGTTCCTCGTCGGACTCCGTGGCGATCAGCGCGCCGTCGATCTCGCCCGCCTCCAGCAGGTGGATCAGGACGCTTGTGACGAGGCCGCCGTCCTGGGCGTTCTCGCGCCACCCCTCCTCGATCTTCGCCGAGAACTCCGTAATTGGGTCGCCCGCGCCTTTGACGTTGTCCTCGCCGCCGGTTATCTTCCACTGGCGCTCGTACCGGAGGCCGCCCCGCGGGCAGAAGTCCCAGCACAGCGAGCACCCGGTGCACATCTTCACCAGCTCCGGCAGGCCGTCGTCGCTGACGCCGATGGAGTCGGAGGGACAGGCGGCGACGCAGGTGCCACACCGGATACACCGGCCGTCGTCGATGACGGCGGCGTCGAGTTCCATGAACCACGTCTTCCCGTCGGGTGTCTCGATGTCGTTCATCCCCGACCGGATGGAGTACCCCGGCGTGTCGAGGTCCACGCCCTCCGGAACGCCCACGCGACGGTCCGGCGGGTCGCCGTCCTCGAGATCCTGGCTCACGCCCTCCGCCGGCGGGGTGAACTCGACGTCGCTCAGGTCCCCGTCGGGCGAGACGTTCGCCGGCGTCGCGCCGCCGTCGGCCACGGCGTCGGCGGTCGCCTCGCCCGCGGTCCCCCCGTCGCCGGCGGCGTCCGCACCGCAGGTACACCCGCACGAACACGTCCCGTCGGCGCCGGAGGCGGCCCCTCCCTCCGCGTCGACCCGCCGGTACCGGATGGGTTTCGCGCCGGATCGCTCGCGGTCGCGCCCGCCGCTCGCTGGCGGAACCGCCGGCCCGCCGCCGTCGCCGGCGTCCGGAACGCCCGGCAGCGGGTCGTCCCCGTCAGTCATCGTTCGCCTCCTCGTGGGCGACGCCGCCGGAGACGTTCGCGTCGGCGCCGCGCATCACCGTCCGGAGGCGGTCGTTCCCGACGCGCCGACACCACGCGTAGAACCGTTCCCCGTCGGCTCGCTCGTCGACGTAGGCGTCGAAGAACTGTTCCAGGGCGGGGATGACCGAGCGGGCGGGCACGGCCGTCTCGACCCAGTCTATGAACCCGTTGTCGGCTCCCAGGCTGCCGCCGAGGCCGACGTCCATCCCCTCGACGATGTCGTCGCCCTCCTCGTCGGTCGTCCCCTCGGGGTCGTCGACCTGAACCGTCTCGCCGCGGAAGCCGACGTCGGCGACCTGCGGTTGGGCGCAGGAGGCCGAACAGCCCGACATGTGCATCCGGACGACGTCGAGGTCGTCGGGCG
>JBDGSZ010000041.1:0-21357 GCA_042217265.1 Haloferacaceae archaeon
ACGCCGGCGTCGACCTGATGCTGCTCGGCCTCCATCTCACCGGCGTCTCCGCGACGATGGGCGCGATCAACTTCATCGTGACCGTCTTCACCGAGCGCGGCGAGGACGTCACCTGGGCCAACCTCGACATCTTCTCCTGGACCATCCTCACCCAGTCCGGGCTGATCCTGTTCTCGTTTCCGCTGCTGGGGAGCGCGCTGGTGATGCTCCTGCTCGACCGGAACTTCGGCACCGCCTTCTTCGTCAACGGCGGGTCGCCCATCCTCTGGCAGCACCTGTTCTGGTTCTTCGGCCACCCCGAGGTCTACATCCTCGTGCTCCCGCCGATGGGCATCGTCAGCCTGCTCCTGCCGCGGTTCTCCGGCCGGCGGCTGTTCGGGTTCAAGTTCGTCGTCTACTCGACGCTGGCCATCGGCGTCCTCTCCTTTGGCGTCTGGGCCCACCACATGTTCTCGACGGGCATCGACCCGCGTCTGCGGGCCTCGTTCATGGCGGTCAGCCTCGCCATCGCCATCCCCTCGGCGGTCAAGACGTTCAACTGGATCACCACGATGTGGAACGGCAGTCTGCGGCTGACGACGCCGATGCTGTTCTGCATCGGCTTCGTCGCCAACTTCATGATCGGGGGCGTCACCGGCGTGTTCGAGGCCGCCATCCCGGTTGACCTGCTGCTCCACGACACCTACCACGTCGTCGCGCACTTCCATTACGTCATCATGGGCGCCATCGCCTTCGCGGTCTTCGCGGGCGTCTACTACTGGTTCCCCATCTACACCGGCCGGATCTACCAGCGTCGCCTGGGAAAGCTCCACTTCTGGCTCTCGATGGTCGGGACCAACGTCACCTTCTTCCCGATGGTGCTGCTGGGCTATGCGGGGATGCCGCGCCGGTACGCCACCTACGCCGCCCCCGTCGGCCCCGTCGACCTGTTCACCCTGCTCCACCAGGTTGCGACGGTCGGCGTCGTCGTCCTCCTGGTCGGGCAGGTCGTCTTCGTCTGGAACCTCGTCCAGTCGTGGCTGGAGGGACCGCGAGTAACCGACGCCGACCCGTGGAACCTGGCGGACTACGGCCTCCGGACCAACGAGTGGGCCTGGTTCGAGCGGGAGCGGGTCGCGGACCGGCCCGCGATCGCGGACGGCGGCGAGGAGGGGGATGAGGACGGGTCGGACGGCTGACGGGGCGAACGCGTTCGGGGACATCCCGAGGGAGCGCCGGGTCGTACCCCGGCCCATGAGCGTCGTTCCGGGCTCGATAGACGCCGGGAGGGGGCCGCCGCTCGCGGTCCCGCTCTGGCACTTCGCGGCCGCCTGCGGGTTCCTGCTCGCCGCGCTCGGCGTCGGTCTGGCGGAGGCCCTCGGGGTCGCGCCGGGGCTCGCGTCGGTCGCGCGCCGGCACCTCCTGTTGACCGGGTGGGTCTGTCTCACCATCATGGGGGCGATGACGCAGTTCATCCCGGTCTGGTCCGGCGTCGCGCTCCACTCGCGCCGGCTGGCGACGGCACAGGCGTGGCTCGCGGCCGTCGGCGTCGCGGGGATGGCCGCCGGGTTCCTGCTGGGCTGGCTGACACTCGTGCCGGCGTTCGGGGCCCTCGCGGTCCTCGGGTTCTGGACGTTCGTCTACAACGTCGGCCGTACGCTCGCCCGCGCCGGCTCGCTCGACGTCACGGAGCGTCACTTCGCGCTCGCGCTCGGCTTCTTCGTCCTGCTGACGCTGCTCGCGCTCGCGCTGGCGGTCGACCTCGTCGCGCCCGTCCTCGCCGCCCGCCCGGCGGTCGTCGGCGCCCACGTCACGCTCGCGGTCCTCGGGGCGGTGCTGACGACGGTCTACGGCGCGCTCTACCAGCTCGCGACGATGTTCACGCAGACCGACCTCCACGGCGTCGACCGCCCGCTTGCGCGTCTCGAGGCGGTCGGGCACCCGCTCGGCGTCGCCCTGCTCGCCGGCGGTCGGCTCCTCGGGGTCGCGGCGGTCGCGACGATCGGCGGCCTGCTGGTCGCGGGGGCGGCCGTCGCGTTCGCCGTCGTCCTCGCCCGGCGGCTGTACGAGGCTCGCGTCGACCGGACGCCGATGCTGACGCGGTACGCGGTGCTCGCCACCGCCCTGGCGCTGTGGGGGCCGCTCGCCGCCGCCGCGTGGCTGCGAGCCCCCCTCGCTCGGGCGACCCTGCTCGGTCCGCCGGGGGGGGCGACGCTGCTCGTTCTCGGGGTCGTCGGCTTCGTCGTGCTCGGCACGCTCTATCACGTCGTCCCCTTTCTCGTGTGGGTCGAGCGGTACAGCGACCGCCTGGGGCTGGCGGAGGTGCCGATGATCGACGACCTCTACGACGACCGCATCGCCGCCGTCGACTTCGCGTCGCTGCTCGCCGGGACGGTCGCGCTCGTCGCCGACGGGTGGGTCGGCGTGCCCGGCCTCGCGACCGCCGGCCACGGCCTCCTGCTGGCCGGCGGGACGCTGTTCGTCGGCAACCTCCTGCTCGTCGTTCGCGACCACGGCCCGCCGGACATGCCTCTGTCGACGGCCGATGACGGCCGGGCAGCCTGACCGGCCGACGGCGCGGACGGCCCCGCCGGACCGCGGTCGACGCATGCGAACGGGGTCATCCCGGCCCGCGAGAGGTCGGCAAGCAGTGTTTTCACGCCGCGGGCCCCCCACCCGGCATGAGCGACGGGAGCGACGACCCGCCGGAGGACGGGGCTCCGGCGACCGGGTCCGACGGGGACGCGGCGCGGAAGCGAAAGGAACTGGAACAGCGCGAGCGGGGGCTCAACGACCTCGCCGACGAACTCGACGAACGGGAGGCCGAACTCCAGGAGCGCGAGCGCGAACTCCGGGAGCGAAAGAAACGCCTGGACGGGCGCGAGGCCGAACTCGACGAGCGGGAGGCCCAGATCGCGGAGCGCGAGGACGAACTCGACGACCGGGAGGTGGCGACCGAGGAACGCGAGCGGGAACTCGCTGACCGGGCCGACGAACTCGAGGAGAAGGAGGAGACCATCCAGGAGTTCGTCAACGACAGCGTCCGGGAGACCGTCGAGGTTGCCCTGTCCGAGGGGCTGGCGAACCACGGCTCGACGGGTCGTTTCGGGACCATCGCCGGCCTCATCCTCGCGCTGGTCGGCATGACGCTCGTCGTCGGCGGCGTGGTCAACGGGTTCGCGTCCGACCTGCCCTCGGTGCCCGTCGTCTTCGCCAACGACGCCGCCAACCTCGCCCTGACGGTCCTGCTGCTTTTCAGCGGGCTGGCGGCCAACCTGGCGGCGGTGACGGACTGACGACCCCCCGAGCGGCCGGCGCCGACGCCCGGCCCGCCGGTCGCGTCGCGACCGAACCCGGGCAGCCGGCGGACCAGGCGCGGTCACGGCCGCCAAGCCGGGTTAATCGCGGTTAATCCGGCGTGACGGTCGACCGGTCATATCCCCCGTCGGTCCGATGTCGCGTACGTACTCCCGGACGGGTCCGGCATCGGGGGGACGGTCCCCGTTCCCGCCGCCGTTCCGTCGCGGGACGACGGAGGATGCCAAGACAATGTTAGCGACGACGACCGAACCGTGTCCACGCTGCGACGGCGAGACGAATCACAAGGTGCGGATCGAGGTGCTGAGCGAGAGCCCCGGAGCGGACAACGGCGACTACGCCCGCGAGCCCTACCGGATCTCGACCTGCGAACGCTGCGGGACCGAGCGGAGCCTGCGGATGAACGACGCGTGACCGAACCGTCGGTCCGTGTCGCCGGCGGGCGGACCCGGCGGTCGGCGACGACGCCGACGGTCAGCCGGGCAGCAACGACGGGCGACGGTCCCTGCCGGCGGCGTCGGAACGCACCGCTGCGGCGGCGTGTTCCCCGCTTATCAGACACATCGGAACGCCGATGCCGGGGTTGGTGAACGACCCCGTGTAATAGAGGCGGTCGGCCGCGCCCGCACGGTGGCCGGGACGGAGCGGGCCGGTCTGGCGGAGCGTGTGAGCCAGGCCGAGTGCGGTCCCCTCGGGGTAGCCGAGCCGTGAGAACTCCGAGACGCAGGCGGACTCCTCGACCACGACCCGGCCGCGGAGGTCGACCCCGGCGTGGTCCGCGAGATCGGCGAGTACCTTCTCCCGGTAGTTCGCACGCGTCGCCGGGTCGTCATCGAGTCCCGGCGCGACGGGGACGAGAACCACGACCGTCTCGTGGCCGTCGGGCGCGGCCCCGTCGTCCGTCACCGAGGGGACGTTCACGTAGTACGACGGGTCGGCCGGCCAGCGCGGGTCGTCGAAGATGCTCTCGAAGTGGGGGCGCCAGTCCGTCGGCAGGACGAGCGTGTGGTGGTCGAGCGGATCGACGCTCCCCTCGACGCCGAGATAGAGGAGGAACGCCGACGGGGCGTAGGTCCGGTTCTCCCAGTACCCCGGGTCGTGGTCCCGCGCCGGGGGCGGGAGCAGGTCGCGCTCGACGTGCGGGCGCGGCGCCGCGGCGACCACCCGATCGACCGTGCGCGTTCCGTCGTCGGTCACGACGCGAACCGCGTCGGCGCCGGGATCGATGCAGGTCACCTCGGTGCCCGTCTCGTATGTGACCCCGAGTTCGCGCCCGAGTTCCGCGACGCCGTCGACGACGCTCGCCATCCCGCCGGTCGGGTAGTACACGCCGAGGCCGTAGTCGACGTGGCTCATCAGCGTGTAGAGCGCCGGGGTGTTGTACGGCGATCCGCCGAGGAAGACGAGTGTGTACTCCACCAGTTGCCGGAGCTTCGGGTGGTCGAAGTACTCGCCGACGTGGTCGTCCATCGACCCGAGAAGCGTCAGGCCGCGAGCCGCGCGGGCGAGGCTCGGGTCGAGCCAGTCCCGCAGCCGCGAGCGGTCCTCGTAGACGAACTCCGACATCCCCACCTCGTAGGCCTCCCGCGCGTCGTCGAGGTACTCCTCGAGGGCCGCGCCCGCCCCCGGCTCGTAGGACTCGAAGAGTTCGACCTGCCCGGCGCGATCGGCCGGGACGGCGGCCTCGTCGCCGTCCTTCCAGAACACCCGGTAGTTCGGATGGAGACGGGTCAGTTCGTAGTACGCCGACGGCTCCCGGTCGAACCGGCCGAAGAACCGCTCGAACACCTCCGGCATCAGGTACCACGACGGGCCGGCGTCGAACCGGAACCCGTCGCGTTCGATCCGCCTCGCGACGCCGCCCGGTCGGTCGTCGCGCTCGATCACCGTCACGTCCGCGCCGGCGTCCGCGAGGTAGCAGGCGGCGGAGAGACCCCCGAACCCGCCGCCGACCACCGCCACGGACTCGTCCACGAGTGACTCGGTTGACATGGATGTCGACGGACGTCGGTCGCGACACGCGTTCGGTCGCGGTACCGTGCCGTCCCCCCGCGAGCGCGTACGGACCGGAGGCGGGAGTATGGCGACCCGCACGTGTGGGGCGGTTCAAGTCCGGCAGGCGTCCGGCGTCACCGGAGGAGGAACCCGTCCCCGAACGGGTCGTCGGGTTCGACGAGGAACTCGTGTCGGCCGGTGAGGTGGGCGCTCCCCTCGACCTCGGGGACGACGGCGTCGCGGTCGCCGACGGTCGTCTCCGCGACGACGCGGCCGGTGAACGTCGACCCGACGACGCTCTCGACGACCAGCGGGTCGCCCGTCGCGATGTCGCCGCGGGCGTGCCGGAGCGCGAGGTGGCCGCTCACGCCCGTCCCGGTCGGGGACCGGTCCACCTCGCCGTCCGCGAACACGCAGACGTTCCGCAGGTCGGCGTCCCCCGCCGGCGGCCCGGTCACGACGACGCCGTACAGGTAGCCGAGGTCGGGGTCGACCGGATGGACGACGTCGAGGTCGGCCGCGACGGCCGCCTTCACCGCACGGCCGGCGTCGATCAGGTCGTCCACGTCGTCCGGACCGAGGCCGACGCCGAGGTCCGCCGCGGGGACGTAGGCGTAGAACGCGCCGCCGAAGGCCACGTCGTAAGGGACGGTCCCGTACCCGGGAACCTCGACGCGGCGCTCGGTCGCGGCGACGAAGGCGGGAACGTTCTCGAAGGCGACGGCGGTCACCCGGCCGTCCTCGACGGTCGGGGTTGCCGCGACGCGGCCGGCGGGCGTGTCCAGGCGGACCGTCGCCCCGTCGTCGGCCGACAGCATCCCCGTCTCGACGGCGGCGGTGACCAGCGCGATCACCCCGTGTCCACACATCGTGCTGTAGCCGTCGTTGTGGAGAAAGAGGACGCCGAGGTCGGCCGCGTCCGTGACGGGGTCGGTCGGCACCGCGGCGTACATGTCGGCGTGACCCCGCGGCTCGTGGACGAGCGTCGTCCGCAGGTCGTCGAGGTGTTCCCGGAAGTACCGGCGCCGCTCGAGCATCGTTTCCCCCTCGACCGGCGGGAGGCCGTCGACGACGACGCGGAGCGGTTCGCCGCCCGCGTGGACGTCGACGGCGTCGATCGCAGTCCAGCCGGCCGGGGGGTCCCAGTCGGGCGGGGTCACGCCCCACCCCGGCGGCCGCGCGTCGTCGTTCGGTGCACGCCATCCGGTACCGGCGGTCGGCTGAAAGCGGTTTCCCTGACCGGAGGGGAGCAGGCCGTCCCCGCTACTGTCGTTCGGTCCCGACGGGGGTCCGCGCGGACCGGACCGACGCGCCGCGGGACGGGTCGTCGGTCGTCGGCACGCGGACGGAGACCGTCGTCCCGTCGTCGGTCGAGACGTCGAGGGACCCGCCGACGTCCGTGACGATCCGGTCGACCGGTCGAGCCCGATCCCGTGCCCGCGTACGAGTTCCGTCTCGCAACCCTGCTCCGGAACCCACCGCTCGATGGCGGGGAGACCGAGGCCGTCGTCGCTCACGCGCCCCTGACGCGTCCGACGGCGCTCCGGAGCGATGCCGCCGACACCGTCGGACGGTCACGGCCGGGTCCGGGTCGCCGCCGTCTACGCCGCTGCGCTCCCGGCAGACCGGCGGGTGATCCGGTCGGCGGCGAGCGGTGTGGCGAACGTCCCCGAGGTACCATCCGGAACCGGTACCGCGAGTTCATCGAAGCGAGCGAGAACGGACCGACCGCGGCGGCCCGAACCGGGGCCGCGAAAACCTTTACGTGGCACGGCGAGTACGTGGCGAGCCATGGTCGAGGCGTTCGCTCGGCTTCTGTGTCCGGAGTGTAACAAGGACTGGGAGAAGAACCCGCTTGATCTCCCGGGACACCGCCGGAACTTCAGCTGTCCGGGCTGTCACGCGACCCGACGGCTCGCCGAGTTCATGCGGACCGAACGCGACCTCGAGACGGTGAAACAGTTCGAGGGCTAGTTCTCGGGGACCGACGTGAGCGCCCCGCAGGCGTCGCACTTGAGCACCAGCGCCCCCTGCTCGCGGACCAGCCGCGTGTCCGGGAGCCCACACTCCTGGCACCTGACGTAGCTCTCCACGTAGGCGTCGAGGGCTTCCGCGACCCGTTCGGTTCCGAAGTCGCCGGTGAGCCTGGCGCGGCCGCTCTCGTCGATGCCGGCGCTGGTCCCGAGCTCCGACTGGAGGAACTTGAGGACGTCGTCGTCGTCGCGGTCCAGTCGGTCGAGGGTCGACTGGAAGTTCTCGTACACCGTAACGTTCCCCTCCTGGCGGACGTCGGGGTCGGGCACCTCGAACCGCTCGCCGGCCTCTTCGATGTCCGGGGTTTCCTCGATCGCCCTGTCGAGCCGTTTCTCGTAGTCCATACGTGGTGGGGGCGCCTACATCGTAAAAACACTCACGACCGGCTGAGAGGCCCGTGTTAACGGGACTCAAGATAATAATATAACCCTCGGGCAGCTACGGATGGTTGGCATGAAGAAACAGGAGCTCATTCACCTCCACGGTCTTCTCGCGGAGGTACGCGAGCAGTGCGAGGCGTGGGAGGACGAGTCGTTCGATCTCGAAGCGTATCGCAACCACGGCGTCCGACCGACATCGATCCACAAGTCCAAGACGGACCACAAGACCGCCGTGTTCGAACTCGCCAAGGGGATCACCGCCGGCATGGAAACGCCGGAGCGCGAGCCGGTCGCCCCCAAGGCCGACTGATCCGGTCGACCGAATCCTCCGTCAGTCACGCCCGCCAGCGGCGGCGCCGCCCGCGTCAGGAGTCCTCGACCAGGTCCTCGAATTCGGGGAGGAGGTCGTCCCCGTCCGACGAGTCGCTGTCGGCGGCCGCCCGCTCGGCGCCGCCGGCGTCGTCCTCGTCGGGTCCGCCGCCCTCGTCCGCGGGCTCGTCCCCGCTGCCGGCGTCCCCCTCCGACTCGACCTCCGCGACGTCGAGGACCTTGAGCGGGATGTTCTCGAGCCGCTGTCCGATCTCCTTTCGGGCGATCCGCGAGGCGTGTTCCTCCTGCTCGACGTTGAACACCGTCATCTCCAGCTCGAGGGCGACGAGCGCCTCGTCGGCGGCGATGAACGCCGGGGGGAGCTCCTCGCCCTCTGGGGAGGTCCGGGACCCCATGCTGATCTCGACGTAGTTGAGGTCGGGATTCAGCATCTCGCCGGTCTTGGCGATGGCGATCCGGATCGCCTCGTCCGGCGTCTCCACGTCGTAGACCGGAACCGCAGCCTCGACGACGACTCTACAGTCCATACGTGTTCGAGTAGTGTTCGGAGCGTGATGAATCTTGCCCGCCCCCGCGTCCGGACCCGCGGACGCCCGCCGTCGCGGTCGGCTCAGATGACCGCTCCGGACCGGAGAAGCGTGATGAGGACCGTCAGGACGGGGACGCTGGCGAGGGTGGAGACGAAGATGACCGTCGTGAGGTGTTCGGAGGCCGCGACGCCCGAGCGGCTCGGGTCGTCGCTGTAGGAGATGGTGAGCGAGAGGGGCACGAGCGCGACGGGCGTCGCGCACAGCAGGACGAACACGCGGGCGACGTCGACGTTCTCGAACCCCACGGCGAGCGCGACCGCGAGGCCGACCACGGGGGCGACGAGGAGCTTGAGTGCCGTCGGGGCGACTACCCGCGGCGCGACCGCCCGGTCGAGGCCGGCGAGCTGGATGCCGACGATGACGAGCATCAGCGGGATGGAGGCGTTCCCCACCATCGCGACGGTGGCCATCGCGGTCCCGCCCTCGGGGGGGACGACTCCGAGGGCGCGGGCGAGAAGCGCCGCGGCGATGGCGTAGACGAGCGGGAGGCGGAACACCTCGCCGACGGCTCGGGCCCCGCCCGTCCCGCCGCCCCGGGACGCCACGTAGACGCCGACGGTGTACATCAGGAAGGCGAGCGCCGTGATGTAGAGCACGGCCGTCGTCCGGCCGACGGGACCGAACGCGAACTCGGCCAGCGGGATGCCGTAAAAGCCCGCGTTCGGGAACGCGCTCGCGAGGACGTCGACGCTCCGGAACGGCTCCTCGACGCCGAGCAGCCGGCCCGTGGCCTCGGCGACGAGCATCATGCCGAAGACGAAGGCCCCGACGCCGGCGAAGATCCTGACCAGCGTCCCGCCCCCCAGGTCCGTCGTCGCGAGGCTGTGGAAGACGAGCGCCGGGAGGAAGGCGTACAGAGCGACGGCGTTCAGTCCCGCCACGTCCGGGTCGAGCGCCCGGGCGAGGACGTACCCGACGCCCATGACCGCCAGGATGGGCAGTATCGCGGAGGTGAACGCCGAGAGCAGCGACATGTCCGCCAACCCATACCGCGGTCGCCGACTCAAGCGACCGCATCGAGGCAGGCGTTTCCGATTCCGCGCGCGCCGCGGGGACGCGGCGGCGGGTTTATGCCCCTCACGCCCCCATCAGCGCGGGATGACCGACTTCACCGTCTCCGAGTCGACCGTCCGGGAGGCCTGTGGCGACGTCTCGCTCCCGCCGCTGGGCGTCGTGGAACAGGTGTGGGAGACCGACCCGATCCTGCCCGACGAGGTGGCCGATCGGGCGGCGGCGGCGGTCGGGGACCTCGACCTCTCGGGCTGTCCCCCGGGGGGCGAGGTGGCGGTCGGTGCCGGGAGCCGCGGCATCGCGAACCTCGCGGAGCTGGTCGGCGGCGTCGTCGCCGGACTCCGGGACCGCGGCTACCACCCGTTCGTATTCCCGGCGATGGGCAGCCACGGGGGCGCGACGGCCGAGGGCCAGCGCGACAAGCTCGCCACGCTCGGCGTGACGGAGGAGTCGGTCGGCTGCGAGATCCGGTCGACGATGGAGGTCGTGACGGTGGGCGAGACGCCCGACAGGGGCGTCCCGGTCGTCGCGGACGCCGAGGCGGCCGCGGCCGACGCGATCGTACCGGTCAACCGGGTCAAGCCCCACACGGACTTCTCCGGCGAGGTCGAGAGCGGCCTCTCGAAGATGCTCGTCATCGGGATGGGCAAACAGCGGGGGGCGAAGGTCGCCCACGACTGGGCAGTCGAGTGGAGCCTCCGGAACATGCTCCCGGAGATAACCGAGCAACTCCTCGATGCGCTCCCCGTTGCCGGCGGCGTTGCCGTCGTCGAGGACGAACACGACGACACGACGCTCGTCGAGGGCGTCCCCCCGGAGGACTTCCTCACGCGGGAGGCCGAACTGCTGGAGTACGCCTGGGAGCGCATGCCCAAACTCCCGTTCGCCGACCTCGACGTCCTCGTGGTCGACCGGCTCGGCAAGGACGTGAGCGGCCAGGGGATGGACACCAACGTAACCGGGCGCCGCCACTTCACCATCAACGAACCCGAACCGGAGACGGCCGACGTGAAACGCCTCTACGCCAGGGGGTTGACCGAGAGGACGAAGGGGAACGCGATGGGGATGGGGCAGGCCGACTTCGTCCACCGGCGCGTGGCCGAGGCGGTCGACCCGGGGAAGTCGCTCATCAACGCCATCACAGCGAGCACCGTCCGCGGCGTCCGCCTGCCGCCGGTCGTCGGGACGGACCGCGCCGGCCTCGTCGGGGCGCTCGGCACGATCGGTCCCGTCGACGGGAACGAGGCCCGCCTCCTGCGGGTGACCGACACCATGCGCCTGGAGCGGTGTTACGCCTCCGCGTCGCTGGTCGAGGCCGCCCGCGACCGCGACGACCTCCAGGTCGTCGAGGAGCCCGAACCGGTCGCCTTCGACGAGGGGGGCGACCTCGCGGCGCCGACGCCCGACCCGAGCGGGGACTGAGACGCGTCGCCGCCGTTAACTCCCCGAGCCACGAACGGGCGCGCATGTCCGGCGGTACCCCGGACCTCCGGTGTCGCCGCTGCGGGTCCCCCGTGACCGAGGGGCTGGTGGCGACTTCGCTGCGACACTGCTGTCTGAGTCCGAGCGGCGTCGGCGGCGTCTGCCCGGAACACGGGGCGCTGGCGCCGAGCGAGGTTATCGAGCGGTGACTCCCCGCCGTCAGTCGACCGAGGTCAGCCCGCGTCGGACGCGGTCGACCCCGCCGATCTCGAACCGCGCGCCATCCTCACCCTCGGTCGCCTCGACGGTCCAGCCGTGGCCGTCGGCAATCTGGGCGACGCTCGCGAGGCCGAGGCCGTCGCTCTCGTCGTCGGTCGTCACGCCGACGGCGAAGGGATCCGCCGCCACGCGGTCCGGGAACCCGCCGCCGTCGTCCTCGACGTAGAACCCGTCGTCGAGGTCGCCGACCGTGACGGTGGGGTCGGGTCCCGCGTGCTTGACCGCGTTGTCGAAGAGGTTCTCGAGGAGCCGACGGAGCGCCCGGGGATCGGCCTCGACGACCGCGTCGGATTCGACGCGCAGGCCCTCGGCGGCCAGCGGGCTGGTCCGACACGCCGCCCTCGCGATCGACTCGAGGGCGACCGACTCGACGTCGCCGATCGGGTCGCCGGCGCGGACGGTCGCCGTGAGTTCGTCGACCAGGTCGTGCAGCCGCTCGACGGTCGCCTCGACGTCCGCGAACCGCTCGTCTGCGTCGGCCGACTTGCGGGCGAGCGCCACGTACCCCTCCAGGGTGGTCAGCGCGTTCCCGAGGTCGTGCGAGAGCGTCTCGGCCACGCTCTCGAGCCGTTCCTGGCGCTCCGCGAGCCGCCGCTCCTGGCGCCTGCGCTCCGTGACGTCGACCCCTCATCCCGACCACGCGCTCGACCCGCCCCTCCTCGGTGATCGCCGTCCCGCGGTCCTCGAGGGAGCGGGGTCGCCCGTCCTCGGGATCGGTGCGGAACGCGACCGCGAACGACTCCCCGTGGTCGACGGCCCTCTCGTACGCGTGTTCGACCTTCGAGCGGTCGTCCGGGTGGACGCGTTCCAGGAAGGATTCGAAGTCGTCGCCGAGGTCGCCCGGCTCGGCGCCCAGGAGCGGCGCGACCGCGTACCGGGTGATGCGGTCGGCCGCCACGTCGTGGGTCCAGATGCCGGCATCGGCCCCGCGGAGCGCCGTCGTGACGACCTCGCGGAACGTCTCGAACTCGCGCCGGCTCTCCTCGATCTCGGTCACGTCGTGGGCGATGGTCTGTCCCACGGCCGCCTCGTGGTGGGGCGTGGGTGCACACGAAACCGTCGCCAGGCGGTCCGTGCCGTCCATCCCCTAGACGCGGAACTGCGTCTGCGGGGCCCGCTGGCCGTCAGTAACCCGCTCCAGCCGCGACTCGACCGCGTCGTACGCCTGCTCTGGGACGACCGACTCGAACCGCAGTCCGACGACCGACTCGGCGTCGTTGGCCCCGAAGAGGTCGGCCGCCGCCTCGTTCGCGTACACGATCTCCCCCGCCTCGTCGTAGAGGTACACCGGGAGGTGTGCGGCCTCGATCAGTTCGGTGTACTGGGCGACGGCGTGGTCGACGGCGACCTTCCGGCACCTGGAGCGGACGGCGTCGAGAACCCGGTTGGCGACGACCTCGTACGTGTCGGTGCCCGCCTTCTGGATGTAGTCGGTGACGCCGGCCGACATCGCCTCCGCCGCGATGGACTCCGAGCCCTTGCCGGTGAAAAGGACGAACGGTAGCTCGACCCCCGCCTC
The DNA here is from genome assembly GCA_042217265.1 of Haloferacaceae archaeon. Taxonomy (GTDB): domain Archaea; phylum Halobacteriota; class Halobacteria; order Halobacteriales; family Haloferacaceae; genus CAZMLQ01. The sequence goes on from JBDGSZ010000041.1 coordinate 12,858, forward strand.
GCGCAACCGCCCGAACAGCGCGAGGCCGTCGAGGTGGGGCATGTCGTAGTCCGAGAGGACATAGTGGAAGTCGCCGTCCGCGACCGCCGGGAGGATGTCGCGCGGGTCCGTGACCGTCGTCACGGCGAGCCGGTCGTCGGCGCGTTCGAGGAACTCGTGGGCGACCTCCAGGAACCGCGCGTCGTCGTCGACGCGAAGCACGCGAACTTCCCCGGGGAGGCGCGCCCGGTCGGGGGCGGCAACGGGCGGGGATGACGGTGGCATGGTTGTTTGCGGTCGCCTGTGACTGAACGAAAAAAAGACGGTGGAACGCGGACGGCCTGGCTCGCCGGCGACCGGCGGGCGGCCGCGACCCGCCGCTCCGGAGCGGATCAGGGGTCCACGTCGCCGCCCTCGCGCAGGAAGTAGAAGACGTATGTCTGCGCGTAGCCCGCGTACTCGCCGCCGAACCGCTCGCGGATGGCCCGCGACGTCTCCGCGTAGCTCCCCCGGTCGCAGTCGGGGTAGTGCTCGGCGATGGCGGTCCGGATCCAGGTGTCGAGGGGGACGGCCTCCAGGTAGCCGAGCGAGAACAGGAGGACGCAGTCGGCCACCTTGTCGCCGACGCCGACGAAGCGGGTGAGGTACTCGCGGGCCTCCTCGTAGGGCCGTCCGGCGGCGTCCGCGGGGTCGGCCTCGCCCTCGGCGACCATCCCCGCCGTCCGGCGGACGTAGGGCGCGCGGTAGCCGAGCTTCAGGGCCCGCAACTCCTCTTCGGCGGCCGCCGCCAGGCGACCAGGCGTCGGGAACGCGCGGTACGTCCGGCCGTCGAGGGTCACGCGCTCCCCGAACTCGCGGGCCAGGGCGACCTGCATCCGGTGGATGCGGCCGACGCGCATCTGGGCCGAACAGATGAACGACACCAGCGTGGGGAAGGGCGGGTCGCGGACGAGGCGCATCCCCCGATACCGGTCGTAGGCCCGCTCCAGCAGGGGGTCGTCCGGCGTCGCGTCGAGGATGGCGTCTAGGTCGTCGTCCAGGCGGAGCAGGCGCGTCAGGAGCGGGACGGCGTCGACGGTCGATTCCCACTCGAGGCGCCCGTCAATCTGGCGGACGCGGACGACGGCGCGGTCGTCGGTCAGGCCGTCGAGCGGCGGCACGACGGTCTCGTACCAGCCGTCGGCTGGGGCGTCTGCCTCGAACATCCGGCCGTCGGCCCGTCGCCAGAGGTAGGACTGGCCGCTCTCCAGGGTCGCGCGCAGGTCGATGCCCCCGTCGAGGTCGGCCACGGGGATGGCGCCCGTCTCCATCGACGGACCACAGGACCGGAACGGGTATGCCGGTTACGCTTCCGGGCCGTCCCGGCTGGCCCCGGACCGGCGCCCGCGCGTCGCCGGGGTCACCGGCTGCGGCTGACCGGGAACGCCACGCGGTCGGGGTGGTCGTCGAACCGGTCGAGGACCCGCCGGTAGAGCTCGTTGCGCACGCGAGTGCCGCGGCGCGGGTGAACCAGGTATCGCAGCCGGAGCTCCACCCAGGACTCCCCCTGGATGACGTTCACCGTCGGGCGGTCCTGGACCTCGAGTTCGACGGGCGTCTCCGCGAGGTGGTCGCGGTACTCGGCGATGCGGGCGGCCATCTCGTCGCCCAGCAGGTCGTCTGCCTCCTCGACCATCAGCCCCCGGGCGAACGCGAGGTCGGTCTCGTATGCCACCTGGATCGACAGTTCGTTCCAGACGTGCGGGATGCCCGCGCCGCCGAAGTTCGTCACCTCAGAGGAGAGGACGACGCTGTTCGGGACGGTGACCACGCGGCCGGAGGGCTGGTTCGTCGAGACCAAGTCGCCGTCGATCGCCCAGATCGTCGTGACGAGGAAGTCCACGGAGATGACGTCGCCGCGGGCGTCGCCGACCTGGACGCGGTCGCCGACCGCGTAGGGGCGCGAGACCATGATGTAGACCCACGCGAGAAGCGAGAGCAGGGGTTGCTGGAGCGCGAAGGTGACGGCGAAGCCGACGACGCCGAGCGAGACGAGGACGCCGACCCACTGCTCGGTGACCACGCCGAGGACGGCGACGACGCCGACCGCGCCCGCGACCAGGCGGAGGACGTTCCGCAGGTCGTGGCGGCGGCGCTTGCCCGGGAGGCGGTCGTTGATCACCGCGAGCGCCAGCCGATACCCGCCGTAGCAGGCGGCGACGACCGCGACCGCGAGCAGCCACTTGACCGCGACCGGCGCGGCCGGCTGGCCGTCGACCCGCAGGCCGGCGAGCGGGTCGAACACCCCGACGAGGCCGGCGGCCACGGCGGCGACGACCGCGACGAGGGCGGCGGTGACCCCGACGCGTCGTGTCACCCGAGGACCGTCGGCGCGGGGCGCGAAAACGTTTCGCGTCGCCGCGTCTCACCGGTACAGCGAGGCGTAGAGCATCGCGAACCCCACGATGAACGGGACGGTCTCGGCGATCTCGAAGAGCACGGCGTACCCGTCGACGGAGGTGGCGAGCGTCGAGAGCGCGACCCCCATGCTGATGAACGCGAAGCCGACGAACGCCGTCTCGAGCCGGTCGGTGCCGGCGTCGCGGTAGGCCCGGAAGCTGATGACGGTGAGGCCGCCAGCGAGGGCAAAGAGGATCAGGCGCAGGAGGACGAGGATGGCGACCGACGCGTCGACGGTCACCACGGCGACCACCCTCCCCGGGGACGCGGCGTCACGTCGAGGTCCCCCCGCTCAGTTCGTCCCACAACCGCCGGAACCGGTCCGGGACGCCCTCCGTCCGGAAGACCCGGACCTCGTACTCGCCGTCCTCCAGCGCTACGACCGTGCTCTCGAAGGTGCAGTCGTACACCTTGTAGTGGTTGCCGTCGTCGGCGACGAGCGTCCGGTCGGTCACGAGGTCGTGGTCGTCGAGCGTGTCCAGGCGCCGGTAGACGGTCGGCAGGGAGAGGTCCAGCCGCGACGCGATCTCCTTCGCCGACCGTGGCTCCCGGTCGACGGTGGCGAGGACGCGGCGGGCCGTGGGGTCGCCGATGGTGTTCAGCAGCTCCTCCGTCCGACCGTCCTCGACCATCGACCGGTGGTACCCGGGGCCGAGTCAAGTAGGTTGTGGCGCCCGGGTCAGAACGCCCGCCGGTACTGGATCGGGACGTCGACGGCGTCGGGGACGCCGAGCTCCCGGGCGGCGTGGAGCGTGAAGTACGGGTCCCGCAGGTGTTCCCGGCCGAGGATGGCGAGGTCGGCCCGGCCGTTCCGGAGCAGGGCGTCGGCCTGCTCCGGGGCGGTGATGCCGCCGACGGCACCGACGAGGATTCCGTCGGTCGCCTCGCGGACCCGCCGTGCGTACCGGACCTGGTAGCCCGGGCCCGTGGACGGCACCGCCTGGGCCGGGTGGAGGCCGCCGGCGCTCACGTCGACGAGGTCCACGTCGCCCGCGAGGTCGTCAGCGAGGCGAGCGGTGTCCTCGACGGTCCAGGAGGAACGGTCGTCGAGCCAGTCGGTCGCGGAGAAGCGGACGAAGAGCGCGGCGTCGTCGACCCGGGCGTTCACCGCGTCGACGACCTCGCGGACCAGACGCGTCCGGCCCTCGAAGTCGCCGCCGTACTCGTCCTCGCGGTCGTTCGAGACGGGCGAGAGGAACTCGTGGAGGAGGTAGCCGTGAGCGGCGTGGATCTCGACGACCTCGAATCCGGCCCCGACCGCCCGCTCGGCGGCGTCCGCGAACGCCTTTCGCACCCGGGCGATGTCCGTGTGGTCCATCCGGCGGGTCGCCGGCGGGTCGTCGTCCTCGTAGGGGTACGGGCCGGACGGCGAGAGCGTCTCCCACCCGCCCTCGTCTGGCGCGAGCGGGGTGCGTCCCTCCCAGGGTCGCATCGCCGACGCCTTCCGGCCCGCGTGGGCGAGCTGCATCCCCGGGACGCTCCCCTGGTCGCGGACGAACGCGGCGACGTCGGCGAGGGCGTCGGCGTGATCGTCGGTCCAGATTCCGAGGTCCTGGGGCGTGATGCGCCCCTCGGGCGAGACGGCGGTCGCCTCGGTCATCACCAGGCCGGCGCCGCCGACCGCCCGGCTCTTGAGGTGCTGTCGGTGCCAGTCGGTCGGCATCCCGTCCCGATCCTCGCAGGAGTACTGGCACATCGGCGACACCATCACGCGGTTCGGCAGCTCCGTCCCCCCGAGGTCGAGGGGCGTGAACAGTTCGATCGACACGGACCGCCGTTCGACACCGGGGGAGTTACGCGTTTCGAGGCGCGCCGCGGACCGCGGTCACCGGAAACTACTTTCGGCGAGCGCGTGCAGACCGTGCCATGTCCGGACCCCCGTCGCAGGAGCCGCGACTCGTCGTCTCGCCGAGCCGCGTCGTGCTCGGGAAGGGCGCCGTCGAACGGGTGGGCGAGTACGCCGACCTCTACGGCACGACGGCCCTCCTGGTCGCAACCGAGCAGATATACGACCTCCACGGCGAGCGGGTCGAGGCGACGCTCGACGCCGCGGGCGTCGACCACGTCGCGTTCACCGACGTCCGCCCCGACCCGACCGTCGCCAACATCGAGGCGGCCCACGACCTGTGGACCGAGGCCGGCTGTGACGTCATGGTAACCCTCGGGGGCGGGTCCTCGATCGACACGGGCAAGGGGGTCGGCATCCTGGCGGCCAACGACGGGGCGATCCGCGAGTTCGGCGTCGACCGGGCGGGCTACGAGGGCGTCCCAAACCCGATCCCGCCGCTCGTCGCGGTGAACACGACGACCGGGACCGGGAGCGAGGCCACGCGCTCGGTCGTCGTGACCGATACCGAGACGTCCACGAAGTTCCTCATCGTCTCCCAGAACGTCGTCCCGCGGGTCGCCATCGAGGACCCCGAGCTCGCCGTCTCCCTGCCCAAGAGCCACACGGCGTTCACGGGTATCGACGCGCTCACCCACGCCATCGAGGCCTACGTCTCCGTGGAGTCCTACTCCGTACCCCGGGACTTCGCGGCCGGCGCCATCGAGAAGCTCGCCGCGTCGCTGCCGAAGGCGTGGGCGAACGGAGAGGACCTCGAGGCCCGGACGGACACGATGATCGCCCAACTCCAGGCGGGCCAGGCGTTCACCAACGCCTCGGTCGCGCTGGTCCACGGGATGGCCCGGCCGCTCGGCGCCCAACTCCACATCCCTCACGGCCTCGCCAACGCGCTCCTGCTCCCCTACGTGATGGAGTTCTCCGCGATGGCCGCGCGCGAGGAGTACGCCGAGATCGCCCGGTTGATGGACGCCGCCGACGGGGACGACCCCGACAGGGTGGCGGCCGAGCGGGCCAGCCAGGCGGTCTTCGACCTCTGTTCGGACCTGGAACTCGCGTCGTACCTCGACGACTTCGGCGAGGTGCCCTCGCGCGAGGACTACCTCGACGTCGTCCCGGGGATGGCGGCCGACGCCGTCGAGTCCGGGTCGCCGGACAACAACCCGCGCAAGCCGACCCGCGGGGAGATCGAGGACCTGTTCGTCCGGGTGTACGACGACGCCCTCGCGCCGGACGCCCCGCGCCGGTCGTGACGTCCCCCCGCGGCTGAGGCCGGGGCTCCCGACTCGCTACCCCTGACCGCGGAACGGGCGGTCCGGTCGGGTCCGCGCGGTCGCGGCCGCTCGACGGGCGCGCCGAACCGGGAGACGCCGCGGCGGCGGAGGGCCGGTCGGCCTCGCAAGACAACACTTAACCGGCTCGTGGGGCTTCCCACCGCCATGAGCGACATCGTGGTGACCCTGCCGGACGGGTCGGAGCTGTCCGTCCCGGAGGGGTCGACGGTGCAGGACGTCGCCTACGAGATCGGTCCCGGGCTCGGCGAGGACACGGTCGCCGGCGTGGTCGACGGCGAGCTCGTGGACCGGGCGACACCCCTGCACGACGACGCCGAGCTGGTCATCGTCACGGAGGACTCCGACGAGTACCTGCGGGTCCTCCGTCACTCGGCGGCCCACGTCTTCGCCCAGGCGCTCCAGCGGCTCCACCCCGAGGCCAAGCTAACCATCGGCCCGCCGACCGACGACGGGTTCTACTACGACGTGTTCGACGTCGACTTGGACCAGGACGACCTCGAGGCCATCGAGGAGGAGATGGCGACGGTGATCGAGGAGGACCTCGACATCGAGCGGGTCGAGCGGCCGCGCGAGGAGGCCTTCGAGGCCTACGCGGACAACCCCTACAAGCGCGAGATCCTCGAGGAGGAGGCCGCAGGCGAGGACCCCGTCTCCTTCTACCGCCAGGGGGAGTTCGAGGACCTCTGTAAGGGCCCCCACGTCGACTCCACCGGCGAGGTCGGGGCCGTGACGCTCCTGAACATCTCGTCGGCGTACTGGCGCGGCGACGAGGAGAACGACCAGCTCACCCGGGTCTACGGCACGGCCTTCGGGGCCGAGGAGGAGCTCGAGGCGTTCCTGGAGCGCCGCCGGAAGGCCAAGGAGCGCGACCACCGGAAGCTCGGCCGGGAGCTCGACCTCTTCTCCATTCCCGACGTGACCGGCCCGGGCCTGCCGCTCTATCACCCGAACGGCAAGACGGTCCTCCGTGAACTGGAGGCGTACGCCAACGACATGAACCGCGACGCCGGCTACGAGCAGGTCGAGACCCCCCACGTCTTCCGGACCGAGCTCTGGCGACAGTCCGGCCACTACGACAACTACCGGGACGACATGTTCCTGCTGGACGTCGACGACGAGGAGTACGGCCTGAAGCCGATGAACTGTCCGGGCCACGCGACCATCTACAACCAGCGGGCGTGGAGCTACCGCGAACTGCCCGTCCGGTACTTCGAGAACGGGAAGGTCTACCGCCGCGAGCAGCGCGGCGAGCTCTCCGGACTCTCGCGGGTCTGGGCGTTCACCATCGACGACGGCCACCTGTTCGTCCGCCCCGACCAGATCGAGAGCGAGGTCCGGCGGATCATGGAGATGATCTTCGAGGTGCTGGAGACCTTCGGGCTGGAGTACGAGGTGGCCCTCGCCACCCGGCCCGAGAAGTCCGTCGGGAGCGACGGCATCTGGGAGCAGGCCGAGTCGCAGCTGGAGACGGTCCTCGAGGAGTCCGACATGAACTACGAGCTGGCGGAGGGCGACGGGGCGTTCTACGGGCCGAAGATCGACTTCGCCTTCGAGGACGCCCTGGGCCGGGACTGGGACGGCCCGACGGTTCAGCTGGACTTCAACATGCCCCAGCGCCTCGACCTGACCTACGCCGGCGAGGACAACGAGGAACACCGCCCGGTGATGATCCATCGGGCGCTCTTCGGCTCCTACGAGCGATTCTTCATGGTGCTCATCGAGCACTTCGACGGCAGCTTCCCGCTCTGGCTGGCGCCCGAGCAGGTCCGGGTCATCCCCGTCAGCGACGACAACCTCGACTACGCCCGGAGCGTCGCCGGACGGCTCGACGACGACGGCCTCCGGGTCGAGGTCGCCGACGGCGACCGCACGGTCGGGCGGAAGATCCGGGCCGGGCACGACGACAACGTCCCCTACATGCTGATCGTCGGCGACCGCGAGGAGGAGGAGGGTACGGTCTCCGTGCGCGACCGCCGGGAGCGGGAGCGCGACGGCGTGGCGCTCGAGGAGCTACGTGCGCACCTCCGGGACGAACGCGACGAGAAGCGGATCGAACCGGACCTGTTAGCGTAACGCGGTCGCTGCGCTCCCTTCGATCCTGATTCGAATCCCGTCTCGTTCTTCGGTTCGCTGCGCTCACACGAAGGGCCGGGAGGGATTCGAACCGCGGTCGTTCCGCTCGCTACGCTCGTTCCGTTCCCTGACTCGAATCCCACCGCCGTCGCTCGTTGGCTCACTACGTTCGCACAATGAGCGGGCCGGGAGGGATTTGAACCCCCGACCGACGGATTAAGAGTCCGTCGCTCTCCCTAACTGAGCTACCGGCCCCGCGAACCCCACTAACTCCGGCGCGGTGATATAGGTTTTCGTTCGTGGTTCGCCGGACGCGAGCGAGCGGAGCGCCGTCGGACGCCGGGGTGTGCCGCGGACACCGAAACACCCTTTCGCCTCCTGTGAGAGGGGCGTAGGTGTCCGATGGGTCGACCGAACGCGTACGTCGATTACAGGGTGAGCGTGGCGCTCGTCGGCACCGTCCTCAAGTACCTCGGCGTCGCGCCGCTGCTGCCGCTCGTCCTGTCGGTCGCCTACGGCGAGGACCCGCTCCCGTTCGTCGTGACGGCCGCCGTCATGGTCGGGGTGGGCGGCCTCCTGGAGCGGGTCCACGACGGGAACGCGCTGGGGAACCGGGAGGCGTTCCTGCTGGTGAGCCTCGCGTGGCTCGTCGTCCCCGCCGCCGGGACGGTTCCGTACCTGGTCGCCGGAACGGGAACCGTCGCCGACCCGGTCAACGCGTTGTTCGAGAGCATGAGCGGGTTCACGACGACCGGGGCGACCGTCCTCGGGGAGATCTCCGTCGAGCGCCACGGGCACGCCATGCTGATGTGGCGACAGCTCACCCAGTGGCTCGGCGGCATGGGCATCCTCGTCCTGATGGTCGCCATCC
>JBDGSZ010000007.1:0-4447 GCA_042217265.1 Haloferacaceae archaeon
CATCCGGCGGCCGCCGCGGACGCGACCGCGGCGCTCGCGGTCCGTGTCAACGGCGGCGATCCGGTCGTTCGCGGCGCAGCGTTCGCGGCGCTCGGAGTGGTCGCCGAGGCGGCCCCCCACCGGGCGACGCCCGTCGCCGGGGCCGCCGTGGCCGCCCTCGACGACCCGGACGACGTGGTGGCCGCGGGCGCCGCGCAGGTGGTCGCGGGCGTGGCCGACGAGCGGCCCGACGCCGTCCGCGAGGCCGTCCCGACGCTCGCCGCCGGCATCGAGTCGGGTCGTGTGCCGCCCGCGGCCCTCGTCCGCGGCCTCGACCGGATCGGGGCGGGCTACCCTGCGGCCGTCCTGCCGGCGGTCGACGTCCTCCTCGACCACGCCGAGTCGACGGGCGCAAGCGGCCGGATGGCGGCGCTGTCGGCGGTCGGCCGCGTCGCATCGCGCCACCCGAGCGCCCTCGAGCCGTCGGTAGAGCGGCTGACGGCGCTGTTCGACGACGACCGGCGCGAACTCCGGGCGGGCGCGGCGATGGTGCTCGCCGACGTCACCAGCCACTGCCCGGCGGTGGTCGCGCCGCTGACCGAGCGGGTGGTGACCCTCCTCGCCGACGCCGAGACCGACGCCGTGCGCGGCCCGGCGACGGCGGTCCTCGCCGGACTCGCGCGGACGCGACCGGAGCGGGTCCGGGACGCGAGGGCCGTCGACCCGCTGGTCGGCGCGCTCTCTGCCGACGAGACGGACACGCGCTCGAACGCGGCGTGGATCCTCGGCCGGATCGGGGCCCGCGACGCGCGCGACGTCCTCGCGGCCCGCCGGCAGGACGACCCGGCGGCCGAGGTCAGAGAGGCCGCGTCGTGGGCGCTCGACCGTCTCGAAGAGTCGGCGGAGTGACCGAGACGTCGCCCGGCCGGCGGAGTCTCGGCCTGCGCGGGACCGCCCACCCGGGGTAGTTCAGGTCGACGCAGGTCTGGTCTGTCTGGTCACCCCTCGACCAGCCGTTCGAGCTGTTCGGGGGGGACCGCGCCCCGGGCGGCGTGGCCGTCCGCGACGAACGTCGGGACGCCCCTGATGCCGCGGCGCTGGGCCTCGGCGAACTGCGCTCGCACCTCGTCGCGGAGCGCGTCGTCGTCCAGTCCCGACCGGACCTCGTCGGCCGTGACCCCGGCGTCGGCCGCGAGTTCGACCAGCAGGTCCGGGTCGCCGATGTCCGCGCCGTCCGCCCAGAGCGCCGCGAAGACCGCCTCGTCGAACGCCAGCCACGTCTCGTAGTCGTGGGTCTCGCGCAGGTGGTACGAGACGACCTGTGCGGGCAGCGAGTCGACGTCGGTCGCGATCTCGAGGTCCATCTCGACCCCGTACTTCTCGGCGAGTCGCCGGACGTTCTGTCGCGCCTGTTCGTAGTACTCGTCGTCTTTCCCGTCGTCGACGCTCTCGTCTATCGTCCCGTCGGGGCGGCGCTTCTCCGAGCGCAGGTCGAACGGGCGCCAGTCGATCCGGAGGGCTCCGTCGCGCGTCTCCCGGTACCGGTCGAGCGACTCCCGGCCCAGGTAACAGAACGGGCAGACGTAGTCGGAGTAGACGGTGATGGCGTCTGGCACGGGCAGGCTACGAACAGGGGAGCAAAAAGCCGCCCGACTACTCCCCGCCGGTGTCGAACGCCGTGACGTCACGGCCACGGCGGGCGACGCGCTCTGCGACGAGGAACTTCTCCGTCCGCTCGAGGGCGTCCCAGTCGAGATGCTCGGGCGGTGCCTCCTCGAACGCCCGGAACTGGGAGACGACGGCCTCGTTGACCAGGCGCTCGAAGGAGTCACAGACGGGGCAGGTGACCGAGACGTGCGAGACGTCGAACTCCCGGGTGACGGTGTGGTCGAGGCAGTTCACACACCGGTACGTTCGGTCCTCGCTCACGGTCGAACGGTGTCGGCCCCACCGATCGTTCGTCTGTGGCCGGGGAGACGCGCCTGTCTACCGCCGCGGAGACGGCCCCGTCCTGCGACCGCGGCCTCTCGCTTCCGGAGAGCGCCGTGGACGGACCGGGTCGAGCGCCGGGGGTGGTCGGTGTCGCCCCGCGTCAGGCCGTCCTCGCGGCGGCGGACGTAGTGGGCGAACTTCGCGCTCGGTGGCGGGCTGTCGAGTGGGGTCTGGCTGGTGTGTGCCATCGTGGAGAGTGGCCGCGCTCGCACAGTACGTCACAGGAGGGGCCGCGCAGGTATAATCGTTCCACAACGTGTGCATCGCCGGGGTAGCGACGGCCGCGCGTCGGGGGGCGACCCGCCGCAGTCCTGCGGGAGCGCCGGACCGACCCAAACACGTATGGGGGGCTGTGGCGTACGACGAGTCCGACACAGATGGAGCTCACAGGGCGCCAGCGGGAGATTCTCGCCACGCTGGTCGACGGCCACCGGTCGCGAGAGGAGCCGATGACCGCCGACGAGATAGCGGCGGAACTCGACCGCCACCCGGGGACCGTCCACAACCACATGCAGGTGCTCGGAACGCTCGGACTGGTCGAGGGGATCACCGGGCCGCGCGGCGGCTACGAGCCGACCGAGGCGGCGGCGGCGGCGCTGGGCGAGCGCTCGGACGACGACGGCGACGCCGTCACCGTCGCCCACGAGTACGAACGGGTCGACCTCACCGTCGACGAGATCCGGTTTCTGACCGTCGAGAGTCCGACCACCTGTCGCGCGGTGGTGCGTTTCCGCCAGACGGTCACCGGTATCGACGTGGGCGACCCCGTCGTCGTCGGACCGACGCCGAGCGGCGGTCTCGTCCTCGCCGGGGAGGTCCGCCTGTTCGACGACGCCGAGAACGAACTCCTCCTCGACCTCGCGCGAGCCGAGGCGCCGGTCGAGGAGTGACAGCGGTCCCCGGGCTCGCGGGACTCGCGGCCGGCGGTCGCTCGACGGGAGAGACTCGCGGCCGGCACCGCGGGTCCGAAGGTTCGAGACGGCCGGCACCCAGGAGGACGGCTGGGCGGTCCAGAAGCCGGCCGGCTCGGTGGCGGCCGAGACGGCAGGCCGGAGCGCATATATGCCGCCCGCATCCGAACCGCCCATGCTGCCGAATCCGCGCGTTCTGAAGGCGTACCTCGACCACTTCCTGCCGCGAGATGTCGTCGGTCCCGTCCTGATCGTCTTCTCGCTCGAGGGGGTGATCGACGGGGTGTTCGGCCTCTACGTCCCCGAGGAGTTCACGACGCTCGGGTGGGGGGCCGTCTTCGTGCTCTCGACGCTCGTCGTCGGGTACTGGGGGACGGCCGACGAGGAGGCGGTCGAGGAACTACACGAGCGGATCGACGAGATCGAGGACGCGGCCGAGAGCGACGACCCGGAGTCGGCCTGACACACGCTCCGGCCACGAGTTCGTCGCGGCCGGTCTGCGCTCTCGCGACGCGAGGGGGACAGACCAGAGCAGAGACACCTCGTCGTCGAGGGGAGCAGCCGGTCGCGCGTGGCGAGCAGACCGACAGTTCCCGGTCGGGTCGTCCGTGAGGATACGGGTGAACGGCGGGGTGTATGTGGCGAGCGAGACGTTAGCAGGCGTGATACGCAGATCGAGTATCGGCTCTGTGTTCCGAACACCTGACCCTTCCAGCCGAGGGTCCCCAGGCCCGAAGAGAGGTCCCTTCGGTCGACCGCCCGACGCACGGCCTTCGGGTGAGCGGTGTTCTTCGAGATAACCGCGCCGGTCGGGGCGCTGGGGCTGGCACGCGACTCGTTCCCGGCTGGAACCCGCGTCGAGTTCGAGCGCACGGCGCCGGTAGTCGGCGACAGGCGCCCGACGGTGGTCGTCTCCGGGGACGACCCGGCGGAGGTGGCCGAGGCGTTCCGGGCGGCCCCGACCGTCGCCGCGTTCGACCACGTCGGAGACGCCGACAGCGCGTCCGTCTACCGGCTGGCGTGGGGCGAGACACCCCCCGAACTCGTCTCGCGGCTGCGCGAGACCGGCGGCGCCGTGCTGTCGGGGGCCGCCGTGGCCGAGACGTGGTCGTTCGAACTCCGCTTCCCGACGGAGGAGGCCGCCTCGCGGTTCTACGGCGGCTACGACGACGCCACGAACCCGATCACGCTCGCGTGCGCCAGCGGGTTCGGGCTGTCCCAGCAGGCAGACAGCGGCGCCCTGACGGCGAAACAGAAGACGGCGGTCGTCCGGGCGCTGGAACTCGGCTACTTCGACGTGCCGCGGCGGGCGACGCTCGACACCCTCGCGGCGGAGTTCGACATCTCCGACACGGCCGCGTCCCAGCGCCTGCGCCGCGGGGTGGCGAACCTCCTCCGGGCCTCGCCACACATCTCGCGGCGGCCGGCGCCGGCCGACGACGCCTGACGCGACCTACCGTTGCCACCCGAACAGCGCCCGCAGCACGACCACCAGTCCGTTCTCCGGGCCGGAGCCCCAGATGGCGGTCTCGTCGCGGGGTGCCGTCGTCGACTCGCTCACCAGC
>JBDGSZ010000007.1:4547-10090 GCA_042217265.1 Haloferacaceae archaeon
CCGTCGAGACCGGGCGGAACCGCTTCGGCGTCGACTGGCGCACGTCGACGAGCCCGAGCACGCGGAGTCGGTCGACCGCAACGTCGCGCGGCTGGTCGTGTGGGTCTGGGGTCACGGGTAGACGAAAGCCACCGTGTGGTGGCCCGGCGCGCGTCGGCAGAGCGGTTGGGACCCAAATCTGCGCGCGCGCGCCACCTGCTGACAGGTGCGTGAGGGGCATATATTTACTGTGATTAACCGGGTGAACAGCTTTCGCGCCGCAGACGGCAGCGCCGAGGAGACAGAACTGGCGGTCGGTACTCTGTTATCAAGCGAGTGAACGACTGGCGCGACAGGGCGCGTCGGACAAACACATATCTGCCGGCAACGCGAATACAGGGTGGTTGCCGGACGACTCCAGCGAGCGTGGGACCCATGGACGACGATACGAACACGCAGCAGGCGGTCGACCTGCTCCAGCAGCTCGGCCTGAAGGAGTACGAAGCGCGGTGTCTCGTTGCACTCACGCGGCTCCCCGAGGGAACGGCCAAGGAGATAAGCGAGGCCTCGGAGGTGCCACGCACCCGGGTGTACGACGCGGTGCGGGTGCTAGAGACGAAGGGGCTGGTGGAGGTCCAGCACTCGAATCCCCAGCAGTTTCGCGCGGTGTCTGTCGACGAGGCTGCACAGACCCTGCGCGCGGAGTACGAGGCACGGACCGACTCGCTCCGGGAGACGCTCCGGGAGATACCGCCGCTGAACCCCGGGGCCGAAGAGGAGGCGGTCCACGAAGTCTGGGCGCTCTCGGGCGGCGAAGCGGTCGCCGCGCGGACGCTCGCGGTCGTCGAGGAGGCGACCGACGAGGTGGTCCTCATCGTCGGCGTAGAGGACCTGTTCACCGCGGAACTGGCCGAGGCGCTGGCTCAGGCGCGTGACCGCGGCGTCAACGTCCTCCTCGGGACGACCGACGAGGAGGTCCGCGAGCGCGTCTCGGGGTCGGTTCCGGACGCCGAGGTGTTCGTCTCGGGGCTGGAGTGGCTGAGCGGCGACGACGACGGAGCCGAGATCGGTCGGCTCCTGCTCGTCGACCGGAGCACGATCCTGGTGAGTTCGTTCCGCGCGTCCGGCGCCGGCACCCGGAGCGACGAGCGCGCGGTGTTCGGCACCGGCTTCGACAACGGTCTCGTGGTGATCACCCGGCGGCTGATGGCGACGGGACTCCTCCCGACGGACGACCCCCGAGACGGGTGAACTACCCCTGCCTACTCAGCCGCTGACGCGGCTTCCTTGAGGCAGGGGCTTCCCGCTTCACAGACGCGACTTGCAGACACCTCGAAGGTGTCCGCAGCGGTCGCAGTCTCCACGGGCGTTGCTTCGGAGTGAACCACTCCTAGTCCCTCCAACCCACGAGAAAGGACGTTCAACGCCGCGTTCCAGTCCCGATCCAGCTCCAACCCACACGACGGACAACTGTGTTCCCTGACCCACAGCGGCTTCTCAGTCTCCACACCACACGCCGCGCACTCCTTCGATGTGCCCGCGGGTTCGACCTCCACCACGTGGCAACCGTGCTTCTTGCCGTGGTGCTTGAGGACGGAGATGAAGTCGCGCCAGCCAACTTCGGCCTTGTTCCGCGCATTCCCGCCGCTTTCGAGCATCCCACGCACGTTGAGATCCTCGACGAACACGGCGTCATACGTCGTGGTGTAGAAGTGCGCGAGTTTGTGCTTGAAGTCGCGCTTCTTGTTCCGCATGTCCATATGCACCTCCGCGATGCGTCGGCGTTGCCGCTCCCAGTTGTTCGACTCGTACTCCTTGCGCGACAGCGACCGCTGCTCGCGTTCGAGGCGGTCGCGGTCGTCGGACAGGTCGAGACGACTGATCGACCGTCCGTCCGAGTCAAGGACGAAGTTCAGCACGCCGAGGTCGAGCCCCACGGCGTCAGAGGCGTCGATGTCCTCCACGTCCGGTTTCTCCGGGGCGTCGCGTTCAACATCAAAAGAGGCGTACCACGCGCCGGTGGCTTCCTGCTTGATGGAGACGTGTTTGACCTCGGCGTCGTCGGGGAGGTCGCGGTGGAGTCGGATCGGAATCTGGATTGTCTCGCCACGCACCTTCTTGAGAATCAGGCGTCCACGGCCAGTGGGGCCACTCTTTCTGTCGAGTTTGAAGCCGCGCTGGCGGTACGTGAAGCTCTGGAACTCCCGCGGTTTCTTCCAGTTCAACTCCCCAATTTTGTGGCCGTTGTCGCGTTGTTGGGCGAGCCCGGCGATGTTGTGGTAGATGCGTTCGACGGCGGCTTGGAGGACGGTGGAGTACACCTTGCCCCACGCCGGCCACTCGTCCTTCCAGTCGGGGAGTTCGTCGCGGACTTGCCAGACGCGTTGGCGGACGGTCTGGTCATCATCGGTGGGGAGCTGGTTGAGTTGGTGGAGTGCGTGGTTGTAGACTTGGCGCACGGTGTCGCGTTGCCAGCCCAGCAGCTCCCGCTGTTCCTCGGTGGGCAAGAGTCGGAAGCGGGGGCCGTAGTCCATGCGCGTCCCTGTACTTGTTGTCGTGGATGGCGTTAAATCTGGGCGTCGGGTGTTTGTGATTCGTGCGGGTGCCGTATCCCCGCCCTACTCGCTCCCCTTCGGTCGCTCTTTGAGGACGGGGGCTTGGCACCCTCACCGCCACCGCTAAAACGGCCAGTCGCCGGTGACACGCATCCCCGCGGCCAGCCCCTCGCGCTCGGCCTGCTCCGCGATCGCGTCGGGGTCGCGGTCGTCGACCGACGCGTCCGCACTCGCCAGCGCCACGGCCAGCTCCGTGAGGAGGACCGCCTGCTCGCGGAGCGTCCGCGACTCCAGCTTGTCGAGCGTGTCCGCACGGGTGTGGCCCCACCCGCGACCCGCGTCGCCGGTCGCACTCGTCGCGTGGTAGCCGGGGACGCCCCGGGCCACGTACGGCCAGTGGTCGCTGTGTGGCATCAGTTCGGGCGTCGTCTCGACCGGGTGGTCGAACCGCTCGCGCACCCGCTCGGCCGCCCGCTCCAGCCCGTCGAACCCGTGGGTGTGGAGCCGAAGCGTGCGCGCGCCGACGACGCCGTCGCAGTTGAGGACCGCACGGACCGACCCGGGACCCCGGGCCGCCGCGTCGTGGCTCGACCCGACCAGTCCGACCTCCTCCGCGCCGAAACAGACGACGTGAACCCGACTCTCCAGGTCGTCCTCGCGCGCCGCGAGCGCCCGGGTGACCTCGACGACCGTGGCCGTCCCCGCGCCGTTGTCGAGCGCTCCGGTCGCGATGTCGTGTGCGTCGACGTGGCTCGTCAGCAGGACGGCCGCCTCGGTCTCGGGGCCGAGTTCCGCGTGGACGTTCTGGCTCGTCGCCCGGCCCGTCTCCGCCTCGACGGCGACCGTCACCTCCTCGCCGGCGTGCCGGCGCGCGAGCCGCGCGCCGTCCTCCGCCGAGACCCCGACCGCTGGAACCGTCCCGACCGGGGCCTCGTCGGTGCCGACGCTCCCTGTCGGCGCGAGTCGGCCCTCGACGTGGTTGCGAAAGAGGAAGGCGTCGGCGCCGGCCTCGACCGCGCGGTAGTATTTCTCGCGGCGGTGGAGGAACCGGTCGTACCAGTCGGGCACGTCGCTCGCGGCCATCACGACCGCGCCGGAGAGGTCGCGGTCGAAGTCCTCGGGGAGGCCGTGGCCGACGTCGACCAGCCGCCCGGTCGCCTCGCCGCTCGGGCTCCGCGGGAGCGCGAGCGCGTCGGGCGCGACCGGCTCGCCGGCGGCGCGAACCGACGACTCGCCGCGCGTCCACCCCTGTATCTCGAACTCGTCGAGGCGGGCGTCGCGCGCGCCGACCCCGTCGAGCGCGTCCCGGGTCGCCTCGGCCGCGCGGCGCTCGCCCGCGCTCCCGGCCATCCGGGGGGCGAGGTCGACCAGCCGCTCGAGATGGTCCCAGCCCGTCTCGCTCGTGAACGTCTCGCCGATCCAGTCGGCCATAGGCGGGCGGCGGGCCGAGACGGCATAAGTGCCCGTGCGGACCGGACCCCGGACCATTTGACGCCCACTCCCGACGAGTCGCCCAAGGGAATGTCAGACACCGACGACACGCCGAGCGACCTGTTGCGCGAACGGGCCGACCAGAGTCAGCTGAAGCTCTGGCTCCTCCTCGAGGCCGACCGGTGGCTCGTGACCGCCATCCTGCTGGGGGTCGTGTTCGTCACGCTGGTCGGGACGGGCTATCTGTACCCCACCGCCGAGGGCGCCATCAGGACCAGTGACTCGGTGGACACCCTGTTTCAGGGGTTTCTCACCGCCACGATCACCGGCGTCACGCTCGTGCTCACGCTGAACCAGCTGGTGCTCTCCCAGGAACTCGGGTCGGCCAAGGACCAGCGGGAGCGGATGGAGGGGGCGATGCAGTTCCGGGAGGACGTCGCGGACGTCGTCCAGGCGCCGGTGAGTCCCGCACGACCCGCCCAGTTTCTCCGCGCGCTCGTGCAGGTGTCGGGCGCGCGGGCCAGAGAGCTCCGCGACGCCGTCCCGGAGTCGGTCGACGAGGAGCCCTCGACAGAGATCGAGGAGTTCGCGACCAGTCTGATAAACAACGCAGATCAGGTGACAGACGGGCTCGACGACGCCCGCTTCGGCGGGTTCGACGTGATCTCTTCGGCACTCAACTTCAACTACTCGTGGAAAGTGTTCGCCGGCCGGCGCATTCACGAGCGATACAGCGAGCGGTTGGACGAGGAGTCCCGGACGGCGCTCGAGGAGCTGATCGAGGTGTTACGGCTGTTCGGACCGGCCCGCGAACATTTCAAGACGCTGTACTTCCAGTGGGACCTGATCAACCTCTCGCGGCGTATCCTCGTGGCGTCGATTCCGGCGCTGCTCGTGTCCGGAAGCATGGTCGCCTTCTTCAACGACGCCACCTACCGCGTGGTGGTCTTCGACGTCGAGACGCTCGTACTCGTCATCGCGGCCGCGGCCACCGTCTCCGTGGTTCCGTTCCTGATTCTCCTCGCGTACGTCCTGCGGATCGCGACTGTCACCAAACACACGCTCTCGATCGGGCCGTTCATCCTCCGAGAGACGGACGACGTGGCCGAGGTCGAGTGGAACCGCTGAGGGCGGGGACGAACACGAACACCGGTCGTGTTGCGCCCCCGACGGGACGGCACGCGGCCGACGCCGCCACCGAACACGGCGAGGCGACGAAGCGTCCACGCGCCGGGTGAACGACCCGACCCCCGAGCGGACGGTCCGGGGGTCCACACAGCACGGCCCGTCGGCCCGTCCGGCACGAGACGCGGCGGAGTGGTCGGCTGCGGTTCTGCCGCGGCGATGCCGGCCGTCGGCACGGGCGGAGTCGACACGAGGTCGCCCGGGAACGGCCCGCTCCGGTCGAGCGCCCGGAGCGTCGAGCGAGAGCGAGAGCGGGAGCGACTGCGACTGCGATCGTAACTGCGACGACCCGTGCCAGTCTGAGACACTCTCGCTGGGGGCGCCTGCACGCGCCGTCGTCTGGTCGTATCGCCTCGTCTGTGGGTGTCGGCGTATCCGGCGACCCCGTGTCGG
>JBDGSZ010000007.1:10190-21000 GCA_042217265.1 Haloferacaceae archaeon
TCTGGTCGTATCGCCTCGTCTGTGGGTGTCGGCGTATCCGGCGACCCCGTGTCGGCGTATCCGGCGACCCCGTGTCGGAGCCGGCGCGCCCGCGCTGTCCGCGCGTGCAGGCGCTGTCCGCGCGTGCGATGACAGCAGGTGTACCGACGCTCGGCCGGTCTGTGTCTGTCCGGTCGGGTCACAGACCGCGGGGCGCATCCGGGCGAGGGTAGTCGTCGGCGACGCGAGCGGCGCTCGGCGGGGGGACAGGATCCGGCATGCGGCGCTCGCGGTCGATAGCGGCGAGAGGGGGGAGGATGCGTGTGAGCGACGCTGGGCCCGGCGGGGGGAGCGCGGCGGGCCGTCAGGGGGACCGCTCGGCGTCGGCTTGCTTGCGTTTTCGCACCCGTTGTGCGCGGATGCGGTCGGCGATGTCTCGGGGGAGGGCCGTCGCAGAGGGGGGAGTCATGGGGGGAGGCAGCCGGCGGGGGGGCCACCGGCACTCATTCGTATTGGCGGGGTAACAAAAGGCGCGACGGAGACGAAAAACGGCGTTTGTCTCTGTGAAATGATAGCGTGGATCGTGGGCGCTACCGCCGGCGTGCCGCGACGAGGAGCGCGGCGGCGACGGCCGCGAGCGCCGCTACGACGCCGAATCCGGGCACGCTCGTCGCGGTCGGCGACGGCGACGGGGTGGGCGTCTGTGTCGGCGACGGCGACGGGGTGGACGTCTGTGTCGGCGACGGCGTGGGCGTCCCGGTCTCCGTGGACGTGGGCGTTTTGGCCTCCGTCGGCGTCGGTGTCGGCGCCGCGACGGTCAGCGTGACGGTGTCAGACGCGCCGCCGCCGTCGGCCTCGACGACGTACCTCCCGGGGGGCAGCCCGGGGAGGTCGACGACCCACTCGCCGTCGCGGTCCCACGCGTCCGTCTCCGCGACCGCGACGACGTCGCCCGTCGGCGTCGTCACCTCGACGACGATCAGGTGCTCGTCCGGCTGGAGGTTCGTGATCCCGGCGACGACAACCGGCTCGCCGGGCGGCACGACGACGGCGCGCTCGTCGGGCGCCCGGTCGGGGACCACCGCGGTGATCTCGACCGTCGGGTCGGTCAGAGTCACGGCGTGGGCGCCGGAAGCGAGCGCGAGCGACAGGCAGAGCGCGACCACGAGAGAGAGCGTACGCACGCGCGCCGTCCGGCTCGGGTTCGGGGTCACCGTCGGTGGGACGCCTACGCGCCCGGGATCGCCCCGAACTCGTCGACGGGCAGGACCGAGTAGTCGACCGTGAGGGTGTCCCGCGTCGCGCGAATCTTCCCGACGAACGTCGACAGCTCCTCGAGTGACCCCTCGAGCACGAACAGTTCCATGCAGTAGTGGTCGCCGACGTGGCTGTGGAAGTTCGAGGCGACGATCGACTCGTGCTCGTGGCGCAGCCCCATCATCCGCTCCTCGACGGTCGTCGTCTCGTAGTCGAACACCACCGTGACGACGCCCATCAGGTCGCGGTCTTCGAGTTTCGTGTCCTCGAACTCTCCGAGCAGGTTCCGCGACGCCTCCCGCACTACCTCGCTCCGCCCCGTGTAGCCGTGGTCCTCGGCGAACTGGTCGATCCTGTCGAGGAGTTCCTGCGGCATCGAGACGCTGACGACGGTCATATGTTAACCGAGCGGCGCGAAGTTAGTAAAGATTGGCAGCCGGGGCGCGAGCCGCCCGAGTCCGGGGTCGTGAACGTCGCGTGCCCGTCGCGGCTAGCGAGACCGGCCGTGGAACGACGGGAAGAAACGTATACACCTAGCGCCGGGGGCACTCAACTGTTACTGTGGCGGAAGGCCCGTCGGATATCTATAGTTATTTATTATTAAAATACAACGTCGTAGTCGCATGTCGTGGCAACCAGACCGGAGAGACGATGTACGGCCGGCGACGGACGGCGTAGCGCGCGGGGTGAGTGACCGATGTCGATGAACGCAGTCGTCTACAAGGGGCCCCACGAGGTCGCGGTCGAGGAGGTCGAGGAGCCGGAACTCGAACACCCGAACGACGTCCTCATCGACATCACGACGTCGTGTATCTGTGGCTCCGACCTCCACATGTACGAGGGGCGGACGGCCGCGGAGCCGGGGATCGTCTTCGGCCACGAGAACATGGGAGTGGTGAGCGAGGTGGGCGACGCGGTGTCGGGGCTCGAGGTCGGCGACCGGGTGGTCGCGCCGTTCAACGTCGCCTGTGGCCACTGTGAGAACTGCGAGAACGGCTACACCGGGTTCTGTACGAACGTGAACCCGGGGTTCGCCGGCGGCGCGTACGGCTACGTCGCGATGGGGCCGTACAAGGGCGGACAGGCCGAGAAGCTCCGGATCCCGTACGCCGATTTCAACGCGCTGAAACTGCCCGAGGGCGACGAACACGAGGACGCGTTCTCGCTTCTCGCGGACATCTTCCCGACCGGGTGGCACGGCACCGAACTCGCGAACCTCGAACCCGGCGACTCGGTGGCGGTGTACGGCGCGGGGCCGGTCGGCCTGATGGCCGCCTACAGCGCCAAGATCAAGGGTGCGGCCGACATCTACGTCGTCGACCGCGTCCCGAGCCGACTCGAACTCGCCGAGGAGCACTGCGACGCCCACGCGATCAACTTCGAGAAGGGCGACCCGGTCGAGCAGATCAAAGACGCCCACGGCGGCGGCGTCGACAAGGGCGTCGACGCCGTCGGCTACCAGGCTATCGACCCCGAGAAGGAGGCCGACTCCGCGTACGACCCGGCCCGCGAGAACCCCGCGGTCGTGATCAACAACCTGATCCGGACGGTCAGGCCGACGGGCGAACTCGGGATTCCGGGGCTCTACGTGCCCGACGACCCGGGCGCGCCGGACGAGATGGCCGCACAGGGCCGGCTCGGCATCGACTTCGGTCTGCTGTTCGAGAAGGGCCAGGCCCTCGGGACAGGCCAGTGTAACGTGAAGTCGTACAACCGGCAGCTCCGCGACCTCATCATCGAGGGGCGGGCCGACCCGAGTTGGGTCGTCTCGCACCGCGTCGACCTCGAGGAGGCGCCCGAGATGTACGAGGCGTTCGACAACCGCGAGGAGGGCGTCACGAAGGTGCTGCTGGAGCCGTAGGCGGCCCCACCCCACAGTATTCAGACCAATGTGCCAGTACTGTAGCTACCGACACCACGACGGCTGGACGGAGCTTCTCGCGTACGACGAGACGTACCAGACGGCGATGGGCTCGGCGTCGGAGTCGACGTACGGCTTCCACGAATCGTACGACGACCTCCGCGACGAGGTCGGGCTCGGCGCCTGACCTCAGGTCTCGCGGGGGAACGGGTCGGTCGCGGCCGCGTCGCTCGACGCCGAGGCGTCGCGCGTGAGCGCGTCGAGCGACGCCGTGACCGCGTCGGCGTCGAGGTCGCGGCCGATGACCACCAGCCGTGTCGCCGGCTCGTCGTCGCCCCACTCGCCGATCGGGCCGGCCTGAACCGCGGGGCCGGCCTGACTCACCCCGAGTACCGTCTCGGGCCGGCTCGCGACCCACGCGAACCCCTTGAGCCGGACGATATCGCCGTCCCAGTCGTCGAGCCACGCGTCGAACGCGTCGGGGTCGAACGGACGGCGGGCCCGGTAGACGAACGACTCGACGCCGTGGGCCGCGGCGGCGGGCTGGTCGCCGTGGTCGTGGCCGTCCGCGCTCTCGCGCTCGCCCTCGCCATCGCTCTCACTCTCGCTCTTGCTCTCGCCGGCGAGCGCCTGCTTCCACCCCTGCCGGCGACTGGCCTCCTCGAAGTCGAACAGGTCGGTGCCGAGGACGGCCGACGGCGCCACCTCACAGTAGGTGGTCCGGTGGAGCCGCGCCCGGGGCTGGAGTTCCCGGACCGCCGCCTCGACGGCGTCGAGTTCGTCGTCGGGCACCGTGTCGCATTTGTTCAGCAGCAGGACGTCACAGAACTCGATCTGGTCGACCATCACCTCGGTCAGCGGGCGCTCGGGCGCCGGGGCGGCGTCGGGCAGCGAGGCCGCGGGGTCGAACGCCTTCCAGAAGCCGTAGGCGTCGACGACCGAGACGGTCGTGTCGAGGCGGAACCGGTCGGGGATCGCCCCCTCGTCGGTCCCGACGGTCAGCGTGCGAGCGATCGGGACCGGCTCGCTGATGCCCGAGGCCTCGACGACGAGGTGGTCGAACTCGCGCGTCTCGGCCAGTCGGGTCACCTCGGTGACGAGGTCGTCCTGGAGCCGACAGCAGATACAGCCGTTCGACAGGTCGACGACGCCCTCGTCGGCGCTCCCCTCGAGCAACTCGGCGTCGACGTTCAGTTCGCCCATGTCGTTGGCGACGACCGCGATGCGCCGACCGCCCGGGTTCTCCAGCAGCCGGTTGACGAGCGTCGTCTTGCCGGCGCCGAGCGGTCCAGCGACAGTCGTTATCGGAACGGGGTCGGTCGGCATACAGGCCGGAGGCCGCGGACGGTAATCAACCCTTGTGGGGCCGCTCACTCCGACAGCGTCGCCGTCCCGGTCGCGAGAAACGCCGTCTCGTAGCCCTCGTGGCGGGCGACCTGTGCGGGCACCTCGACGGCGAGAGCCACCGTGTCGTCGGCCGCGACCGGCGCCCCGTAGTGAAAGCCCAGGTCGGGGTCGAGCGACGGCCGGAGGTCGACCGACTCGCTCCCGACGGTCGCGGAGAGACCGACCCCCGGGACCGGGAGGCGGTTGTACGGCGACTGTGCGGAGACGGCGAGATACGGCCCGCCGAACCGGTCGGCGTCGAGGCGCGTGCCGACGAACCGCACGTCGCCGACGCTCGCGGTCCCGGTCTGCTCGCCAGGGAGCGGGTCGGGAAGCGCGGGGTCGGGGAGCATCTCCATCGACATCGGCTCGACCGCGCCGCGGGTCCCGGCGCGGGTCCGGAACCGCTCGAAGCCGATCTCGTTGCGCTCGGCCTCGCGGTACGGAAACGAGACCGTGGCGGTCGCGGGCGTGCCGAACAGCCCGGCGAGTGCGCCGTAGCGCTCGTCCGAGGTGCCGCCGACGCTCACCGTTACCTCGTAGTCGCCGTTCCCCGGGAGCGGAACGTTCGCGCCGTAGTGGACGCCCATCCGCTGAGAGAGCATCGGATAGACGACCTCCTGGGCAACGAGCGAGCCGTTCTCGGTGACCTCGGCCGAGACGCCGGCGTTCGGGACGACCGTCCCCGTCGGCTCGTGGAAGGCGACGGCCATCAGGTGGACGGCGTCGTCGCGGTCCACCCCGGTCTTCTGGGTCGTCCACGCGCCGTCTTCGCGCTCGACGGTCCAGAACCGGTGCGGGTAGCTGTAGGTCACGGCGACGGTCAGGTCCCCGGCCGTCCCCCGGCCGACGGTCTTCATCCCCTCCTGGTGAGAGGGGACGTACACCGCGTCGGGGCGACCGTCGAGGACGGGCGGCGACCGCGAGTTCGTGGTCTGGACGACGCCGCCGAGACAGCCGGCGGTCGCGCCGAGACCGGCGGCGAGCGTCGAGAGGAGGGCGCGGCGTCGCACGCTCGGGCTAGCGAGTCGGCGCCGATGTGGGTTTCGGTCGAGCGCGCGTGAGTCAGGCGACGACGGGGCGGGAGACGACCCACAGCGACAGGACGGTGTAGCCGACCATCACGACGACCAGCGGGAGATGCCCTCGCCGCGCGTCGGCGTAGCGCCGCCGCGCGACCCGGTCGGCGGCGGCGACGGCGACGAGGTGCCCGACGACTATCAGAGCGACCTGCGAGCCCCAGTACGCCGGGAGCGAGAGCGCCGCGAGCGGGTCGACCGGACCGGCGTCGGCGACGATGGCGACCAGTCGTGCCGTGTTTCCGACCACGTAGGGGTAGTTGTGCGCGACGTCGTACGCCGCGGCGACCGGGAGGACGGCCGGCGCGAACGCCCGCGCGGGGCCGACGCCGGGGACGGTCGGGCCGCCGAGCCGGTCTCCGAGTCGGACGGCCGCGAGGAGGGCGAGGACGAACACGGAGAGGCCGACGAGGTAGAGCGCGGCGCCCGTCGACCGGCCGGTCCCGAGCGCCTCCCGGAGGCCGAACAGCAGGGTTCGGTAGCCCCG
Source organism: Haloferacaceae archaeon (assembly GCA_042217265.1). Lineage (GTDB taxonomy): Archaea > Halobacteriota > Halobacteria > Halobacteriales > Haloferacaceae > CAZMLQ01. The sequence continues at coordinate 16,240 of JBDGSZ010000007.1, forward strand.
GGTCTCGGTGAGCCCGTCGAAGGTGACGGTGTAGACGGCGGCGACGACCGTCCCGACGACTGCCGGCCCGGCGACGGGCCGGGTCGCCGCGCTCTCGTACGACTGAGGCGACGCGGGCGTCCGTCGACCGGCGATCCGCGCGATGTCCGTCTCGCGGGCGACGAGGTCGACGTCTTCGATCACCTCGTCGAAGATCCGGAGCGGCCCGAACCGCTCGGTGTTCGTCTCGGCGTCGACCAGCGCCGTACACGACGGGCGCCACGGGACAGTACTGGGTGTGGTCTGTGCGTCCGGGTCAGGCGGCGTCGTCGCCGCGGAACTGGAGGTACCGGTGGACTGCCGCGGCGCCGGCGAACGCCGCGAGCACGAGCGCCGCCCACCCGAGCGGCGGGAGGACGGCGACGAGTCCGGGCGCGACGAGGGCGACGAGGGCGACGAGCAGGCTACAGCCCCCGATCCCGAGGTAGACGACGCTCTCGGGAAGCCCGCTGGGGGTGACGACGTCGAGATGGAGCGTCACCGCGCCGAGTGACTCCGCGGGCGTGATGACGCCGCGTTCCTTGTCGAACTCGACCGCGCCGGCCTCGTCCATCCGCGGGAGGTGGGTCTGCTGGAGCGAGGTGTACACCCGCTTGCGCTCGCTGGCGGTCACCGCCTCGGCCGGCTGGTCGGTCTCGCGGGCCGCGACGTGGGTCGCCAGCGTGTCGAGCGAGACAGGCTCCGCCCGGCTCTGCAGGAACTCGACGGCGTGCCGGCGGCGCTCGTTGCCGAGCAGTTTGAACAGTTCGTCGCGCTCGATCGCCGGCTCCTCGCTCTCGTCCGCCCGCGCCCCCGACGACTGCAGTCGGCTACTCGTCACCGGTCGCCCTCCCCCCGGACGGAGCCGAGCGCGCCCCAGGCACTCGCGGTCATGTGGCGTCGGTACTCACCTCCGGCGGCGCACCTTCGGTCCCGAGCCTGTTCTGTCGCTGGTAGAGGAAGTGGATCGCCGCCGAGAGCGTGAACAGCGCGACGACGAACCCGAGCCACGCGAGTTCGGGGAGTTCGGTCAGCGGGTAGATCCCCAGCCCCGCCGCGAGGAGGAACGAGCCGGTGAACGCGGCCAGCCCGAGGTAGTACTCCGACCACCTGATGTCTCGCTCCGGGACCCGCTCGACGTAGACGTCGACCTTCGCCGCGGCCTCCGTGAGCGTCACCTCGGTCGCGTCCTCGTCGAACCGGACCATCCCCGCGGTCTCCATCGTCGGGAGGTGGGTCTGGATGAGCGAGATATACGCCCGCCGTCGGTCCTCGGGGTCGACCTCGCGGCGCGGCGTCTCGGTCTCCCAGGCCGCGACCTGCTCCGCGAGGTCGCTCACCGGGACCGGCCCCTCGCGCTGTTTCAGGTGGTGGAGCGCGTACCGCCGCCGCCGGTTCCGGAGGATGCGGAAGACGGTCTCCTCGCCGAGAGCCCCCCCACCCGTCCGACGGAACGGCGCGAGCCACCCGGGCATCTGCCAGACCATGTAGCACACAGGCCGATAAACAAACGCGAATTGTGTCCCGTCGCCCGCGACGACGGGGTGTCTTCGCCCGTATCAACGCGCCGTTGTCCCGAGCGCCGCGATAGACCGCCCGCTCAGGCAGTCATTAACCGGTCAGATGCCCGGGGATAACAGATCTCGGGACGGGCCTAACCGAACGCGAGCCGGCCGCTCGGTCGGCCTAATCGTCTCAACCAGCCTATAGCTATGGGTCCGTGTGAGTGTGGGTAGCGTGAGGCGAGTCGGGGCGACCCGGAACCGCGACCACCACACCAACGATGACAGACAACAACGGACGATTCGATCTCTCGAGGCGGAAGCTCCTCGGCTCCGTGGCGACGCTCGGCGCCGCGGGCGCCATCGGCGGGGCGGGGACGATTGCCTCGTTAAGAGACCAAGAGACCTTCGCGAACAACCAGCTCACGGCTGGCGAACTCGACCTGAAGGTCGACTGGGAGGAGCACTACTCCGACTGGTCCGACGACGAGTCCACGGACCTCTCGGAAGCCGAACAGGACGCGCCCGGGGAAGATGGCACGGGGAGCTTCAGTATCCAGATGGACGAGCCAAAGAACCCCGAGGAGTACACGCCGTACCCCCCGGGGACGAACAGAGCGGGCGACACGCCGGAGCCGCTCGTCTGGGTGCCCGACGAGTTCGTCGACGACTTCATGCGGAACACGGCGATCGACGCGTTCCCCGACGACGACAACGACGGGACCGGCGAGTTCCCGGTCGAGGAACTGCTGCCGAACAAGAAGCCCTGCGACGTGCTCGCGGACGTGGGCGGTCTCGAGAAGTCGCTCGGGACGTACACCACCGAGAACAACGGCAAGGTGCTGGGGCGGACGGACAACAACGACACCCGGCTCGCGAACGGCGACCCCGCGCCGCTGATCAACCTCGAGGACGTGAAGCCGGGCGACTTCGGCGAGGTCACCTTCAGCACACACCTGTGTGACAACCCCGGCTACCTCTGGATGAACATGCCCGGGGGTCTGCGCGCGTCCGAGAACGGCGTCACCGACCCGGAGGGCGATGACAAGGACGAGAAGCAGAACACGGTCGAGCTGGTCGACGAGATCCAGACCGCGATCTGGTACGACAACAACTGTGACAACCTCGTGACGGGCGAGGAGAAGCTCGAGGTGATGCTGGTACTCGACACCTCCGAGAGTATCACAGGCGACGCCAAGAACACCACTTCGGGCGAGGATATAGACAGACTCATCGACGGCGCGAACACGTTCCTCGACGCGCTCCCGAACGCCTCCCGGGTCAGGGCCGGGCTGATGACGTTCAACGGAGATATTGAAGGGGCCGCCAGAGGTCGAGATCGAGTCAAGGAGGGCACGGCGCTGCGAAAGGGACTGGGCACGGTCAGCCAGTTCGATACCGACGGCGACGGGAACGCCAATGCCGGACAGTTCCTCCCCGTCGTCGGAACCGGCGACTCGCCGATACCGCACGCCATCGACCTCTCGGAGCAGGTGCTGCTCGACCAGGGTCGCCCCGACGCTCGGAAGGTCATCGTGCTGGTGAGCGACGGGCTCCCGGACTACACGACCACGGCTTCGACAACGGTCCCGTACGAGGTCACAGACCCCGACACCGGGACTACTTACAACCAGCAGGACTCGTACACCGGGGCCTCCGACGGCGGGAGCAGCTGTGCCGAACTCGACGCGACGCAACGGGCCGCAGACACCGCGAAGGCGAACGGTGTCGACATCCTCGGGGTCGGCATCGACGTCGGCCTGACCGCGTGTGACCCCGACAACAGGGGGACAGCCTCGAGGCCGACTCCCGACTTCGACGACCAGCAGGGTTCCGGCGACGGGAACTCGAACGACATCGACGACTCGGGCACCGACAACGTCGGCGGCGACACGTTCCTGATCAACAGCGTCGTCGGGGTCAAATCCAGTCCCGGAACCGCAGAGCCGAACTTCTACTTCGACGCCGACGCCTTCGGGGGGGGCGGCAACAACTTCGCCAACATCGGCCAGGCGCTCAACGCCGTCGTTCAGCAGCTCCTCGGCGGACAGACTGCCGGCGACGAGGTGATCTTCCGCGGGACGCTCAGGGAGGCCGAGCAGGTGCTGACCGACGGGGAGGGAATCCCGCTCGACGGCGACCGGGACACGGCGTTCGACGAGTTGAACGACCCGGACGACAGCGACAGCCGCGAGCCGTTCATCGCGGGCAGCACGGCCTGTTTCGGCTTCGCGTGGTGGCTCCCGCTGAACCACGGCAACGAGGTTCAGTCGGACTCCGTGCGGTTCGATCTCGGCTTCTACACCGAGCAGGCGCGCCACAACGACGGCGGGGTGGGCAACTCGTAGGTCGCGTCGCGGTTCTGCTCGCGCCGGTGCGAGGCCGGGTCGGTCCGGCCGACGGCGGTTCGACTCCGCCGGCGGGCTTCCCCTCACGGGGGCGAACGAAACCATGCCAGACGACTACGACCTCTCACGGCGGAAGCTCCTCGGGGCGGCGGGCAGCATCGGCGCCGCGGCCGCACTCGGCGGGGCGGGGACGATGGCCATCTTCAGAGACGAAGAGACCTACGCGAACAACCAACTCACCGCAGGCACACTCGACCTCAAGGTCGGCTGGGAGGAACACTACTCCGACTGGTCCGACGACGAGAACGACGGACTCGGCGGCAACGTCACCATGGGCAACGACCAGCCCGTCGGCCTGCCGACGCAGAACTCGTCGCTGATCAGCGTTGCCAACAACACCGACGCACAGATATTCCTCAACAACACCGAGACCCAACAGTACCCCAACGACACCAGTACCGTGGGGAACGGCACGTTCGACGACGCGACGGGGATGAACGGCTGTGACGTCCTCCCCGCGGGAAGCGAACAGAGCCCGGTGATCATCGACCTCGACGACGTGAAACCCGGCGACTTCGGCGAGGTCACCTTCGCGTTCGCGGTCTGTTCGAACCCCGGCTACCTCTGGCTGAACGGCGGGCTCCGCAAGGCCAACGAGAACAAGACGAACGAACCGGAAGCCGACGACCCCGACGAGGAGAGCGGCACGGTCGAACTCCTCGACGCCGTCCAGACCACTCTCTGGTACGACGACGGCGACAACCTCCAGGAAGGCGGCGGTGGCGGTGGCGGGGACAAACTCGACGTGGCCTTCGTCCTCGACGATTCCGGTTCGGTTAGTGGCAACAAACAGGATATCGAGGACGGCGCGAAGGCACTCGTCGATATCCTCT
>JBDGSZ010000071.1:0-19662 GCA_042217265.1 Haloferacaceae archaeon
CGCTGGAGTCGGGCGAGCTCGAGTACAAGGTCCGGCACCTCCGCGAGGTCTTCGAGCGGACCGACGGCCGGCTCGCCATCCTCACCCACGACAGCCCCGACCCGGACTCCATCGCCAGCGCGGTGGCCCTCCAGGCCATCGCCGAGGACCACGGCGTCGAGGCCGACATCCTCTACGACGGCGACATCGGCCACCAGGAGAACCGGGCGTTCGTCAACCTGCTTGGCCTCGAGCTGCTCTCCCGCGACGAGGCGCCGCCGCTCGACGAGTACGCGACCGTCGCGCTCGTCGACCACATGAAATCCGGGTCGATCGCGGAGGACATGGCGGTCGGCATCGACGTCTTCATCGATCACTACGAGCCCGAGGAGGAGTTTGACGCGGAGTTCACCGACGTCCGCCCGAACGCCTCAGCGACGTCGACCATCCTTACCAAGTACATCCAGGAGTTCGATCTGCGCCCGAGCGAGGCGGTGGCGACGGCGCTGCTCTACGGCATCCGCGCCGAGACGCTCGATTTCAAGCGGGACACGACGCCGGCGGACCTGACCGCGGCGGCGTACCTCTACCCCTTCGCCGACCACGACACGCTCGAACAGGTCGAGTCGCCGTCGATGTCGCCCGAGACGCTCGACATCCTCGCGGAGGCAATCCAGAACCGGGAGGTCCAGGGCTCGCACCTCGTCTCGAACGCCGGGTTCATCCGCGACCGGGAGGCGCTCGCCCAGGCCGCACAGCACCTCCTCAACCTGGAGGGCATCACCACGACGGCGGTGTTCGGAATCGCCGACGACCGCATTTACCTCTCGGCGCGCTCGAAGGACATCCGGATGAACATCGGCGACATCCTCGCCGACGCGTTTTCGGCCATCGGCGAGGCGTCGGGCCACTCGACGCAGGGCGACGTGGAGATCCCGCTGGGCATCTTCACCGGCATCGAGACGAGCGACGAGAACCGCGACACCCTCCTGTCGCTCACCGAGGAGGCGGTCAGGCGGAAGCTCTTCCAGGCGATGGGCGTCGAGGGCGAGAGTTCGAACGGGTCCTAGGCGACCGCTTCCTCGTCCTCCTCATCGTCCTTCAGCCGTTCGACCACGTCGTTGACGAGGATGACGTCGCCGACGGCACGCACCCAGCGGTAGGGGATCATCGCACCCTTGCCCGCCTCGATGCTGTCGGCGAACAGTTCGGCGTTCAGCTCCCCGAGCGCGAGGCCCGTGACCGCCTCGCGGTCGAGGTCGAGGCGGACGTCCTCGACCTCGCCGACGAAGACCCCGTTGTTCGAGTAGACCTCCCGACCGACGAGCGTGGTGATCTCCTGCGGCGTCCCGTCCATGCCCGGTCGGATGGCGCCCCGGCCCTTAATAGTATACTTCGCGCGGACGCCGGGGACGGTCAGGGGCCGACGGCGCGCGGCGCGACCAGTTCGACCGGGTGGGACACGTCGCCGTCGAGCAGGTCGGAGAGCTGCTCCCGGCAGGACGTCCCGCTGGCGACCGGCTCGCGGCCGGGGTCGAGTTCCTCGACCAGCGACTCGCCGACGGCGACGCTGAGGTCGTAGTACTCGCTCTTGTAGCCGAAGCTCCCCGCCATCCCGCAGCACTCGGCGTCCGACGTCGCCACGTCGTAGCCCCGGCGGTCCAGCACCTCGACGGTGTGGGCCTCCAGGCCGAGCGTCCGCTGCTGGCAGTGGGCGTGGTAGTCGACGCCGGGGTGGTCGGCGGGCGCGGCCCGCAGCGCGTCGGGGTCGGCCCCGTTCTCCAGCAGGCCGTAGACGTACTCCATGAGTTCGTGGCTCGCGTCGGCGAGGCGGCCGACCGCCGGCGTCTCGGGGCGGAGCTTCGCGTAGTCCTCCTCGAACATCGCGAGGTCCGATGGCTCGATCACGACCACGTCCCGACCGGCCTCGACGTGGGGGACGAGGCGGTCGAGGACCGCCTCCGCCTGCTTCTCGGCGGTGGCGATCATCCCCTGGGAGAGCGGGGCGCGGCCGCTCTCGGGCGCCTCGGGCACGCGAACGTCGACTCCCAGGGCCTCCAGCGTCCGGATGGCGGCCTTCCCCCGCTCGACGAGGACGTGGTTGGTGTAGAGGTCGGGGTAGAGGACGGCCTCGCGCACGGGGTCCTCGACGCGCGGACGGTCGGCGGCCCAGTCGACCAGCGTCTCCCGGCGAAACCGCGGCAGGTCGCGCCGGGCGTCGATGCCGAACAGCCGGTCGGCGAGCCACCGGGCGGGCGGGAGGTCGGCCAGCCAGTTCGAGACCGGGGCCGTCGCGCTGCCGACGCGCGCCAGGCGGCCGACGTTCCCGAACAGGCGTTTGCCGAGGTCCAGCCCGCCGGGCTCCTCGTCGGGGGTCAGCCCCTCGACGAGGAAGTCCGTGGAGCCGTCCCCGCGCCGGTTCGCCCGGTCGCGGACGACGGTGTTGATCCAGGGGATGTCGATCTTTACCGGGCAGGCGTTCACACAGCGGGTACAGCCGGTACAGAAGTCGTTGAACTCGGCGGCCGTGTCCAGCCCCTCGACGCCGGCCTCCCAGCCGGTGCCGATGCCGCCCGAGTAGGTCTCGCCGCCGAAGGCGTGGCCGCCGACGTGCTGGAAGTTGGCACAGGAGTTCGAGCAGGCCGAGCACCGGATGCAGTAGAGCGTCTCCTTCAGCTGGGGGTCCTCGCGCATTCCCATCCGCCCGTTGTCGACCAGCACGAGGTGGAACTCGCGGTCGTCGGGGTCGCCCGGCGCGGCCCCGGGGTCGTCGAAGTCGAGCGTCGGGGAGTCGACCGGCGGGGTGAGAAGCGAGACGTACGAGGTGATGTCCTGGCCGGTGCCCGATCGGGCGATGAGCTCGATGAAGGGCGCGAGGTCCTCGACGGTCGGGACCACCTTCTCGACGCCGGCGACGGCGACGTGGACGTCCGGCGCGGTGACGGTCTTGCGGGCGTTGCCCTCGCTCGTGACCAGCGCCATCGTCCCGGAGTCGGCGGCCAGGAAGTTCGCGCCCGTGATGCCGACGTCGGCGGTCTCGATCTCCGCCAGCAGCTTCTCGCGGGCGAACGCGGTCAGCTCCTCGGCGCTCTCGGGCGGGTCCGCGGGGTCGAACTGCTCGGCGAACAGCTCCGCGATGGACTCGCGGGACTTGTGGATGGCCGGGCCGATGAGATGCGAGGGCGTCTCGTCGGCGAGCTGGATGACCCACTCGCCGAGGTCCGTCTCGACGACGTCCACGCCCGCCGCCTCGAGCGCGTCGTTCAGCTCCAGCTCCTCGGTGGTCATCGACTTGCTCTTGACCACCTTCTCGGCGTCGTGGTCGGAGACGACCTCGCCGACGTACCGGTCGGCGTCGGCGGCGTCCTCGGCGACGTAGAGGTGACCGCCGTTCGCCTCGACGCTCTCCCGGAGCTCCTCGATCAGCTCCGGCAGGCGCTCGATGGCGTCCTCCTTGATCGCACGGGCCTCGTCCTTGAGGCCCTCGTAGTCCTCGAGGTCCGCGACGGCCTCGTACCGGCCCTCGTTGAACACCGTCGTGTTGCCCCTGACCGCGTCGCCCTCGGTGGCCATCAGCCGCCGGATCTCGGCCGCCTTGTCCGCACGGCTCACGGCTCGTCCCCCCGGACGAGGATGAGGTGAACCTCCTCGGGACCGTGGGCCCCGAGGACGAGACTCCCCATGTCGGCGGTGGCGCTCGGGCCGGTCGCCAGGACGTAACTTCGGTCGTCCTCCCGGGTCCGCGGGCCGAGTTCCGCGAGCGCCTCGCGCATCCCCGGCACCACGTCGGCGGCCCGGAGGACGACGACGTGGCGCTCGGGGAACAGCGACGCGGGCTCGTCGCCGGCCTGCGTCGTGGCCAGGGCGACGGTGCCGTAGTCGGCGATGCCCAGGCGGGCCCCGGTGACGCCCGTGCGCGCCGTCTCCAGCGCGGCCGTGGTGAGGTCGGTCGGGACCGAGTCGGGCAACGAGAGGTCCTCGAACGGGAGCGGGGCGCCCACGGCGGGCGGCTCGACGGCCGCCTCCACGGCCGACTCGAACGACGCGGGGGCCGTCTCGGTTACCGTGACCTCGTGACGTTCCAGGCCCTCGTGGAAGCGTTCGATGAGGGGCCGCTCTTTCGTGTGTGCGTCCGGCATACGCCCCCCTATCGGTTCCCGGGGCTTGTGCGTTCCGCCGACCGCGTCCGCGGTATCATCGGGTTTATGACTCCCGCGCCAAGGGAACCGGGTATGGCGACCGAGGGCGGGTCGGGCGGGGGGACGGGGACGGACGCCGACCCCGCCGCCGACCCACAGGCGAACTACGACTACCAGAGCGACGACGTGGCCCGTCCGGGGCTGATGAACGACCTCGACGACCTTGTCGCCGGCGACGTGCGCTTCGACACCTACACCCGACAGCTGTACGCGACCGACGCCTCCGCGTACGAGGCCACCCCCATCGGGGTGGTCTTCCCCACGTCGACGGACGACGTCGCCGCCGTCGTCGAGTACTGCGCCGAGCGGGGGATCCCGGTTCTCCCCCGCGGGGGCGGCACCAGCCTCGCCGGGCAGTCGGTCAACGAGGCCGTCGTCCTGGACTTCCAGTCCGAGATGGACGGGATCCACTCCGTCGACCCCGAACGGCGGGTCGTGACGGCCGAACCCGGGGTTCGGCTCGGGGACCTGAACGCCCGCCTCGAGGACCACGGGCTGAAGTTCGCGCCCGACCCCGCCTGGGGGGACAAGAGCGTCCTCGGTGGGGCCATCGGCAACAACTCGACGGGGTCCCACTCGCTGAAATACGGCAAGACCGACGCCTACGTCGAGGAGGTCGAGGCCGTTCTCGCCGATGGCACGGTGACGCGCCTGGGCGAGACGTCGCTCGCGGAGATGCGCGAGCGGGCCGACCCGGACGCGAACGACCTCCTCCCGCGGATCTACGCCGAGGTGGTCCGCATCGTCGACGAGGAGGCGGCGGAGGTCGACCGCCGCTACCCGCGGCTGAAACGCAACGTCTCGGGCTACAACCTCGACGTCCTGGTCCAGGAGGCCCGGCAGGTCGAGGACCCCGACCACGAGCGCGAGACGGTCAACCTCGCGCGGCTGCTCGCCGGGAGCGAGGGCACCCTCGCGGTCATCACCGAGGCGACCGTCTCGCTCGAACCCGTCCCGAACACGAAGGCCGTCGCGCTCCTGACCTACGACACGCTGCTCGACGCGATGGAGGACGTCGCCCCCATCCTCGAACACGACCCCGCGGCCGTCGAGGTGATGGACGACGTGCTCTTGGGTCTCGCCGAGGAGACCGCCGAGTTCGCCGACGTCGTCGGGATGCTCCCGGAGGGGACCGACGCCGTCCTCCTCGTCGAGTTCTACGCCGAGGACGACGACCACGGCCGCCAGCAGGTGGCCGACCTCGTCGCCGACCGGGTGCCCGGCGGCGACAGCGAGGCCGACCCCGCGGCGGACGCCGCGGAGACGACCGACAAGGAGACGTACGCCGTCCACGCGATGGAGGCCCACGACGCCGAGACGCGGGCGCGCTTCTGGAAGATGCGCAAGTCCGGGCTCCCCATCCTGCTCGGCCGCACCACCGACGACAAGCACATCGCGTTCATCGAGGACACCGCCGTCCCGGCGGAGAACCTGCCCGACTACGTCGCCGACTTCGAGGCGGCCCTGGACGAGTTCGACACCTTCGCGTCCTACTACGCCCACGCTGGCCCCGGCGTCCTCCACATCCGCCCGCTGGTCAACACCAAGACCGTCGAGGGCGTGGAGACCTACGAGGCCATCGCCGACGCGGCGACGGACCTCGTCGTTGAGTACGGCGGGAGCGTCTCGGGCGAACACGGCGACGGCCGCGCCCGCACCCAGTGGAACCGGAAGCTCTACGGCGAGCGCCTCTGGAACGTCTTCCGCGACCTCAAGTCGGCGTTCGACCCCGACTGGATCCTCAACCCGGGGATGGTCTGTGGCGACGTCGACATGACCGAGAACCTCCGGTTCGGCCCCGAGTACGAGTTCGACGCCGGATTCGAGTCCGCCCTCAACTGGAACAACGACAACGGCTTTCAGGGGATGGTCGAACTCTGTCACGGCTGTGGGGGCTGTCGCGGCCCGCAGGACGTGACCGGCGGTGTGATGTGTCCCACCTACCGCGCCGCCGAGGAGGAGATCCAGGCCACCCGGGGGCGGGCGAACCTCCTCCGGCAGGCCATGTCCGGCGACTTGGGCAAGGAGGAGCAGTTCGACGTTGAGTTCATGCACGAGGTCATGGATCTCTGTGTCGGCTGTAAAGGGTGTGCCCACGACTGTCCCAGCGAGGTGGACATGGCGAAGATGAAAATCGAGGTCGAGAACGAGTACAAGCGGCGTCACGGAGTCCCGCTCCGGGACAGGATCTTCGCGAACATCCACGAGCTGTCCGAACTCGGGAGCACCTTCGCGCCCCTCTCGAACCTCGCGACGAAAGTGCCGGGGTCGCGCTGGCTCATGGAGAAGACGGTGGGCATCGCGAAGGAACGCTCGCTCCCCGACTTCCACCGCGAGTCCCTGGTCGACTGGTTCGAGAACCGCGGCGGCCCGCAGGTCCCCGAGAGCGAGGCCGAGCGCACCGCCCTCCTGTTCCCCGACACCTACACCACCTACAACAAGCCCTCGGCGGGCAAGGCCGCGGTGCGGGCGCTCGAAGCCGCGGGCGTCCACGTCCGCATCCCCGAGGACACGGTCGGCAGCGGGCGCCCGCCCCACTCGAAGGGGTTGGTCGGGAAGGCCCGGGCCGACGCCGAACAGAACGTCGCCGCGCTGGCACCGAAGGTGCGCGAGGGCTGGGACGTCGTCGTCGTCGAGCCCTCCGACGCGGTGATGCTCCAGTCCGACTACCTCGACCTGCTTGACGGCGAGGACGTCGAAACCGTGGCGGCCAACACCTACGGGGTGATGGAGTACCTCGACGCCTTCCGGCTGGACGAGGACATCGACTTCGCGGAGGGCGGCGAGCACCTCACCTACCACGGCCACTGCCACCAGAAGGCTACCAAGAAGGACCACCACGCGGTCGGGGTGCTCCGGCGGGCGGGCTACCGCGTGGACCCGCTGGACTCGACGTGCTGTGGGATGGCCGGCAGCTTCGGCTACGAGGCCGAACACTTCTCGATGAGCAAGGCCGTCGGCCGCATCCTCTTCGACCAGGTCGATGACAGCGACGGCGACGCCGTCGTCGCCCCCGGCGCCTCCTGCCGCACCCAACTCGGCGACGGCCCACTCGCCGACCAACCCCCACACCCCGTCGAGAAACTCGCCGCCGCCATCGAGTGACCGGCGCGTGGAGCGCCCCGGGTCGGGGCCGGACGGCGGCTGCCGGCACCCGCGCGGGCCGTCAGGTCCCCTCGACGAGCCGCTCCGGCCGTTCGGGCGGCACGGCCCCGCGGTCGGCATATTTCAACGAAAGCAATTTTTATATGTGGTAACGCACGGCACGGATCGTTGGACAGAGGATGACATAATGTATCAGGCGCGCGTACGGCAGTCCGCCGGTGCCTCTGACATAGCCGGCACGGGTTCCGGCCCGCCCCTCCGGCCGGTCCCGGTTTCGCGTCAGTCGTAGATCCGTTCGAGTTCGGCCAGCAGCGGCGCCGGCGCGTCGGCCGCGGCCAGGTGGGACCGGCAGTCACAGTCGGAAGCGCCGAACCCGGGGACCGGTCCCGCGGGCAGCGCGCGGGCGACGGCACACTCCCGGTCGACGCCGGTCGCGGTCCGGACGGCGACGAGGTCGGTCGCGGGGTGGCCGGCGAGGTAATCGACGTGCCAGTGCCTGGCGTCGTGTGCGCCGGCGACGACGCGGCGGTGCCGGTCGACGCGGGCGAACCCGCCGGTCCCGAGGGCGCTCCCGGTGTAGGCGTACGCGCCGGCGGGGAACTCGTGGCGCCCGAGCGCCCCGACGCGTATCGTCGTCGACGACGGGAGGTCGAACACGAGCGTGTAGGTGCCGCCGGTCCCGTCGCGTCGGCGTGATGCCCGTCCGTCCATGATCGACCGAGGGGCCGGGGACGGATAACCGCGGCGGGCACCGTCAGCGTTAGGCGCCCGTCGCCCCTGGACGCGGTGTGGAGGAGTTCGTCGAGTCGCTCCGGGACCGGCCGTACTACGAGGGGCAGATCCGCGATCACCGGCTCGTCCCGGGCCGGGAGGCCCGATACGCCGACGTCGACCTGGAGCCGCGGCTGGCCGACGCCCTCGCCGAGCGGGGCATCGACCGGCCGTACGAACACCAGGCGGCCGCCATCGAGGCCGTCAGGGACGGCAACGACGTGGTGATCGCGACGGAGACGGCGAGCGGCAAGAGCCTGGCGTACACCGTGCCGGCGTTCGAGCGGGCGATGCGCGAGGGCGGCCGGACGCTCTACCTCGGCCCGCAGAACGCCCTCGTCGCCGACCAGGCCGGGACCCTGTCGGCGCTGGCGGACGGCCTCGGGTTCGGGAGCCGCGTGTCCGTGGAGACGTACACCGGTCGGCTCTCGCGGGCGGAGAAGCGCGAGGTGCGCGACCGCCGGCCGACGGTCCTGTTGACCAACCCCGACATGGTCCACTACGGGCTGCTCCCGCACGGCCACCGGCTCTGGGAGTGGCTGTTCTCGTCGCTCTCGCTGGTGGTGATAGACGAGGTCCACGAGTACCGTGGCGTCTTCGGCGCGCACGTGGCCCTAACCCTCCGGCGGCTGACCCGTCTCTGTGAACGGTTCGGGAGCGACCCGACGTTCGTCTGCTGTTCGGCGACGATCGGCAACCCCGTCGAGCACGCCGCGCGGGTGACGGGCCGGCCCGAGTCGGGGTTCACGCTCGTCGACGAGGACGCCAGCGGCACCGGACCGCGCCACTGGGTGATCTGGAACCCACCCGAGTCCGGGGGCGGCGAGGGGCGACGGCGGTCGAGCCACGCCGAGACCGAGCGGCTGTTCGTCGACCTGCTGGCGGCGGGCCACCGGACGCTCGCGTTCACGCGGGCGCGCCAGACCGCCGAGCGGTACGCGACCGAGAGCGCGAAGCGGCTGCGCGAGCGGGGGGAGCACGAACTGGCGGGCGCGGTCGCCGCCTACCAGGGGTCGCTCCGGGACGGGCGCCGCCGGGAGATCGAGGCGGGGCTGATGGACGGGACGGTCCGCGGCGTGTGGAGCACCAGCGCGCTCGAACTCGGCGTCGACGTCGGCGGGCTCGACGCGGTGCTCCTCGACGGCTACCCCGGGACGCGGATGTCGACCCGGCAGCGCGCCGGCCGCGCGGGCCGTGGGGAGGACCCGGCGCTCGTGGTGCTGGTCGCCGGCGAGGACCAGTTGGACCAGTACCTGGCCCGTGACCCCGACGCGCTGTTCGACGCCGACCCGGAGCGGGCGATGACCGACCCGGAGAACCCGGAACTCCTGCCGCCCCACGTCGCGGCGGCCGCCGCGGAGAACTGGCTCTCGACCGACGACGAGCGCCACTTCGGAGAGCGGTTCCCCGGCGTGGTCGCGGACCTGGAGGCCGCGGGCCGCCTGGCCGCCCGCGAGACCGCGGAGGGGCGGCGCTGGACCTACGACGGCGACGGCAGTCCTCAGCAGTCGACGGCCCTCCGCGCGGCCGGCGGCCGCTCGGTTGACCTGCTCGCCGACGGCGACGTGATCGCGACCCTCGACCTCGCCGACGCGCTCCGTGACGCCCACCCCGGCGCCGTATACCACCACCAGGGGCAGTCCTACGAGGTCGTGGACCTGGACCTCGACCGGGGCGTGGCTGAACTCGACCCGACGTGGGCGGACTACTACACCCGGGTGCTGACGGAGAAGTCGGTGACCGTCGAGGCGGACCTCGAGGAACGGGCCGCGCCCGGCCGGGACGACGTCCCGATCCGGTTCGCGGACCTGACCGTGACCGAGCGGGTGACCGGCTTCGAGCGCCGGGACCCCAAGCGGGGCGAGTCGCTGGGCCGCGAGGCGCTCGACCTGCCCGAGACGGACCTCCGGACGCGCGGGTTCTACTTCACCGTCCCGCCGGACGTCGAGGAGCGGATGCGGGCGGTCGGGGACTTCGCCGGCGGCATCCACGCCGCGGAGCACGGCATCATCTCGCTCTTCCCGCTGACGCTCCTCTGTGACCGCGCCGACGTCGGCGGGCTCTCGACGCCGGTCCACCCACACGAGGGGGCGCCGACGGTGTTCGTCCACGACGGCCACCCCGGCGGCGTCGGCCTCTCGCGGGGCGGCTACGAGGACGTGGCGACGCTGCTCGCCCGGACGCGGACGCTGATCGACGACTGCGACTGTGCCGGCGGCTGTCCGTCCTGCGTCCACTCCCCGCACTGCGGGAACGCGAACGAACCGCTCGCGATCGACCCGGCGGTCGTCCTGCTCGAAGCGCTGGCGGGGGACGGCGCGTGAGTGCCGCCGGCCCTCTTTAGGCCGCCCTAATCGACAGGTACTTTAGGCAGTCCTAAAATCAACGGGTAATGACGTCCGACGTCTGCGTGGTCGTCCCGACGATACGGGAGTACGAGTGTGTCAGGTCATACGTCGCGAACGCCCGACAGCACGGGTTCGACACCGACCGGCTGTTCGTCTGTCTGGTGACGGAGGACTTCTGTGACACGGCGGACATGGCGGCGATGCTCGACGACCTGGCGGTGTCGGGGGCGGTCTTCGACGGCACCGCCCGCGAGCGGTGGCTCGACGAGCAGGGGGTCGCGGAGTACGCGCACCTCATCCCGGAGGCCAGCCACGCCCAGACCAGTTTCGGCCTGCTCTACCTGTGGACCAACGACTTCGAGTACGGCGTGTTCATCGACGACGACACCCGCCCGCTCGACGACTGGGACTTCTTCGGCCGGCACCTGCGGAACCTCGCGTACGAGGGGCCGGTCGAGGTGGTCGAGTCGAACGAGCGGTGGGTGAACGTCCTCTACCAGAACCACGAGGACCACGGCCTGTACCCGCGCGGCTACCCGTACGGGGCGATGGACGAGACGGTCGACACCCGGACCGGGCGGGCGCGGGACGTCGTCGCCTCGCAGGGCCTGTGGACGAACGTGCCGGACCTTGACGCGGCCCGCATCCTGAACGACGGCGACCTGCGGGGGCAGGCCCGGACCCGGACGACGGCCGACGACTACGGCGACGAGTTCGTCGTCGCGGAAGGGAACTACCTTACCGTCTGCTCAATGAACCTCGCGTTCGAGCGGGAGGTCGTCCCGGCGTTCTACCAACTCCCGATGGACGACAACGAGTGGGGAGTCGGGCGGTTCGACGACATCTGGAGCGGCGTCGTCCTCAAGCGCGCCGCCGACGTCCTCGGCAAACAGGTGCTCACTGGCTATCCGCTCTGTCGCCACGACAAGGCCCCGCGCCCGACGTTCGACGACCTTCGCGCCGAGGCGCCGGCGCTGGAACTGAACGAGCACTTCTGGCGCGTGATCGACGACGCCGGCGCCGACGCCGACTCGTTCGCCGGGGTCGCCGCCGACGTGGCCGACGTCCTCGCGGAGGGCGACTTCGATGAGTGGGCCAACGGCGACTTCCTCAACCACGTCGGGCGCTACACCCGCGAATGGCTGGACTGCCTCGACGAACTCGCGCCCGTCGAGCCGGCGCCCGCGGCCGCGAGGGTGAACCGATGACTCCCGCCGCGCCGTCGGCCGCGGCCCCACGGTCGGGCGCGTCGAGGGATCCCGACCGCCCGACGCGAGCGGTCAGACCCGGGCGGCGCGCCCCGGCGCGCGCCGGAGAATCACAAGCGTTTTGTGTTTTTGGGCGAGCCTAAAACCCATGGAACGCGATCATCGTCTCGGTCGGCGTCGGCTGCTGGAGACGGTCGCTGCGGGATCGATGGCCGGTCTCGCCGGCTGTTCGTCGCTTCTCGGCGGCGGTACTTCCGGGACCGCCCCCGGGGAGTCGGGGGAGATAGAAGTCCCGTCGCTCACTGCGTTCCGGGGGTCGGGGTCGCTCGTCGAGGGGCGTCCGGCGCCGGGCGGAACGTCCATCGAGGAGTTGCCCGACTTGTCGGGCTCGCTCAACCTCTACATCGGCGGCGGCGAGGGTGGCATCTACTTCCGGTTCGTCGAGATGCTTCAGGAGATCTACCCCGAGTTCCAGGTCTTCGCGAGCAACGCGTCGTCGTCGTCGCTGGCCCAGACCATCGTCGAGGAGGTCCAGGCCGGGTCGCCCCAGGCCGACGTGTTCTGGTCCATCGACGCCAGTTCGCTTGGCTTCGTCGCGGACAACGGCGCGTACGAACCCCTCCCCGACGACGTCGTCTCGCCCGTTCCCAAGACCTTCCAGGGCGAGGACAACGCGTGGGTTGGCGTCGCGGGCCGCGCGCGGAGCGTCCCCTACAACACCGAGCGGTTGAGCGAGGGCGACATCCCGAACAAGGTCCGGCGGTTCCCGGAGACGGACGCGCTCCGGGGGACGATGGGCTGGGCGCCGACCTACGGCGCGTTCAAGTCGTTCGTGACCGCGATGCGGCTCCTCCGTGGGCCCGATGCGACCAGACAGTGGCTGGTCGCGATGCGCGAGGCCGGGACCGAGCGCTACCCCAACGAGTTCGTCGTCTCACAGCAGGTGGCCGACGGGGCGCTCGCCGCCGGCTTCGCCAACCACTACTACGCGATGCGCGTGAAGAACCAGCGGCCCGACGCGCCCATTCGCCTCGCGTTCACCGAGAACGACGCTGGTGCCCTCGTGAACGTGGCCGGCACGCTCCGCATCCAGGGCACCGGGAAGGACGAACTGGTCAACAACTTCGTCCGCCACCTGCTCTCGGCCGAGGCCCAGGAGTTCTTCGCGACCGTCAGCTTCGCCTACCCGATGATCCCCGAAGTGGAGCCCGTGGGTGACCTCCCCACGGTCGACCAGCTGAACCCGCCGGACGTCGACCTCTCGGAGCTGTCGAACCTCGACCCGACGCTCCAGCTGATGCGGGAGGCCGGCGTTCTGGGATGAGCGTCCGGGGGCGGCTCGCGTCGCTCGGCGAGCGCATCGCCGACGACGACGCGTCGGCCGTCGGGACGGGGCTGACGCTCCTCGCGGCCGCCATCGCGGCCGTGCTCGTCCTCCCGCTCGGCTGGCTGCTCGTCGACGTATTCCACCTCGGCGGGCGGGCGCTCGGCCTCACCGTTGCCCCGACGACCGTCCGGGTGCTCCTCCGGAGCGTCGCGCTGGTGGCCGTCGTCACGGGCGGGAGCGTGCTGATCGGCGTCCCACTCGCGGTGCTCACCGTCCAGGCGGAGATTCCCTTCAGACGGTTCTGGACGGTCCTCGCCGCCCTGCCGCTGGCAATCCCGAGTTACCTCGGGGCCTTCGCGGCCGTCTCGGCCTTCGGCCCGCGGGGCGTTCTCGCCGACGCGCTGGCGCCTCTGGGGGTCGAACGCCTCCCGACCATCTACGGGTTCGCCGGGGCCGCGCTCGTGCTCACGCTCTACACCTATCCCTACGTCTTCCTCACGACGCGGGCGTCGTTGCTCTCGTTGAACGCCTCGCTCGTCGAGGCCGCGCGCACGCTCAACGCCGACCGCTGGGAGGCGTTCCGACGGGTGACGCTCCCGCAGATAACCCCGGGCATCGCCGCCGGCGCGCTCCTGGTCGCGCTCTACACCCTCTCGGACTTCGGGACGCCGAACATCATGCGCGTCCAGGTGTTCACGCAGTTCATCTACGCCCGGTACAACGCGTTCATGCGGGACTACGCGGCGCTCCTCTCGCTCCAGTTGCTCGCCGTCACGATGGTCATCCTGTCCATCGAGTCCCGCATCGGCGTCGACGAGCGGAACGCGTACGCCAACAGGGGGTCCGGGGGCACCGTCGACCTCGACCTGGGCGCGTGGCGCTACCCCGCCATCCTCCTCCCGGCGGCGGTCGCGCTCGCGGCCATCGCGCTCCCCATCGCCATCTTCGGCATGTGGTTGGTGCGCAGCGGCCCGGGGTACGGCGCCGGCGGCATGGCGTTCTCGTGGTCCTACGGGTGGCACTCGGTCTACGTGTCGCTTTTGACGGCCGGCGCGGCGGTCCTCGTCGCGCTCCCCATCGCGCTCCGGTCGGCGGTGTCGGACTCGCGGCTGGCCGCGCTGGCCGACCGGGCGCCGTACGTCGGCTACGCGACGCCGGGCATCGTCCTCGCCATCGCGCTGGTGAGTTTCAGCCTCGACGTCGTGCCCGCGCTCTACAAGACCGTCCCGCTGCTGGTGTTCGCCTACGTCGTCCGGTTCATGCCCCAGGCCATCGGGTCCATCCGCACCTCGACGCTCCAGGTCGACCGGCGGCTGGTCGAGGCCGCCCGCACCCTCGGCCGGGGGCGCCTGAGCGCCTTCCGGTCGGTGACGCTCCCGCTCATCGCCCCCGGCATCGCGACGGGCGCGGCGCTCGTCTTCCTCACGACAATGAAGGAACTGCCGACGACGCTGCTGCTCCGCCCGCTCCGGTTCGACACGCTCGTCACCTTCATCTGGCGGGTCCAGGAGGCGGGGCTGTACGGCCGCGCGGCGGTGCCAGCGCTCGTCCTCGTCGCCGTCTCGGGGCTCTCGATGGCCGTCATCCTGGCCCAGGAGGGCGGGCGGGACCACGACGACGGGGCGCAGTGAGGCGGTGAGATGGACCGGCACGCCGGTCGGGCCGCGACGGCCGCCGTCGCCGCGCTCGGCGCCCTCGCCGTCTGGACCGTCGCGAACCAGGTCTTCCCCTACCACTCACTGAACCACGACGAGGCGGTCTACCTCCAGCAGGCGGCGATGCTGCTGGAGGGCCGACTGTTCCTCCGGCCGCCGGTCGAGGATGCCATGCGACCCTGGTTCTTCGTCGAGGACGGCGACCGCCTGTACTCGAAGTACACGCCCGTCCCGGCCGCCGTCTTCGCGCTCGGGCGCCTCTTCGGCGGGTACCGCCTCGCGCTCGCGGGGGTCGCCGCGGGCAATCTCGCGCTGGTCGTCGGCGTCGTGCGGGAGGTGTACGACCGGCGGACGGGCCTCCTCGCGGCCGCCTTCGTCCTCCTCTCGCCGCTCTTCTTGATCGACTCGTCGGTCTTCCTCCCCTACGCCCCGACGACGCTCCTGAACCTCGCGTTTGTGTACGCCTACCTGCGCGCGGACCGCGAGGACGACCGCCGGTGGGCCGCCGCCGCCGGTGCCGCGGTCGGCCTGGCCTTCTTCGCACGGCCCTACACCGCTCTCCTGTTCGCCGCGCCGTTCGTCGCTCACGCGCTGTGGACGCTCCGGACCGACCTCAGCGGCGCGCTTCCGCGGCAGGCGACGACGGCCGCGCTGGGCCTCGCCGGCGTCGGCCTCACGCTCGCGTACAACGCCGCGACCACGGGGTCGGCGCTGCTCTTTCCCTACAAGGCGTTCGGGCCGCAGGACGGCCTCGGGTTCGGGTACCACCGGCTCCTCGGACACGAGGTAACGTACACGGTCGAACTCGCCCTGCGCGCGAACCGACAGGTCCTCGAACTGTTCGTCACCGAGTGGGTCGCCGGGGGCCTCCTCGGGACGGCGCTGGCCGGGGCCGGCCTCGCTCTCGCCCTCCGCCGCGGTCCCACCGACCGCGAGGCCGTCCTCGCGGGCGTCGGCGTCTCGGTCGCCGCGGGCAACGTCTACTTCTGGGGCAACTACAACGTCCTCGGCGACCTGGACCGTGCCGGCGACGGCCTCGTATCCGTCCTCGGTCCCTACTACCACTTCGACCTGCTCCTCCCGACGGCGGCGTTCGCCGCCGCGGGGGCGCTCCAGGGGGGACGGCTCCTCCACCGGGCGCTCGACCGCCGCCTTGACGACCGGACGGCTCGCGCCGCGTTCGCGGCGGTCCTCCTCGTGAGTGCGGGTGCCTTCGGGGCGGTCACGGCCGGGAACCTTGACCACCGCGTCGAGGAGAACATGGATGCGACCCGGACCTACGAGACGGCCTACGAGCCGTTCGAGGGCGGGTCGCCGGCGAACGCCGTCGTCCTCGTCCCGGACCCCTACGGCGACTGGCTCAACCACCCCTTCCAGCCGCTCCGGAACGACCCCGGGTTCGACGGGCGGACCGTCTACGCCCTCCGCGACCGGCCGTTCGCCGTCGCCGACGCGTTCCCCGACCGCCGGCTGTACCGCTACGTCTACCGCGGGGTCTGGGCGCCCCACGACGGGTCGCCCGACGCGGCCCGCCTCCGGCGAGTTCGTGACGTCTCCGGGCCGGGCGTGCGCCTGGAGGCGACCGTCGGGATTCCCGAGGGCGCGGTCGGCGTCACCGCGCGGGTCGCGACCGACGACGGGAGCGCCCTCTACGTCGCCCGCGACCCCGGGGACGAACTCTCCCTCCGGTTGCTGGTCGCGGACGGGCGGGCGCGGGTCGCGGGCGACGTCCGACCGGTCGGGGAGGGGGCACCGCCGGTCGACGGTCGCGAGACGGTCACCCTGACCGTGTTCGTCGACTACGGGCCGGGCGGCGGGTTCTCGTACCGGTTCGACCTCCCGGTCGACGTCTCCGGGGACGGCGTGCGCGCGCTCTCGCCCCGGATCGAGCGGTGCCGGAACGTCCGGGCGTGTGGCGGGGCGGCGGCGCACGTGCCCGCGACAGCCCCCGACGGCGTCTTCGTCCGGTCGGAGCTGACGGCGACGGAACCGAACACATAAGTTTAGGTCTACCTAACTCGGCGGCGGATGAGGCTCACCCGACGCGACGCGCTCGCGGCGCTCGCGGCGGCCGGCGTCGCCGGCGGCGGCGGAGCGGTTCTCCTGTCCGAGAGAGACGGCGAGGACGCGAACGGACCCCTCGGCGGGCGGGTGACGGACACGCTCGTCGCCGCCGCGGAGGTGCTCTACCCCTCCGAGGTGGAGGGAGTGGGCACGTTCGTCCGTCGGTACGCCCGGGCGCGGGCGGAGGACCGCCCGGAGCACGCGGCGGGGGTGGCAGCGGCCGCCGGGTACCTCGACGAGTACGCCGAGGCGTGGCACGGCCAGCGCTTCGCCGCCCTCGACCCGGCGACGCGGGACGACGCGCTCCGGCGGATGGGCGCGGACGACGTCGACCCCGACCCGTCGGGGTCGGACGCCGAGCGGGTCCGGTACTACGTCGTGAACGAGTTGCTGTTCGCGCTCTACGCGTCGCCGACGGGCGGGAAACTGGTGGGCATCGAGAACCCGCAGGGCCACCCCGGCGGGCTCGCGAGTTACCAGCGGGGGCCGGAGTCGTGAGCGCCGCCGACCGGTCGCCCTCGGAGCGGGCCGACGTCTGCGTCGTCGGGAGCGGCCCCGCGGGGTCGCTGGTCGCGCACCGGCTCGCCGAGCGCGGCCACGACGTGGTGGTCCTGGAGGCGGGCGAGCGGTTCGACGCCGCCGAGCGCCCCGAGCGGATGGAGCGGTCGATCCGGCCGGCGCACGGTCCCCTGTCGGTCTGGGACATGGGGGGCGAACGCGACGCGTACGCCTCCACCGGGGAACGGTTCTACCCGCTCAACCGCGCCCGCGTCAAGGGCGTCGGCGGGTCGACGCTCCACTGGCAGGGGATGGTGATGCGGCTCCACGAGGCCGACTTCGAGACCGAGTCCCGGTACGGCGTCGGGAGCGACTGGCCCATCGGCTACGAGGATCTCCGGCCGTACTACGCGCAGGCCGAGGACGCACTCGGCGTCGCCGGCGCCGCGGACAACCCCTTCGCGCCGCCGCGCGAGGAGCCGTTCCCGATGCCCGCCTTCCCGCCCTCGTACAGCGACTCCATCTTCGCCGGGGCGTGCGAGCGACTGGGGGTGGCGACCCACTCGGTCCCGAACGCGCGAAACTCAGAGCGCTACGACGGCGAGTCGCGGTGCGTGGGCTACGGGACCTGCAAGCCGGTCTGTCCGTCGGGCGCGAAGTACGACGCGACGCGCCACGTCGAGAAGGCCGAGGCGGCCGGCGCCCGGGTGATGGACCGGGCGCCGGTCCAGCGCCTCGACCACGACCGGGCGGGCGAGCGGGTCGAGGCGGCCGTCTACGCGACGCCCGACGGCGACACGCACCGGCAGGAGGCCCGGCAGTTCGTCGTCGCGTGTGGCGGCGTGGAGACGCCGCGGCTCCTCCTGCTGTCGAGGTCGGAGACTTACCCGGACGGGCTGGCGAACTCCAGCGGACTGGTCGGGCGCTACTTCATGGACCACCTGTTCGCCGGGACCGGCGGCCGCCTCGACCGCCGGACCCGACAGAACCACGTGGGGTTCAACACCAGCGAGAGCCACCAATTCTACGACGACCCGGCAGCGGGCACCGACCGGGGCGTGCCGGTGGCCGACGCCGACCGGTCCGAGCTGGGGAGCATCAAACTCGAGTTCCTCAACTACGCCGGCCCATCGCCGGTGGAGGTCGCCCTCGGGAGCGACGAGTGGGGCGACGACCTGCTCGGGACGCTCCGTGACGCCTACGGCAACAGCGTCGCGGTCGGGGGGCTGGTCGGCCAGCGCCCGCGGAAGGAGAACTACGTCGGCCTCGACCCGTCGACGACGGACGACCACGGCAACCCGGTCCCAGAGATCCACTGGCGCGTCGACGACCGGACCAAGCGGACCATCCGGCGGGCGAACGAGATACAGGCGACGATACTCGACGAGCTCGACGCCGAGATCACCTGGCAGGTCGGCCCGGGGGAGACGGGGCCCGCCTACCACCACATGGGGACGACGCGGATGGGGACCGATCCGGACGGGAGCGTCGTGACGCCGCGCCTGCGGACACACGACCTCGACAACCTCTGGATCGCTGGGAGCAGCGTCTTCGTGACCGGCGGGGCGATGAACCCGACGCTCACCATCGCGGCGCTCGCGCTCCGGGCGGCGGACCACCTGGAGGCGGAACTGTGACCCGACCACCGGCCACGCCGGGGTGGCGAGCGGACGCGGGCCGCCGGGCGCCGACCGGCCGGGGCGGGCCGGAAGGCGGGCGGCCGGACCGGCCGGTCGGATCCGTCCCGCGACCCGTCGACAACGACGGATATTTGCGGAGCCGCGTCGTACCGATGGCCGACCGGACGAGCGCGGACGGCCCCCCGGCGCAGGTCAGGGGCCCGCAGGGGGACCACGATGTCAGATAGCACGTACACGCGCGACGACGACGCGGCCGGTGACTCCGAGGCCGTCGCCACGGGTGCCGACGCCGGGGCCGGACCCGGCGGCGAGACGGTGCTCGAACTCGACGGCGTCTCGAAGGACTACGGCCGGGAGTCGGTCATCCGGAACCTCTCGCTTTCGGTCCGCGAGGGGGAGATCGTCACGCTCCTCGGGCCGTCGGGCTGTGGCAAGACGACGACGCTCCGCCTCGTCGCGGGGCTGGAGCGGCCGGACGCCGGGGAGGTCCGGCTCCGCGGCGAGACGGTCTCGGGGCCGTCGACGCACGTCGTCCCGGAGGAGCGGGGCGTCGGCGTCGTCTTCCAGGAGTTCGCGCTCTTCCCGCATCTCACCGCCGCGGAGAACGTCGGCTTCGGCATCCACGACCTGCCCGAGGCGGAGCGCGAGCGCCGGGTCGCCGACCTCCTCGACCTCGTCGGGCTGGAGGACCAGGGCGACTCCCGGCCCGGCGAGCTCTCCGGGGGCCAACAACAGCGGGTGGCGCTGGCCCGGTCGCTGGCCCCGGAGCCCGAGGTGCTCCTCCTCGATGAGCCGTTCTCCAACCTCGACGTCGACCTGCGCATCGAGATGCGCGAGGAGGTCCGGCGCATCCTGAAGGAGGCCGGCG
>JBDGSZ010000061.1:0-19298 GCA_042217265.1 Haloferacaceae archaeon
TCCGGCGGGCGGTGTAGCCGGACTCGGAGGCCGCGACGACGGCGCTCGCGCCGGTATCGCGGGCGAGGTAGCGCGCCGAGCGGGCCAGCGCCTCCGTGCGCGAGTCGTCGGCGGCCGCGGGGACGCGCTGTTCGACCGACTCGGCGTACTCCCCGCTGTCCTCGACCTCCCGGACGATGCGGTGCATCGTCTCGACCACCCGCACCGGGTGGTCGCCGACCGCGGTCTCGCCGGACAGCATCACCGCGTCGGTACCGTCGAGCACCGCGTTGGCGACGTCCGAGGCCTCCGCGCGGGTCGGACGGCGGGCCTGGACCATCGAGTCCAGCATCTCGGTGGCGGTGATGACCGGGACGCCCGCGGACTGTGCCCGGCGGATGATGCGCTTCTGGATCATCGGCACCTCCTCCAGCGGACACTCCACGCCGAGATCGCCGCGCGCGACCATCACGCCGTAGGCCGCGTCGACGATGCCGTCAAGGTTCTCGACGGCGCCGGCCCGCTCGATCTTCGCGACCACCGGCACGTCGCCGCCGAGTTCGTCCAGCGTGTCGCTCACCTCGTAGACGTCGCCCGCGTCGCGGACGAAACTCGCCGCGACGAAGTCGACCCCCTTGTCGGCGGCGAGTTCGAGGTCGCGCCGGTCGGACTCGGTCACCACGTCCACGTCGAGTTCGACGCCGGGGAGGTTCACCCCCTCGTGGCTGCCGATCTCGCCGCCGGAGGCGACCCGCGCGTGGACCGTCCCGCCCTCGACCCGCTCGACCACCGTCTCGATGCGGCCGTCGTCGAGGAGCACCCTGTCCCCCGGCTCCGCGGCCCCGATGCCGTGGGACAGGCCGACCTCCTCCTCGGTGGTCCGGTCACCCTCGACGAACCGCACGACCGACCCGTCGGCGAGGTGGACCGGGTCCTCGACCGCGCCGGTCCGGATCTCCGGCCCCTGCGTGTCGAGCATCACGGCCAGCGGGGCGTCGAGCGCCGCGTCGACCGCCCGCGCCCGGTCGATGGCCGCGGCGCGCTCCTCGCGGGTGCCGTGGCTCGCGTTCAGCCGCGCGACCGACATGCCCGCCTCCGCCAGCTCCCGGATGGTCCCTCGGTCGTCCGACGCCGGGCCGAGCGTACAGACGATCTTCGCGTTGCGCATGGCGCGGCTTCGCCACGCCGGGACAAGAAACCCGTGGCGGGCGTCACCCCGTCACGCCGTCGAACCCGTCGACGCGCCCCTCGTCGTCGTCCAGATGGACGACGCCGTCGACGGTGTTCTTGAGCATGCCGACGTCCTGTGCGTCCGCGGCGACGGTGTTGAGCGTGTACACGCCGAGGCCGCCCATGGAGGTGATCCGCCCGGTCAGGACGTGGAGGAACTTGAACACCTGCTCGCCGTCGAGGTACGTGAGCATCGTCGAGAGCGAGTCGACCGCGATCCGAACGTCGTCGACGCCCTCGGTCGCGAAGGCGTCGAACGCCTTGTTCATCGCGATGCCGAGGCCGGTCAGGTCGCCGGGCGAGGCGACGAACTCGACGGCGTACCGCTCGTTCACCTCGCGGTTCCCGGCCTCGCCGGTCGCGTCGACGATGCGGAGCGGCGGCCCCTCGTCGTCGGCGAGGCCGGCGTACGACTCCGCGATCTGGACGTTCGGCGTCTCGGTGGTGACCAGCAGCGCACCCTCGTCGCGGCGCTGTCCCGGGGCGAGCAGTTCGAGTGCGAGGCGCTGCTTACCGACCATCGGGCCCCCGGTCACGAGCAGGTTCGTCCCCGGCTGGACCCGCGCGGGGGCGTCCGGCGGCAGGTCGACGCCGAGCTCGTAGCTCACGGGTCGACACCCTCCCCGAACGCGCCGCCGTCCGCGTTCCCGTCGGTCCCGGCGTCGCCCTCGCCCTCGGTCTCCCCGTTCCCGTCCCCGTCGCCCTCGATCCCGCGGAGGGTGGCGACGAACCCCTCGTCGTCGCCGAGGCCGACGACGGTCGGGTCGAGGTCCTCGTTCAGCTCCTCCATCTCCGCCTCGAGGGCGGCGTACTCCTCGCTGCCCTCGAGTTCGGCCGGGCTCTTCGACGCCCTGAGCGCCTCCCGCTTGGCCAGCAGGCGGGTGTACCGGTCGAGCGTGTCGGTGTAGTCGCCGTGTGCCAGCAGCCGGTCGATGGTCTCGCGGAGCTCCGACTCCGTCACGGGCTTTGTGAGGTAGGCGTCGAACCCCATCTCGAGGATGTCGAAGTCGGGCTCGACGGCAGTGACCATCGCGACCCGGCAGTCGTACCCCCGGTCCCGCACCCGGGCGAGCACCTCCGCCCCCGACAGGCCGGGCATCATCCGGTCCAGCAGGATCACGTCCACGGCGCCGTCGACCGCCTCTAGCGCCGCCTCGCCGTCCGTCGCCGTCCGGACGTCGAAGTCGTCGAACAGCCAGAGCCGGTAGGTCTCGACGATGTCCTCGTTGTCCTCCACCACGAGGACCGTCGGTTCGTTCCCGGCCGACGCCGCCCCCTCCTCGCGCGTCCCCTCGGTCGGCGCCGTCCCCTCCTCGCCGGTCTCGTCGTCCATGCGTACCCGTGACGGCGGTGAACGTTAAAATCCCGGTGGCGTAGGCCCCGGACGTCCGCTCGGCGCTCAGTCGGTCGCGAGCGGGAGATCGACGACGAAGACCGCGCCGGTCGGTTCGTTGTCCTCGACGTGGACCGATCCGCCGTACTGCGTGACCATCGCGTCGACGAAAAAGAGGCCGAACCCCGACCCGGTGCCGTCCTCGTGGAGGCCGGTCTGGCCGCGCCGGAACACCGCGTCCTTCAGGTCGTCGGGGATGCCGGGACCGTTGTCGGCGACCCGGAGGCGGGCGCGGTCGCCCTCCGTCGTGACCGTGACGGCCACCAGCAGGCGGTCGGCGTCGTTGTGGTCGACGGCGTTCCGGAGCAGGTTGCCGACCACGTCCTCCAGCAGGTCGTCCCCGACGACGGTCACGCCGTCCGGGACGTCGGTCTCGACGTCGACGTCCGGGTACGCGTCGTCGAGGGCCTCGGCCCGGTTCCGGACCGCCTCGGTCAGCGAGACGGGGAACGGCTCGCGATCACGGTCGTCGGACAGGCGCGAGAGCAGCGCCCGCACCCGCTCGACGAACTGGACCACCTCGTCCGAGCGGTCGACGATGGTGCCCGCGAAGTCGGCGGTCCGGTCGTCGGCGGCGGCGTCGCGGATGTGCTCGGCGCGCGACCGGACGATCATCATGTTGTTAAGCACGTCGTGACGGAGCGTGCTGTTGAGGAAGGCGAAGCGGTCGCGGGCGCGCCGGGCCCGGGCGGCGTCCCGGCGAACCCGGGTGTAGAGCCACCCGACGAGCAGGCCGGCGACCGCGCCGCTCCCGGCGGCGGTGAAGAACACGAAGGTCGGTTCGGCGACCGGCCGGCCCTCGACCATCCGGATGGCGGTGGTCAGAAGCGTGACTCCCGAGGCGACGAGCGCGCCGAGGAGACAGAACCCGGCGACCAGCCACCGCCCCGCCCCGTCGAAGTCGCCGTGGTGGAGCCGGTAGGCGCCGTACCAGACCCCGGCGGCGAACGCCGCGCCCGTCAGGAAGGCGAGCAGGGGCGGGACGACGAGGGACAGGGTCGCCAGCTCCCGCCCGAGGTTCCAAAGCGCGACGGCGAACACCGCCACCCCCACGGCCGTGACGACCGCGACCGGGCCGGCGCGCGGCGCCGGAAGGGACGCGTCCCGGCCGAGCAGCGGCAGCGAGCCGTCGTCGGTCAACTCGTTTTCGGCGTCCGGGGCCACTATGGACCGCTTCGCGGCCCCGTCGCAAATCGCTACCGGTCAGCGGACCCGCTCGCCGGGTTCCGCGTCGCCGTGGGTGGTCAGCAGGTCCGCCTCCTCGCCGGCCGCGAGCACCATCCCGTCGCTCTCGACGCCGAACAGCTCCGCCTTCTCCAGGTTGGCGAGGACGACGACCCTCTCGCCCGGGAGCGCGTCGAGGTCGTGGAGCCGCTTGATGCCCGCCACGACCTGCCGGGTCTCGACGCCGATGTCGACGGTGAGCTTCGCCAGGTCGTCGGCGCCCTCGATGCCCTCCGCGTCGAGCACCCGGCCGACGCGCATGTCGAGGTCCTGGAACGCCTCGATTCCCACCCGCTCGTCGAGGACGGGCTCGAAGTCCGCGGCGTCGTCCGTCCCCGCGGCGGCCTCGCCGTCCCCGTCGGTTCCGGCGCCGGCCTCGTCCTCGCCGTCACCCTCTGCGGTCTCGACCCGGTCCTCGAGTTTGGCCGTCAGTTCCTCGGCCCGCTCCTCGGGCACCTGCTCGAACGGCTCGACGGGTTCGTCGAAGTCGGCGGGGGGCGCGTCGAACGCCGCCTCGACGCTGGCCTCGTGGACCGAGACGTCCTCGTTCAGGCGCTCCCAGACCGTCTCGCTCCGGCCGGGCGCCACGGGTTCGAGCAGGAGCGTGACGGCCTTCGCCACCTGGACGCAGTCGCGGATGACCGACGCCGCCCGCTCGGGGTCCTCGTCGACGAGGTTCCAGGGCTCGTTGCGCTGGATGTACTCGTTGCCGAACCGGGCGAGGTCGACCGCGGCGTTCCCGACGGCGCGCACGGAGTAGTCGTTGACGCCGGCCCGGAAGTCCTCGACCGCCTCCTCGATGCGAGCCTCGACCTCCGGGGAGAGGTCGGCGTCGGGCGTCCCGCCGTAATTGCGGTGGGCGAAGAGCAGCGAGCGGTAGAGGAAGTTACCGACCGTCCCCACGAGTTCGCCGTTCACCCGCTCGCGGAACTTCGCCCACGAGAAGTCGACGTCCTGCTGGAAGCCGCCGTTGGTGGCGAGGTAGTAGCGCAGGGGGTCGGGGTGGAAGCCCTCGTCGAGGTACTCGTCGGCCCAGACCGCGCGGTTCCGGGAGGTCGAGAAGCCCTTCCCCTCGAGCGTGATGAACCCGCTCGCCATCACGGCGCGCGGTTCGTTGTAGCCCGCGCCCCGGAGCATCGCGGGCCAGAAGACGGTGTGGTGCTGGATGATGTCCCGGCCGATGACGTGGACGATCTCGCCGTCGTCCTTCCAGGCGCGCTCCCAGTCGTAGGCGTCCGCCCCGACACGCTCGGTGTACTGCTTGGTCGAGGAGACGTACTCGATGGGGGCGTCGACCCAGACGTAGAGCACGAGGTCGTCGCCGCCCGCCTGCTCGTCCGACGCGACGCTCTCCCCGGGGTAGTCGATGCCCCAGTCCATGTCGCGGGTGATACACCAGTCCCGGAGCTCGCCCTCGATCCACTCGCGGGGCTGGTTACGGGCGTTCGCGGTCCCCTCCAGGCGGTCGATGAACCCCTGGAGGTAGTCCTGAAGCTCGGAGACGCGGAAGAACTTGTGGCGACGCTCGCGGTACTCCGCGGGGTTGCCCGACAGCGCGCTGGTGGGATCCTCGACCTCGCCGGGTTCGAGGTGGCGGCCACAGCCCTCGTCGCACTCGTCGCCGCGGGCGCGTTCGCCACAGTAGGGACAGGTCCCCTCGACGTACCGGTCGGGGAGGTACTGGTCGTCGACCGGGTCGTAGGCGACCATGATCTCCTTCTCGTAGACCAGGTCGTTCTCGATCAGCGCCCGGACGATGGACCGGGTGAGCTCGACGTTGGTCTCGTCGTGGGTGTGGCCGTAGTTGTCGAAGTCGACGTTGAACCGCGGGAACGTCTCCTGGTAGACCTCGTGCCACCGGAGGGCGAACTCCTCGGGCGTGACGCCCTCCTCCTCGGCGTTGACGGCCACGGGCGTCCCGTGCATGTCCGACCCGCAGACGAAGGCCGTCTCCTGGCCGAGCTTCCGGAGCGCCCGGGCGTAGGCGTCGCCCCCGACGTAGGTCCGCAGGTGACCGATGTGCAGGTCGCCGTTGGCGTAGGGCAACCCGCAGGTCACCACCGCGGGGGGCTCCGTCGGGAAGTCCTCGTGGTCGTCGCTCATACCCACGGGAACGGGCATCAGGTTCTAAAGCGCGCCGGTTCCGCGACGGGCGAGCGCCCGGTCCACCGACGGGGTGACGCACGGCCCCCGCGGCCGGGCACGGACGCCGCGTCCCCTCGCCCGTCAGAACACGGCGATGGCGCCGCCGGCGAGCGCCAGAGTCACGAGCAGGCGACCGACGCTCCCGGCGAACGTGGCGAGCGCGAAGCGGAGGTAGTCCTCCTCGAGCACCGCGAAGGCGTAGATCGAGAGGGTGTCGGGGAAGAAGGGCACCGAGAGCGCGACCGCCAGGCCCGCGTACCCGTACCGCCTGGCGAGGTCGACGGTCCGCCGCTCGGACCACTCCATCACGTCGAACCGCGACCGGCGGAGCGCGCGCACGACGGGGCCGGCCTGCTTGGCCTCCTGTCCGATGTGGAAGGCGAAGACGCTCCCGGCGGCCTTGCCGAGGGCGCTCGTCAGGATGATGAGCGCGAGGCGTCCGCCCTCGGGCAGGCCCAGATCGAGGGGTGCGAGCAGCACCACCTCGCTCACGCCCGGCAGGACGAAGGCGATGAGAAAGGAGTAGACGAAGACGATGCCCAGCCCCGGCCACCCGGTCGCGCCACGAACCAGGCGCTCGAACCAGCCGTCGAACGGCGGGACGAGGGCCGCGGCAGGGACCGCCGGAAGGGGAGTCGGGGCGGCGAAGGCCTCGACGAGCGCCGGGTCGAGGGCGGACGCGAGGGGCGGCAAGGGCACGGGCAGCGGGGGCGACACTCGTGTTCGTCAGGTGGGTGGAGAGCCGGGGTACTAAACCGTGCGGTCCGCGAACCGGTCGACGTTGTGGCCGCGGTCGGCGGCGGGCCGCCACGGCGGTGTACGGTCGGGAACGGGGTACGGCTACCGCACCGAGTCGAGGATGAGACGCTGTTCGACCCGCTTGACCTCGTGTTGGACGTCCCTGACGGCGTCGATGTTCGCCGAGATGGAGGAGATCCCCTCCTCGACGAGGTAGCGGACCATCCGGGGCTTGGAGCCGGCCTGGCCGCAGATGCTCGTCTCGACGCCGAGCTCGCGGCAGGTCCCGATGACCGACCCCATGAGGTCCAGCACGGCGGGATGGAGCTCGTCGAACCGGTCGGCCACGTGCTCGTTGTTGCGGTCGACCGCGAGGGTGTACTGGGTGAGGTCGTTGGTGCCGAACGAGGCGAAGTCGATGCCGGCGCCCGCGAGTTCCTCGATGGCCAGCGCGCTGGCCGGCGTCTCGATCATCACGCCCCAGTCTCGCTTGGCTGGGTCGATGCCGACCTCCTGCATGTGTCGCTTCGCGGCGTAGACGTCCTCGGCGTCGTTCACCAGGGGGAGCATGATCTCGACGTTGTCGTAGCCCATCTCGTAGAGCTCGGCGAAGGCCTTGAGCTCGGTCCGGAAGACGTCGGGCTTGTCCAGGCTCCGCCGGATGCCGCGGTAGCCGAGCATCGGGTTGTGCTCGGCGGGTTCGTCCTCGCCGCCCTCCAGCGATCGGAACTCGTCGGTCGGGGCGTCGAGGGTGCGGGCGCGAACGGGCCGGGGGTAGAACTCCTCGGCGACCGTCCGGATGCCCTCGACGAGCTCGTCGACGTAGGCCCGCTCGCCGTGGTCGGCGATGTACCGCTCGGGGGTCTTACCCAGCGAGAGGACCATGTGCTCGACCCGCAGGAGGCCGACGCCGTCGGCGCCGGTCGCGGCGGCCCGCTCGGCGGCCTCGGGGATCGAGACGTTGACCTTCACCTCGGTCGCGGTCATCGGCTTGACCGGCGTGTCCGGGCGCACCGCCTCGACGGGTTCGTACTCCTCCTCGTCCTCCGTGGCGCCCTCCGTGACGGTTCCCCGGTCACCGTCGATGGTGATCAGGTCGCCGTCGCGGAGCTCCCGGGTCGCGTTCCCGGTGCCGACGACCGCAGGCACGCCGAGTTCACGGGAGACGATGGCGGCGTGGGAAGTCATCCCGCCCTCGTCGGTGACGATGCCCGCGGCGCGTTTCATCGCCGGCACCATGTCCGGCATCGTCATCTCGGTGACGATGACGTCGCCGTCGCCGACCTTGTCCAACTGGTCGAGCTTCGTCACGACGCGTGCGGGGCCCGCGACGACGCCGGGGCTGGCGCCCAGGCCGTCGACGAGCACGTCGTCGCCGCCGTTCGCGGCGGCCCCGCCGCCCTCGGCCGCTCCCTGCCCGTCCCCGTCGATGGTCGTTATCGGCCGGGACTGGAGCATGTAGACGTCGCCGTCGCGGATGGCCCACTCGACGTCCTGTGGCTCGCCGTAGTGGTCCTCGACGCGATCGCCGATTGCGACGAGGTCGCCGATCTCGTCGTCTGAGAGGACCCGCTCCTCGCGGCGGTCGGCCGGCACCTCGCGCTCGACGGTCTCGCCCGTCTCGCTTTTCACGAACATCGTCTTCTTGTCCGCGACGGTGACCTCCTCGACCGCGCCAGTCTCGCGGTCCGCGACGTAGTTGTCGGGTGAGACGGACCCGGAGACGACGCCCTCGCCCAGCCCCCAGGCCGCCTCGATGATGGCCCGCGGTTCGCCGGTCGAGGGGTGGCTCGTGAAGAGGACGCCGGACTTGTCGGCGTCGACCATCCGCTGGACGACCACCGCGATGTCCACCTCGTCGTGGGGGAAGCCCTGCCGCTCGCGATAGTAGATCGCCCGCTGGGAGAACAGCGATGCCCAGCACTCCCGGACCCGTTCGAGCAGGTCGTCCCCGGTGACGTTGAGGAACGTCTCCTGCTGACCGGCGAAGGAGGCGTCCGGCAGGTCCTCGGCGGTCGCCGACGACCGCACCGCGACGAACGCCTCGCCGTCGCCGAGCGAGCGGTAGGCGGCGAGGATCTCCTCGCGGACCGTCTCGGGGAGCGGCGTATCCGTGATGAGTTCGTGGGCACGCTCGTGTGCGGCTTCGAGCGCCGCCGAGTCCTCGGGGTCGACGTCCATCGCGTCGAAGAGTTCGGCGTCGATCCCGGCCTCCTCGATGAACGTCCGGTAGGTGTCGGCGGTGACGACGAACCCGGGCGGGACCGGCAGCCCGGCCGCCGTCAGTTCGCCGAGCGAGGCGGCCTTCCCCCCGACGCGGGAGAGGTCCCCGGCCCGAACGTCGTCCAGCCAGACTACAGCCATTTCTCGTGGTGTCATCCACGAGGAATCCAAAAGAAGGTTCCGAAGCGACGCGACAGCTCACCCCTGTCGCCGCCGGGATCGCCGCCCTCGGGCGGCATGCCACGGGAGGTCGTCACCCTCGGCGGCCGGCAGTTCGACTCCGGCCGGCACGCCACCAGGGCGTCGTCACCCTCGGCGGCCGGCACGCCACCAGGGCGTCGTCACCCTCGGCGGCCGGCAGTTCGACTCCGGCCGGCACGCCACCAGGGCGTCGTCACCCTCGGCGGCCGGTGAGGTCGTCCTCGGACCTCACGCTACCAGGATGTCGTCCCCCTCGTCGGCCGGCAGGGTCGCCTCGCCGTCGAGGGCCGTGACCGCCCGGCCGCCGACCCGCACCGCCCGCACCTCGCCGTCGGCCGTCTCCACCCGCACCCGGACGACGCCGGGGCGGTCGAGGAAGTGCCCCTGCTCGAACCGGAACTCGTCGGCGGGGTCGTCGAAGGCGTCGACCGCGTGGAGGTACGCGCCGGCGGCGCCGCTCGCGGTCCCCGTGACGGGGTCCTCGGGGATGCCGAGTCCCGGCGCGAAACACCGCGCGTGGAGCGTCGAGTCGGCGTCAAGTGCGTCGAAGGTGAACGCGTACACCCCGGCGGCGCCGCGGTCGTCGGCCAGGGCCGCGATCGCGTCGTCGTCCGGGTCGGCCTCGCCCAGGCGCTCCAGGAAGTTGACGGGGACGACGAGGAAGGGCAGCCCAGTCGAGGCGACGGCGGCGGGCAGGTCCGCGCCCACGTCCCGGAGGGCGGCCGGGTCGAGGCCGAGCGCCTCGGCGGCCCGCTCGTAGTCCAGGTCGACCGTCTCGACGGTCGGCTCCCGCCCGTCCAGCCACACGACGCCCTCGTCGGTCACCTCAACGTCGACGACGCCGGCGTTCGTCGCGACGGCGTGGGTGCCGGGCTCGATGGCCCCGTCGGCCAGCAGGTGAGCGTGGGCGGCCACCGTGGCGTGGCCACAGAGGTCGACCTCGGTCGTCGGAGAAAAGTAGCGGAGCCGGCGGTCGGCGTCCTCCTCTGCCCCGTCGGCCCCCCCGCCGTCGTTAGTGTCGGCCCCCCCGCCGTCGTCGGTGTCGGTCCCGTTGCCCTCGGGGTCGTCGTCTCCGACCGGGAGGACGAACGCCGTCTCGCTGACCGCGAGTTCGCGGGCCAGCGCCGCCATCGTCGCCCCGGACAGGCCCGCGGCGTCCGGGACGACGCCGGCGGCGTTGCCCGAGAGCGGTTCGTCGGCGAAGGCGTCGACCAGCAGGACGCGCCTAGTGTCCATGCCCGTTCGGCGGTCGGGGGCGGCAAAAGCACGTCGGCGGCCACGTCGGGCCGGGTCGGCGACCGTCTCGAGGGTACCCGGTAGCGCGGCGCACGGCGCGGCGCCGAAGCGGTCGCGGGGAGGGGACCCGCGGATCGCCCCGACGGTCCATTTAACGTCTGACGTAGCTTTATGAGGTCGGCGGCGTCCGTGTGAGTCATGAGCAACCGGGTGGAGGAGCTCGAGTCACGGGTCGCGGAACTGCAGGCCGCCGTCGACGGGCTCACCGAGGAGCTCGTCGAGACGCGCGAGCGGCTCCGCAAGCTCGAGGACGACGCCGACGGCGACGGCGAGCGTCGCGAGGACGAAAGGGTTACGCCGGCCGGCGACGACGGGCGGACGACGGCCGACGAGGGCGGCGAGCCCGACACGGGAGCGGAGTCGGAGGCCGATCCCGACCCCGACTCCGAGGCGGACGCCGAGGGCGAGTCGGGCGACGACGAGTCCTCGTCGGGGACCGACGAGATCATCATCGCGTGAGGCCCGCGTCGTCGGGCCGGGCGTGACGACCCACCATGTACATCAAAGAGCTCGTCCTGGACGATTTCAAGAGCTTCGGACGGAAGACCCGCATCCCGTTCTACGAGGACTTCACGGTCGTCACGGGTCCGAACGGCTCGGGCAAGTCGAACATCATCGACGGCGTGCTGTTCGCGCTGGGGCTGGCCCGCACCCGGGGCATCCGCGCCGAGAAGCTGACCGACCTCATCTACAACCCCGGCCACGGCGAGGGAAGCGCGGCCGCCGGGCCGAACGAGGCGTCGGTGACGGTCGTCCTCGACAACGCCGACCGGACGCTGGAACGGTCGCAGGTCGTCAACGCCGCCGGCACGGAGGACGTGGGCGACGTCGACGAGATCACGGTCCGCCGACGGGTGAAGGAGACCGACGAGAACTACTACTCGTACTACTACCTCAACGGCCGCTCGGTCAACCTCTCGGACATCCGTGACCTGCTGGCCCAGGCCGGCGTGACGCCGGAGGGGTACAACGTCGTGATGCAGGGCGACGTGACCGAGGTCATCAACATGACCGCCCGCGAGCGCCGGGAGATCGTCGACGAGATCGCCGGCGTCGCCGAGTTCGACGCCAAGAAGGAGGACGCCTTCGAGGAACTGGAGACCGTCGAGGACCGCATCGGCGAGGCCGACCTCCGCATCGACGAGAAGGAGGAGCGACTCTCGCAGCTCGAGGACGAGCGGGAGGCGGCCCTGGAGTACCAGGAGCTCCGCGAGGAGAAGGCCGAGTACGAGGGCTACCTGAAGGCCGCGGAGCTGGAGGACAAGCGCGGCAAGCTGGCGGGCGTCGAGAAGCGGATCGAGGCCAAGGAACAGGACCTCGCCGACCTCCGGGCGGACCTCGCCGAGCGCCAGGAGCGGGTCGACGACCTCGAGGCCGAGGAGGAGGAGCTGACCCGCGAGATCGAGCGCAAGGGTGAGGACGAGCAGCTTCGCATCCGGGGGGAGATCGAGGAGATCAAAGGCGAGATCAGCCGGCTGGAGGGCGAGATCGACGCCGCCGAGGAGCGCATCGCCGACGCCGAGAACGACCGCCGGGAGGCGTTCGTCGAGCTCGACGCCAAGACCGAGCGGGTCGAGGAGCTCGAAGAGGAGATCCGGTCGGTCAAAGTCGAGAAGGCGTCGGTGAAATCGGACCTCGCCGACCGGCGGGCGGACTTAGAGGAGGTCGAGGCCGAGATCGACGACGTCGACGCCGAGTACGACGAGCTGAAGGCCGAACTCGCCGATCTGGAGGAGCGCAAGCGCGAGCTGAAAGAGGAGCGCGCGGACCTCCAGCGCGAGAAGGATCGCCTGCTCGACGAGGCCCGCAGGCGGTCGAACGAGCTCGACGACCTGCGCGAGGAGCTGAGCGAGGCGAACGAGCGCCTGCCCGACCTGCGGGCCGACCTCTCGGATCTGCAAAGCGAGCTCGACAAGGCCGAGCGCAACCGCGGGAAGATCCGCGATGCGGTCGCGGACCTCAAGGAGCGGAAGGCCGGGATCGCCGAGGAGCTCGACGCCATCGACGACGAGCTCCGCGCCAAGCAAAACGAGTACGCGGAGCTGGAGGCCCGCGCGGGGCGGGATGGCGACGACTCCTGGCCGCGGTCGGTCACGACCGCGATGAAGGCTGACATCGACGGCGTCCACGGCCCGGTCGGTGAGCTCGGGAGCGTGGCCGGCGAGTACGCCACCGCGTGCGAGACGGCCGCCGGCGGGCGGCTGGCGAACGTCGTCGTGGACGACGACGGCGTGGGGGCGGCCTGCATCGACCGCCTGAAGGCGCGCAACGCGGGCCGGGCGACCTTCCTGCCGCTGACCGAGATGGACGACCGCGGCCTGCCCGCGCTCCCCTCCCACCCGGGGGTCGTGGACTTCGCCCGGAACCTCGTGGAGTACGACGACGAGTACGCGGGCGTCTTCTCGTACGTCCTCGGGTCGACGCTGGTGGTCGAGGACATGGACGCGGCGCGCGACCTGATGGGCGACTACCGCCTGGTCACCCTGGACGGCGACCTCGTCGAGAAGTCGGGCGCGATGACCGGCGGGAGCGGCGGCGGATCGCGGTTCTCGTTCTCGGAGTCCGGCGGCGGCCGCATCGAGCGCCTGGCCGCCGAGATCGACGAGCTGGAGGGCCGGCGGGCGGACCTCCAGGACGAACTCCGCGAGGTCGAGGAGCGCATCGACGACGCGCGGGACCGCGAGTCCGAGGCGAGCGAGCGGGTCCGCGAGGTCGAGGCGAGCATCGAGGACGCCGAGGCGGAGATCGAGGCGACCGAGGAGCGCATCGCGGAGCTCGGGGAGCGGATCGACGACCTGGAGGCGGAACGCGAGGCGGTCGACGAGGAGATGGCCGAGCTGGACGCCGAGCTGGCGGAGCGCGCGTCGGACCTCGAGGCCGTCGAGGCCGAGATCGAGTCGGTCAAGGCGGACCTCGCGGACTCGCCGGTGCCGGAACTGACCGAGAAGGCCGACGGCATCCGGGACGACATCGCCGACCTCGAGGGCCGGTTCGACGACCTCGACGCCCGGCTGAACGAGCTCGAGGTGGAGAAGGAGTACGCCGAGGAGTCGGTCGCGGACCTGCGCTCGACCGTCGAGCGGGCCGAGGAGCGGAAGCTCGAGGCCGAGGAGCGAATCGAGGAGCTGGAGGCCCGCATCGACGAGCGGGAGGCGGATCTCGCGGAAAAACGCGAGGCCGTCGCGGAGCTGGAGGACGAGCTCGCGGACCTTAAGGCCGAGCGCGAGGCGCTCCAGGCCGACCTGCGCGAGGCCCGCTCGGCCCGCGACGAGGCCAACGAGCGGGTGACGAGCGCCGAGTCCGAGCTGGCGGACCTGGAGGAGCGCGCCGAGCGCCTGGAGTGGGAGATCGAGCAGCTCGAGGACGAGGTCGGCGACTACGACCCCGAGGCGGTGCCCGACCACGACGAGGTCGAGTCGGAGATCGCGCGCCTGGAGGGCGAGATGGAGGCGCTCGAACCGGTCAACATGCTCGCCATCGACGAGTACGAGGAGGTCGAGGACGACCTGGCGGACCTGCGGGACCGGCGGGACACGCTGGTCGAGGAGCGCGAGGGGATCGAGGAGCGCATCGAGCGCTACGAGTCCCAGAAGCGCGAGACGTTCATGCGGGACTTCGAAGCCATCGACGAGCAGTTCCGGGACGTCTTCACGCGGCTCTCGGACGGCACGGGCGAGCTCCACCTCGAGAACGAGGCGGACCCCTTCGACGGCGGGCTGACGATGAAGGCCCAGCCGGGGGACAAGCCGGTCCAGCGGCTGGACGCGATGAGCGGGGGCGAGAAGTCCCTGACGGCGCTCGCGTTCATCTTCGCCATCCAACGGCACAACCCGGCGCCGTTCTACGCGCTCGACGAGATCGACGCGTTCCTCGACGCCGCGAACGCCGAGCGGGTCGGCGAGATGGTCGACGACCTGGCGGGCGAGGCGCAGTTCGTCGTCGTCTCGCACCGCTCGGCGCTCCTGGAGCGGTCCGAGCGCGCGGTCGGCGTCACGATGCAGGACGACAACGTCAGCGCCGTGACGGGCATCGACCTCTCTGGGGGCGACGGCGCCGACGCGGACGGGGAGGTGACGGCGGGTGACTGACCTGCCCGACGCCGTCGGCACCGTCGCCGCGGGGCCCCCGGACGACTCCGAGGGGCCGGACGCGTACGACGACGAGGTCGAGCCGGTCGAACTGCTCGTCCAGCTCGCCGAGGAGGGCGAGATCGAGCCCTGGGACATCAACATCGTCGAGGTCACCGACGCCTTCCTCGATCGCCTCGACGAGACGGACCTGCGGACCTCGGGGCGGGCGCTGTTCTACGCGAGCGTCCTCCTGCGGATGAAAAGCGACGCCCTGCTCGACCCCGACGAGCCCGACGAGCCCGACGAGCCCGAGCCCTGGGAGGTCGCGATGGGCGAGGGGCGACGCGACGCGCCGCCG
This sequence comes from Haloferacaceae archaeon, assembly GCA_042217265.1. Classification (GTDB taxonomy): domain Archaea; phylum Halobacteriota; class Halobacteria; order Halobacteriales; family Haloferacaceae; genus CAZMLQ01. The sequence continues at coordinate 14,858 of JBDGSZ010000061.1, forward strand.
ACGGACGGCGATCCCGTGGCGGCGCTCGACGAGGAGCTCGACCGGCGCCTGGAACGCAAGCACGCCCGCGGGTCGCCCGAGACCCTCGACGAACTCGTCCGGGAGCTCCGCGAGGCCGAGCGCGACTCGTGGTGGAAGGAGTCCCGGACCTACGACACCGACGGGGAGCGGGCCTACTCCCGGGGGACCCAGACGCTCGACTACCGACCGGGCGACGACCGCCGCGAGGGCGGCGAGCCGACCGAAGACGACGTCACGGGCGCGACCCACGCCGAGGACATCGAGGCGACCATCGCCGACGTGCGCGCGGCGCTCGACGAGCGGTACGACGCCGGCCGCGACGAGGTGCTGTTCGCCGAGGTCCGGGACGCCGGCGGCGCGCCCGTCCACACCTACCTCGCCCTGCTCTTCCTCTCGCACCGCGGCGCCGTCGCCCTCCAGCAGGACGAGACGTTCGGCGACCTGTGGATCCGGGAGCGGGCGGTGGACGCGACCGCGGACGCGGACGCGACGGCCGACGGGAGCCCCGACGGCGGCGAGGCCGACGCGCCTGCCGACGGGGTGGCGAGCGCGACGACCGACGACTGACGGCGGCGAGGCCGACGGGGTGGCGAGCGCGACGACCGACGGCGCCGTCGGGCTCAGACCACGATGCCGGAGCGCAGGAGCGCGATGAGCCCCGTCAGCACCGGCACCGAGACGAGCGTCGTCACGAGGATGACGGCGCTGGCGTACTGCGGGAGCGGGACGCCGTCGACGGTGGCGTCGCCCGCGAACTCGGTGAGGAGGATGAGCGGGAAGACGGCGGTCGGCATCGCGGATTCGAGGACGAACGTCCGGGTGACGTCGGGGGCGTCGACGCCGAGCGCGAGGCCGACGGCCGCGGCCACGGCCGGCGCGACGGCCATCTTCAGTACGGTCGGCTCGGCGACGCGGTGGAGCGCGGTGCCCACGTCCGCCCGCTCCAGTTGGATGCCGAGGACGAGCAGCATCACGGGGATGGCGGAGTCGCCCACCAGCCGCAGGGTCTCCATCGCGTTGGAGTCGACCGGCGGGACGAGGCCGAGGTACCGGGCGGCGAGGCCCGCGAGGACGGCATAGAGGAGCGGGAGTTCAAGGACGCGGCGCATCCCGGCGCCGCCGCGGGACCCGCCGCTCCAGGCAGCGACGTAGACGCCGACGGAGAAGACGAGCATCGACTGGGCGACGAGGTAGACGACGGCGGTCGAGCGGCCCACGTCGCCGAACGCGAACGTCGAGAGCGGGAGGCCGTAGTTGCCGCAGTTGGTGAAGGCGGTCACGAGGACCAGCAGGCCGACGAAGGCGTCGTCGTGGCCGCGGGCGCGGCCGACGGCGGCGGCGATGGCGCCCATCGCCAGCGTGAACCCGGCGACGCCGACGGCGATGCGCGCGATGGTGCCGGCCCCGACGCGGGTGGTGGCGAGGCTGTAGACGATGAGCGCCGGCGCGAAGACGTAGACGACCACCGTGTTCAACGACTGGGGGTCGACGTCGGTGTGGCGGCCGAGGACGGCCCCGACGCCCGCGATGGTCACCACGGGGAGGATGGCCGTCAGGAAGATATCAGAAAGGACCATACCGCAACCACCGGACCGGGGGTTAGGAGCGTTTCGATGTCGGTCTCCCGGGCGTGGTGCGGGTCCGGTTGAGCGGTCCGTATCGGCCCGCGATCGCCCCCCGGCCCGCGTTACGCCTCCGCGTCGGGGTCGACCAGGCGCCAGGCATCGGCCTCGCGGGCGAGGTACCCGCGGCGCGCCATCTCCGCGAGCACCTCGTCGAGGCGGTCGGGCTGGGCGATCTCCATCTCGATGCGCCCGACGTCGTGGTGGTGCGCGAGCAGGCGCCGGACGTCCTCGCGGTCGAACCGCTCGGCGTCGGCGGTCGCCATGACGCCGCTGATCAGGTCGCACATGTCCTCGACGAAGTTCCAAGGGTAGACGACCCAGATCCAGTCCTCCAGACGCTCGCCGACGAAGTCGGGCTGGAACTCGCTGGTACCGAGCAGTTGGAGGGTGGCGGTACGGACGGCGTTCGGGTCGCGGTCGGTGACGTACTCGTGGGCGCGGCGGATGGACCCGCCGGTGTCGGCGATGTCGTCGACGACGAGGACGTCCTTGCCGGCGACGCTCCCCTCGGGCATCGGGTAGCGGACCTCCGGTTCGCCGGTCTTCTCGGCGGTGCCGACGTAGTGCTCCATCTTCAGGCTCGTCAGGTCGTCGAGGCCGAGGAAGTCACACGTACAGCGGCCGGCGAACCAGCCGCCGCGGGCCAGCGCGACCACGACGTCGGGCTCGAACGCCGCGGCCCGCACGTCGTCGGCGACGTCGCGACAAAGCCCGTAGATGTACTCCCAGTCGGTTATCGTGCAGTCGAAGTCGTCGGGAAGGTCGCCCATACCGGCGAGGCGACGCCCCGGCGAATTAAGATGCGGGGTGTCCCGTTAGCCTTTAGCGCGGCGGCGCCGAGGGTCCGGTGATGACCGCACAGGCAGTAGAGGAGCGGGACCTCGCCGTCGTCATCGGGCTGGAGGTCCACGTCCAGCTCGAGACCGACACGAAGATCTTCTGTGGCTGTTCGACCGAGCCGTCGGACGACGAGGGACCGAACACCCGGACGTGTCCGGTCTGTCTCGGCCTGCCCGGGGCGCTCCCGGTGGTCAACGAGGCGGCCGTGGAGCACGCGGTGCGGGTCGGCAAGGCGCTGGACGCGGAGGTGGCCGAGGAGACCCGCTTCCACCGGAAGAACTACTACTACCCCGACCTGCCGAAGAACTTCCAGATCACGCAGTACGACGCGCCCATCTGCGCGGACGGCGAACTGGAGATCGAGGTCGAGAGCGAGCGCCGGACGGTCGGCATCCGGCGCGCGCACCTGGAGGAGGACCCGGGGAGTCTCGTCCACGAGGGGGGGAGCATCGACACGGCGGAGTACACGCTCGTCGACTACAACCGCGCGGGGACGCCGCTGATGGAGATCGTGACGGAACCGGACTTTCGCTCCCCCGCGGAGACGCGGGCGTTCCTCGCCAAGCTAGAGGAGGTGCTGGAGTACCTCGGCGTCTTCGACAGCGGGCGCGACGGGTCGCTCCGGGTCGACGCCAACATCTCGATGGTGCCCGCCGGGGAGACGGGCGAGGACGGCACGGTCCCCGAGGCCGCCCTGGAGGCAGCCAACCGGACCGAAGTGAAGAACATCTCCAGCCACAGGGGCGCGGAGCAGGCGCTCGCATACGAGGTCACGCGCCAGCGCAACGCCATCCAGCGGGGGCGCGAGATCGACCAGGAGACCCGCCACTGGGACGAGTCGCGCGGGATCACGGTCTCGATGCGGTCGAAGGAGGCCGAGAAGGACTACCGCTACTTTCGCGAGGCCGACCTGCCGCCGCTCCGGGTGGCCGACTGGACCGGGCGCATCGAGATCCCGGAACTCCCGGACGCCCGCCGCGAGCGGTTCCGCGAGGAGTACGGTCTCGACCGCGAGGCGGCGTCGAAGCTCACCTCCACCCGGGAGGTGGCGGACTTCTACGAGGCCGTCGCCGAGGCGTTCGATCCCGACCTCGCCGCGACGTGGGTCGCCGACGACCTGCTCGGGGAGTTGAACTACCGCGACATGGCCGTGACCGACGTCGCCGACCGCCTCGACGAGGTCGAGCGCCTGATCGAACTCGTCGACGAGGGCGAGATCACGGCGAAAAACGCCCGCGAGACGGTCCTGCGGGCGATGCTCGACGAGGGGCTGACGCCCGACGAGGTGGTCGAGCGCGAGGGCCTCGGCACCGCCGGCGCCGGCGAGGTGGTCGCCGCCGTCGAGGAGGCGATCGAGGAGAACCCCGGCGCCGTCGAGGACTACCGGGCGGGCGAGGGGGACGCCATCAACTACCTCGTCGGTCAGGTGATGCAGCGGACGGGCGGGAGCGCCGACCCGGGGGACGTCAACCGGCTGTTGCGCGAGCGGCTGTCGTGACCCCCCCGGCGTTCGCGAGCGGGCGCGACGCGGGCGCTGTCCGGCGATTCCGACGAAACGTTTACGTCCGCCGTTCCCCTCCTAGCGGGTGATGACCGTCGCCGCGGAGGTGGCCGCGTGGAACTGATAATCACCGAGAAGGACAACGCCGCCCGCCGGATCGCCGACATCCTGAGCGGCGGGACCGACGAGGTGGAGCGGACGAACGGCGTGAACGTCTACCGGTGGGGCGGTCGCCGGTGCATCGGCCTGTCGGGTCACGTCGTCGGCGTCGACTTCCCGCCGGAGTACGCGGACTGGCGCGACGTCGAACCGGCGGAGCTCATCGACGCCACCGTCGAGAAGCGCCCGACTCAGGAGCGCATCGTCCGTGCGCTGCGGCGCCTCGCCCGGAAGGCCGACCGCGTCGTCATCGCCACCGACTACGACCGCGAGGGCGAACTCATCGGGAAGGAGG
>JBDGSZ010000054.1:0-19075 GCA_042217265.1 Haloferacaceae archaeon
CGGTCGCCGATGCGGACGCCGGCGTCGGCGCGGGTGTCGGCGTCGACGCGCACGGTCCCGGGCTCGGCGTCGGGGCGGGCGGGCCACAGCTTCGCGGCGGCGACCCGCTCGCCATCGAGGAGGAGGGTGTCGCCGCTGAGGACGCCGAGGCGGTCCCGGGCGGGTTCGGGGAGGCGGGCGATCCCGCGGCCGGCGTCGCGCTTCTCGGCGCCCCGCACCGTCAGTTCCAGTTCGGCGGCCGCCCCCTCGTTCATGCCGCCCGATAGGGCCCCGACGCACTTCACCCTCCGGGTGTCAATCCCGCTCCGTCCCCCGACTCGGCCGACGGGGACAACCGTTTTATCGCGGCATCACGGAGGCCAGCGTATGGTCACCACGACCGAGCGCGACGACATGACGTGGTACGAGTGCGAGGTCTGCGGCCTGCTGTTCGACGCGCGGGAGGACGCCGAGCAACACGAGGCGAACTGCGACGCCGAGGAGCCGTCGTACCTCCAGTAGTCGACGGGGTCAGGGGAGTCGTACTCCCGGTCGTCGACGGGGTCAGGCGCCGTCGTCGCCCTCGCCCCCGCCCCCGCCCCCGCTCCCGCCTCCGGAGTCCGTTCCGGTCGCACCGCTCCCGCCCGCGGCGTCGACGAGCTCGTACGAGTCCTCGCTCCAGTCGTCCTCGACGAAGACGAACACCCGGCCGTCGAGGGCGTCCGGATCGGCCGTCACCACGTTCCGGCGTCCCTCGGCGCGCCGGACCGTGACGCCGGGAAAGAGCTCGCTCGACTCCCCGGGATCGAGGACGACGCGGCCGACGCCGGTCGATTCGAGGATGTCGTCCTCCGTCTTCAGGTCGTTGACGTACACCATCACGCCCTCCGTCCCCGCCGCGTCGGTGACGAGGACGTGGGTCGTCCGGCCCGGCCCGGTCCGGAGCGGGGCCTCGACGGCCTCCGGGACGCCGCGGTAGAGGACGGTCCGCCCGTCGAGGTACTCCACCTCGACGCCGTGGTCGAGGAGGTCGACGCCGACGGTGGCGGGGGGGACGTCGGTCCGTGTCATGTGCGACGCTACCGGCCGTGCCGTCAAAAGCGGCGCGTTCCCGCGACGCGGCCCGACGATCCGGGGTTCGCCGGCTCCGGACTCCGCCGCAGGGGTTTTTACTGCGCCCCCCGTGAGTGGGCGCATGAGACTCACGCGGCGGGAGTTCGCGGCCGCGGGGCTGGCGCTCGGGGCCGGCTGTGCGTCCGGCGGATCGAACGTCAGCTATCCCGGCGAGGCCGCCGCCGAAGGGGAGCCGCTGGTCGAGGGGAACGCGTCAACCGCGGCGGCGAGCGACGGGACCGAGCGTGCGCCCCCGAACCCGCAGCTCGCGCCCGTCACCCGGGGCATCTACGCGGAGACCCGCTGGCTGGCGACCGAGTACGAGGGGGCCGTCCGCGCCTTCCGGAACGCCGCGGAGAAGGCGCTGTCGACGGTACAGCGGGTGCAAAACCAGGGCGACGTGAACGAGAACACCATCGCGGTCGTCGAGCGGTCGGTCGAGCGGCTGCTGTCCGTCATCGAGTCGCGGCTCGTGCCCCACTTCGATATCACCGGGTACGTCGAGAGCCGAACGAGCCGACACCTGCGGGTCACCCGCACGTTCGCGGGCCGGGGGGACATCGACCGCGCACAGGAGGAACTCGGCCGGCTCGGCACCTTCCTGGAGAACCTCACGCGGCCGACGTTCGCGAACCGGAACCTGTCGCGGAACCCGGTCCGCAACCGCCTGCTCGCCTTCCTCCGGGCGCGGGAGCAGGACGGGGACCCGGACCGCGAACTGTTCGAGGTGTGGGACGCCGGAAGCGGGTTCACCACGTACGCCTACGGCGGTCCCAGCCGCATCCGGGAGGAAGGAGCGGAGGACGCCGGATCGTTCGACGCGCAACACCGGTCGCTCTACCGGTCGCGGTTCGCGCCGGCGGTGTCCGACGCGAGCGAGGGCGTCGTCTACCTCCTCGCCCGGCGGCTCCCGGCCCGGGAGGACCAGCCGGACCCGCTCCGCCCGGAGCAGTATCCGGCGAACGCCATCGCGCTCCAGCGGTTCGCGGACGTCGAGACCGCGACCCGAACGCGGCAGGCGCTGGTCCAGGACGGCCCGGTCAGCGTCGAGGGAACGGCCCGGATCGGCCGCTCCGAGATGGACCGGATATTCTACCAGGCGATGGGCGACGTCCAGTACGCGTTCATGCTCCAGACCGCCGAGTTCCTCGTGACCGTGGCCCCGACGGAGGTGGCCTGGAACGAGCGGATCGACTGGACGCGGGGGCTCGACCAGACCTGGCTCTGGAAGGCTGACGCCTCGGGATCCTGATGGCGTCGGCCGGTCGCGTCTTCGGCTTGGTCGTCGCCGTGTTCGCCGTCCTCGGGGTCGGCCTCGGCGCGAGCGGCTACCTCGCGGTGGACTGGGCGCGCACCCAGTTCCTCGTCGCGGCGGGCGGGACGACGCCGTCGCGGTTCGGCCCCGTGTTCGTCGCGCTCGTCGCCTTCCAGACGACCGTCTCGGCGGTCCTCGTCGGGACCGCAGTCGCGGGCCTCGTCGGGGCCATGGCCGGGTCGCGCTTCCCGGAGGCCAGGACCGCGGGGCTGGTCGCTGGCGGGGGGTCGCTCGTCGGGTTCTACGTCATGGCCGCCCTCGCCGTCCTGTTCGTCACTTCGGTCGGCGGTCCGGGAACGGACCAGATATACGCTCCGACACAGGCGCTCATGTCGCTGCTGCTGGCCGGCGGGCCGGCGGCCGTCGCCGGGGGAGCCGGCGGCGTCCTCGGGGCGTCGCTCGTCCGCTGACGCCCGGTCCGGGCCGTAGACAGGACCGGCAGGTTCAACTGTCCGCTCGTCGCGGGATTGGACATGCGCGGTCGCGCCGCCGCCCTCGGGGCCGGGACGGTCCTGAACGCGCTCGCCACCGGCCGTGGTTCGGCCTTCGCGCTCGACGCCGAGACGACGGCGACGGTCGACCTCGACGCCACCGGGACCGTCGACGGGACCGTCGCCGACCGACCGGACGCCGACACGACGCTGATCGAGCGGTGCGTCGAGTTCGTCGTCGACCGGCACGGCGACGGCGAGGGGGGCGACGTGCGCACGGAGAGCGAGGTGCCGATGGCCGCGGGGCTGAAGTCGTCGAGCGCCGCCGCGAACGCGACGGTGCTGGCGACCCTCGACGCCCTCGACGTGCCCGTCGCGGACGACCCCGCCGACCCGCGGCCGGACGCCCCGGACGCGGTGGAGCGCGAGGCCGCCTGCCGGCTGGGCGTCGAGGCCGCCCGCGACGCCGGCGTGACGGTCACCGGCGCGTTCGACGACGCGAGCGCCAGCATGCTCGGCGGCGTGACGGTGACCGACAACCGGACGGACGAACTGCTCGCCCGCGAGACGGTGGCCTGGGACGCGCTGGTCTGGACGCCCGCCGAGCGGGCCTACACCGCGGACGCGGACGTCGACCGGTGCGAGCGGGTGGCGCCGATGGCCGACCTGGTCGCCGACCTCGCGCTGGACGGGCGCTACGCGACGGCGATGACGGTCAACGGCCTCGCCTTCTCGGCGGCGCTCGGATTCCCGACCGAGCCCGCGGTCGAGGCGATGCCACACGCCCGCGGCGTCTCGCTCTCGGGCACCGGCCCGAGCGTCGTCGCCGTGGGCGAGGCGTCGGCGCTCGCGCGGGTCCGGGACCGCTGGGACGAACGCGAGGGACGAACGCTCATGACAACGACACGAACGGACGGCGCGCGGACGGTGACCGACGGATGAGCCGGGATCGACCCGAGACCGACGACATGGACCTCGACGAGCTCCGCCGGGAGATCGAGGGGATCGACCGCGAACTGGTCGAGCTCATCGCCCGGCGCACGTACGTCGCGGACACCATCGCGGAGGTGAAAGCGGAGCGGGGTCTCCCCACGACCGACGAGGAGCAGGAGGCGCGCGTGATGGACCGGGCGGGGCGCAACGCCGAGCGGTTCGACGTCGACGCCAACCTCGTGAAGGCCGTCTTCCGGCTTCTCATCGAGCTGAACAAGGTCGAACAGCGGGAGAACCGGTAACCTCCGGCTCCGGCGGGCGTCGAACGCGCGGACGGTCCGCCGACGGCCCCCCCACGCCGGGTGCCAGCCCGTTCAGTACTCCCAGAGACGATCGACGCGCCCGGCGATCTCCGGGTGGTCGGCCCGCAACCGCGCGACGTCCGTCTCGCCGCCGACGTTCACCACGTGGACCTCGCCACGGCGGCCGGCGTAGACGTCCTGGAAGTCGTAGACGACGCCGACGACGTCGACGCCCCCCGGGACGTCGTCGCTCCCCCTGAGGGTGTCGACCTGCCGGTCGACGTTGTACTCGACGAGGCGGTCGACCGCCCCGACCCGGTCGAGGCCGTCCGGGAGGGCGTCGACGCCGGGTCCGAGTTCGGACGCCAGGAGGTCGATACAGTGTTCGATCCCCGGGGGCTCGTCGACGCCGCCGGTCAGGGCGTCGTACGTCGCGGTGACCGCGCCACATCCGGTGTGGCCCACGACGACGACGAGCTCCGTTCCCGTGTGTTCCAGCGGGTAGAGGACGTCCCCGGAGACCACCTCGCCGGCGGCGGTGCGCTGGACGACGCGGTTCCCGATGTTGCTACACGTGAACACTCGTCCGGCCGGTCGTTGTTCCACATCCGGTCCTGGAGGACCCGCGAGTCCGAACAGCAGACGGTGACGGCGCCCGGCCGCTGGCCCTCCTGGACGTCGTCGAAGCGTGACTGGAGTTCGCCCGCGTGTGCCTCGTTGCCCGCCAGTAGTTCCACGAGCGTCGGGTCCATGGCCGGAGGACGATCCGCCGCCGAATGAACCCCAGGGTCGCCGACCCCCTGCCGGCCTCAGACCGCCCGGTAGTCGCCCAGCCGCGTCCCGTCCAGGAGGTACGCCTCCGCGCCGTCGAGGGCCGCCGGGAGGAACGGGGAGAGAAAGCCCTGTCCCTCGACGTTCACCCACGTCCCGCCCGAGCGGTCGTTGAACGCCGGGAAGACGACGAGTTCGGGCTCGCCCCACTCCAGGTCGTCGGGGGCGACGCCGTACCGGTCCGCGAACGGCCCCGGTCGGAGGCGGCCACGGAGCCACGCCCGCTCGAGGCGCGCGCCGCCGACGGCGTCCTCCAGCCTGACGGCGGGGTGCTCGTGGCCGATGCAGAGCGTCCCCGCTCCCAGGAGGTCCGCGGCGGGCCAGGTGTGGCCGTGGCAGAAGGCCACGTCGCCGCACCGGAGGCCGTCCGCGGGCGCGACCGACAGGTCCGGGTGGGCCTCGCCGACGCCGCCGTCGTGATTGCCGGGCACGAGCGTCGTCGGGACGCGGTCGGTCGCCGCGTCCACGACGTCGGCGAGCTCCTCGCCCTCCGCTCCCTCGGGGTCGCCGATGCGGTGGGCGAGGTCGCCCAGCAGTATCAGCCGGTCCGGGTCGGTCCGGTCGAGCAGCGCGAGCAGTCGCTCGCGACGGGCGTCCGCGTCGCTTCCGAGTTCGACCCCGCGCTCGCGGCGCAGGCCCGCCTCGATGCCGGCGTGGTAGTCGGCGACGACCAGCGCCCGTCGCCCGTCGGCGGTCGCGACCGCCGCCGGCTCCCCCGCCACCGGTTCGACGGCGGCCATCAGATGGGCTTCAGCGCCCCCTCGTCCGGTTCGTAACAGCGGCCGCTCATCAGCGCGTCCTGGATGGCGTCCTCGACGTCGCCGGGGTCGACCCCGTGGGCGTCGACGACGCTCGCGACCACGGCCTCCCGGTCGGCGCCGTCGCCGTCGTCGAGGTCCGCCATCGCCTCCACGGCCGCGTCCTCCAGGTCGACGTCGGCCGGCTCTTCGCTCCCGTCGCCCCCGCCGTCCGCCGGCCCGTCACCGGACTCGTCCCCCCCGGTCGGGCCCGACGCCGGCTCGTCGCTCCCGTCGGCCGCCGCGGGGTCGGGCACATCGACGTCGACGTCGATGTCCGCCTCGCCCGGCTCGTCGACCTCGCTCCCCGTCGAGAACTCGGTGCCGAACTCCTCCTCTACCTCGCGGCGCTCCTCCTCGTCGAGCTCGTACATCTCGTCCTCGTCGAGCCCCGAGGCCGTCGACCCGGCGTCGAAGTCGCCGAGCGAGCCGTCGTCGCCGGCCCCGGCCGCTCCAGTCGACTCCTCCGGGGCGTCCGTCCCGGTCTCGGACATCGCCTCGTCGGCCCCGGCGGCGTCGGCTCCCGGCATCGTCTCGTCGGCTCCGGCGGCGTCGGCCCCCGCCTCCCCGCTCCCCGCGGCGTCGGTCGACGCCTCCGGCTCGGCGCCCCCGACTCGCTCGTCTCTCGCCGCCGTCTCGAGCGTACTCGCTTCCGACTCGTCCGGTTCCTCGGCCGTCGCGGGGTCGGCCGGGGCGCCCGCCCCGACGTCGTCGGCCTCGTCGGCCTCGGGCATCGCCACGGTCCCCCCCGTCGCGTCCCGTTCGTCGGCCCCGGTCGCGTCGAGGCTCGTGCCGGACGCGGGCGTCGGGCCGATTTCGGCGTCGCCGCCCTCGTCCGGCGCGACGTCGATGCCGTCGACGGCGTCGCGCTCGCCCGCGACGAGTTCCAGCGCCTCGACCGCCGTTCGCCTGACCGCCTCGAGGTACGCCCTCGTGGTGCCGTAGCGCTCGATGGCGATCGGGACGCCGGCGGCGAGCGACTCGGGGTGGCCCGCCTCGCGGAGCCGCTCCCGCAGGTCGTCCCCGCGGACGTCGGCGTCGAGCGCGGCCTCGAAGGCGGCGACCCGCTCCAGGGTCGCCTCGGCCGCGCCGACCACCCACCGGTCGCGGGTGTCGGCGTCGACGGCGTTGACGCTCTCTGGCCGTACCGAGGTGTATATCCGGTCGCCGTCGTCCGGCTCGAAGGTCCGCGCCTTGCTCGTGAGCGCGACGAACGCTGGCGGGTCGGTCCGCTCGAAGAAGGCGAGGGGGTCGGGCTGGTACTGGCCGGCGTAGCTGACGAACGCGCCCGTCGGGTCGGCCACCCGCGCCCGCACCACCTCGTCGTTGACCGGCTCCACCTCGGTCAGGACGCCGACGGCGAACAGCCGGTTGACCCGGAGCCCGGTCGGCGTGACCACGTAGTTCGGCGCCCGTTCCTCGTCGCTCTCGCGGTAGGAGACGGTGGCGTCGTCGAACTCCGCCGCGAACGCGCGGTGGGCGACCTCGCGCCGGCCGGGTCCGCCGCCGTCGCCGTCGTCGCCGTCGTCGCCGTTGCCGTCGGCGGCGCTCATCGTTCGCCCCCGTCGGTCGCGGCCAGGCGGTCGAGGACCGCGGCCGCCCGCTCGGCCGGGTCCTCGGCGGTCTCGGCGAACTCGGTCGCCTCGAGGTTGGCGCCGAAGTCGTCGACCGACAGGTTCCCCCGGACGCGATACTCCCGGCCGACGATCCGGTCGCGGATCTCGTCTGCGACGGCCTCGCGGTCCATGGCGTCGCGGGCGGCCTCGCGGGCGTCGTCGAGGCCGCCGCCGTAGACCTCGGCGGTGAGGTCGGTCCCCAGCACCGCGGTCACGGTGTCGGTGCCGTCGTCCAGGATGGCCTTCACGCGCAGGTCGTCCTCGGGGTCGACCTCGCCGTGCGAGCGGCACTGGTCGTTCTGGACGACGCGGCCGCAGTCGGGACACCGCTCGATGAGCCCGGAGCCGTCACGCACCGCGATGACGTTGCCGACGACCTCCACGTCGAACATGCCGCCGGACTCGACGGCCTCGCGGACCCGCATCCGCGGGGCCGACTCGGGGACCTCGACGCGCCGGTCGAGCGGGGCGGCGGTCGTGAACTCCGTGAGGTTCACCTGCGGGACGCCACGGAACTCGCGGACGTAGACGTCTTCCAGCCGGAGGGTCGCGCCCTCGGCCATCGCGTCGCGGCGCTCCCAGTCGGTGAAGGGGAGGCGGGCCGTCTCGTCGCCGAGGACGCCCTCGCGGATGGTCGTCTCGCCGTCCCGGCCGTCGATGACGCGGTCCTCGGCCTCGAGCACCCGCACCTCGACGTTCCGGCCGCGGTCCCCTGGCTGCAGGTCGCGCAGGTCGCGGTCGCCGCCGACCTCGTACGGCGTCTCGACCGGATCGGACTCGACGGCGACGGTCGCGCTCGCGCCGACGTTCAGCTCCGGTTCGCCCTCCCACTCGCGGACGTTCGCGTTCCCGACGGTCACGGAGTCGCCGGGCTCGAACCCGAAGTCCTCCCACGCGGTGTAGGGGACGCGCCCGGTCGCGTCCGCCATCTCCCCCTCGCGGATGGTCTGGCGCTCCCCGTCGAACTGGATGGTTCGGCGCCCGACGGTCAGCACCCGAACGGTGACGGTCACCGGGCCGCTCTCGGGCGTGACGTCGGCCACGTCGACGGCCGACGGGGTGGCGTCGTCCTCCCCGCCGCCGGTGCCGTGCTTGCGCCGCACGCTCCCGACGGCTTCGTCCATCGGCACGCTGTACTGGAGCAGGTTCTCCAGGTCCTGCTTGACCTCCTCTTTGTCGACGCCGAGGTCGGAGGCGAGTTCCTCGGCTTTGTCTTCGACGTCCATCACGCGACCGTTTGTCCGCCCCACCACAAAAACCGTTCCACCCCGCAGGTCGCGGATCTGCGGGCCGGGACTGCCGAGACGGGTCGGCGCCAGCCTCGCGGTTCCGGGAGGGTTACGCCCTGGTGTGACGGACCGGAGGTGGGATCGGCCGCGCTCGACCGTCCCGTTTTTCACCGCTCGCGCCGAGCCCACAGCATGCGCGTGGTCGTCAACGCCGCGGTCAGCGCCGACGGGAAGCTCTCGACCCGTGACCGCATCCAGGTGCCCATCAGCGGCCCCGAGGACTTCGACCGCGTGGATCGGCTCCGGGCCGCCGCCGACGCCGTCATGGTCGGCGTGGGGACCGTCCTCGCCGACGACCCGCACCTGACGCTCTCGGAGGAGGACCGGCGGGTCGAACGGCTCCGGAACGGGCGCCCGGGCCACCCGGCCCGCGTCGTGGCCGACTCGACCGCCCGGACGCCGCCGGACGCGCGGATCCTCGACGACGCGGCGACGACGTACCTGCTCGTGGCCGAGGCCGCCCCCGCCGAGCGGGTCGAACGGCTCGGGTCCGCCGGCGCGACCGTCGTCGAGGCGGGCGCCGAGCGGACGGACCTCGCGGCCGGCCTCGACGCGCTGGCCGAGGAGGGGGTCGAGCGGCTGCTCGTCGAGGGGGGCGGCGAGGTGATCTTCTCCCTGTTCGACGCCGCCCTCGTCGACGAGTTCTCCCTCTACGTCGGCTCGACGGTCATCGGCGGCCGGGACGCCCCTACCGTCGTCGACGGCGAGGGATTCGCGGAGGGGGCGTTCGTCGATCTCCGGCTCGCGGACGTGGAGCGGCTGGACGACGGCGTGGTCCTCTCGTACGCGGTCGAGTGACTGACGGACACGTCACCGCGGGACGGTCCGCGATGCCGGTCACCCGACGCGAGCGAACTCGACCCGGTGGCCGGTGTGCTCGGCGTGGTCGTCGGCCAGCGAGCGGGCCGCGTCCCGGTCCGGAATCAGCCGCTCGTGTTCGCAATCGTGACACACGACGTGGTAGGACGCTCCGCGGAGGCTCGCCATCTCGGTTCGAGCCTTCGCGGCATCCGGCTTAGTTAATCGCCGATTATGCCGCGAGAGCCGCCCGGCCTGGCTGATCGTCCGCGACGCCACGCCGGCGATGGGACTTTTATGCCGGCCCCGGAAGGGGCGCGTATGATTTCGCTCGACGACGCGGTCACCGCCCGCCTGGAATCCCACGGGGCCCGGTTCGAGGTACTCATCGACCCGGACGCGGCCCTCGCGATCAGGCGCGGCGAGTTCGAGGGTGACCTGGAGGAGGTCATCGCCGCCGACGACGTCTTTGAGGACGCGTCCCGCGGCGACCGGCCGGCGGAGAACGACCTCGAGGAGGTGTTCGGGACGACCGACCCGATGGAAATCATCCCGGAGGTGGTAAAGCGCGGCGAGATACAGATCACCGCCGAGCAGCGCCGCGAGATGCAGGAGCAGAAGCGCCGGGCGCTGATCGACCGCATCGCTCGGAACGCGGTCAACCCGCAGATGGACGACGCCCCGCACCCGCCTGAGCGCATCGAGCGGGCGCTGGAGGAGGCCGGGTTCCGGGTCGACCCGATGGAGCCGGTCGAGTCACAGGTCGACGGCGCCCTCGATGCGCTCCGGCCCGTCATCCCCATCCGGTTCGACGAGGTGACGACGGCCGTCCGGGTGCCGGCGGAGTACGCGGGGAGCGCCCAGGCCCGCATCCGCGGGTTCGGCGAACTGGAGCGCGAGGAGTGGCAGAGCGACGGCTCGTGGGTGGGCGTCCTCACCTTCCCGGCCGGGCTCCAAAACGAGTTCTACGACCTCGTGAACGAGCACACGAGCGGCGAGGCCGAGACCCGGATCATCAAGGACGAGGACGACATCAGCGTTCGTTAGCCCCGCCGGAAGCCAAGCAGGAACCCACCGGCGAACCCCGTCGACACCGAGAGCGTCGAGAGGATCGTCATCACCCAGTTCGGGGGTGTCCCCGCGACCGCGCCCGTCGCTCCTTCGACGAGCCCGCCCGTCAGCCGCCCCCAGTCGACCGTCAGGATGTCCCGGGACTCGAGGAACTTGAACAGCGCCAGCTCCAGGCCGACGATGACCGCGATGACCTTGGCCAGCTTCTTGGCGGCGAAGCCGATGATGCCGCCGACGATCGCCCCCCCGCCGAACTCCAGCCCCAGTTGCTGTACGTCGATTCCGACCATGTCCGTCCCTCCGCCGCAGTTCTTTAAGTGGCTTGTGGCTGCGGCCGGGAAGGTTCAAGTCCTCCCGTCGTCAAGGGTGGGACACCGAAGTGACCGACAGCCACTCCAGCCGACGCGACCGCCGCGAGGCGTCCGCCGGCCGGTCGACGCGGGGTCGGCCGGCAGGGGGTGAGCCGAGGCGTGCGGTCATCGCGAAGCGCGTCGACGAGGGCACCGCCGACCTCGCCGAGCTCCGGGACCTGACCCGGGCGGCGGGGTACGAGGTCGTCGACGAGGTGACCCAGACCCGCACCGAGGACGCCGCGTACGGGTTCGGCGAGGGCAAAGTCGAGGAGATCGCCGCCCGCGTCGGCCGGACCGACGCGGACTGCCTGGTCGTCGACAACCGCCTCGGCCCATACCAGACGTTCAACGTCGGGCGGAAGCTCCCGGCGGGCGCCGAGGTCATCGACAGGTTCACGCTCATCCTGGAGATCTTCGGCCAGCGGGCACAGACCCGGAAGGCCCAGCTACAGGTCGAGCTCGCGGAGCTCCGGTACGAACTACCGCGCGCGGAGGCGAAGGCGTCGCTCGCCAAGCGCGACGAGCGCCCGGGGTTCATGGGGCTCGGCGAGTACGACGAGTCCCGCGAGGAGGACATCAAAAAGCAGATCGCCGAGATCGAGCGCGAGCTCGACCGGCTGGCGGAGAAGGAGGAGACCCGTCGCGAGCAGCGCCGCGAGTCGGGGTTCGACCTCGTGGCGCTCGCCGGCTACACGAACGCGGGCAAGTCGACGCTCCTGCGCCGCCTCGCGGCCGACCTCGACGTCGACGAGAACGCCGACCTCCACCCGGACCTCGACCCGACCGCCGCGTCCGAGGACCGCCTGTTCACCACGCTCGGCACCACCACCCGCCGGGCCGAGGCCGGCAACCGCGAGGTCCTGCTGACCGACACGGTCGGGTTCATCTCGGACCTGCCCCACTGGCTCGTCGAGTCGTTCGAGTCCACGCTCGACTCGGTCTACCGCGCCGACCTCGTGCTCCTGGTCGTCGACGCGAGCGAGCCGGTCGAGGAGATGCGCGAGAAGCTCGTCACCTGTCACGATACGCTCTACGAGCGCAACGAGGCGCCCATCGTCACCGTCCTGAACAAGGTCGACCGGGTCGACGACGACGAACTCGCCCGCAAGCGGGAGGCCCTCTCGGCGCTCGCACCCACCCCGGTCGCCGTCTCCGCGAGGACGGGCGAGAACGTCGACGCGCTCCGCGACCGGATCGCCGACGAGCTCCCGGACTGGGAGCACGAGCGGCTCTACCTCCCGATGACCGAGGACACGATGAGCCTCGTCTCCTGGATCTACGACCACGGCCACGTCGAGCGCGAGGAGTACGACGACGAGGGCGTCCTCCTGGAGTTCGAGGCGCCGCCCGCGGCCGTCTCCCGAGCCAGGGCGCGGGCGGGCGACCTCCGGCCCGCCGGATCGGCCTGACGATCCCCCGCCGCTTCCGGGGACGCCACGCCTTTGACTCGGTTCCGTATAGGGGCGTGCATGGGATTCGATCCTGACGCGATCGGGACGGTCACGGTCGACTCATACTCGACGCTCGTCGACGTCGACTCGCAGGCCGACGCCATCGAGGAGCACGTCGACGGCGTCGAGGACCCCGAGGCGGTGTCGAGCCTCTGGCGGTCACAGTACCTCGTCTACTCGGTCATCGCCGACGATATCGACGAGTACCGCCCGTTCTGGGACCTCGTCGGCCAGGGTCTCCAGTACGCCCTGGAGGCCCACGGCCACGACGTACCGGCGGAGACCCGCGACCGGATCCGGCGGGTCGTCTACGAGGAGCGCCTCGACGTCTTCGACGACGTGCGCGACGGCATTGGCCGGATCGTCGACGCCGGCTACGACGTGTACGTCCTCTCGAACGGCAACCCGGAGATGCTCGACCACCTGCTCGACGCCGCCGACCTCCACGGCGTCGTCGAGGACGCCATCAGCGCCGACGAGGTGGAGACCTACAAGCCGAACGCAGAGATCTACCGCCACGCCGCCGCCCGGACGGGCACGCCGATCGACCGGATCCTCCACGTCTCCGGTGGCGGGATGCGCGACGTCTGGGGGGCGAAACACGCCGGGATGCGGGCGGCGTGGCTCGTCCGGCCCGACAAGGACCTGCCCAACGAGGAGCTGGGGCGGGACCCGGACCTCGTGGTCGAGAGCTTCCACGAGGTCGCGGACCGGCTCGCCGATTGACTCTCGGACCCGGAACACAGGTCCGGGTGCGGTAGGTACAAACCCCCCCGGGCCGGACCCCGGCGGCATGGACTTCCGCCTCTCCGAGGAACAGCGGCTCCTCGTCGACACCGCCCGCCGCATCGCCGAGAACGAACTCGCCGACGACGCGTTCACCTGGGAGGGGGAGTACCCGATGGACAACGCCGCGGTGCTCGCCGACGCCGGCCTGCTCGGCATCGCCATCTCGGAGGCGTACGGCGGGGGCGGGATGACGCCGGTCGAGGCGCTGCTCGTCCAGGAGGAGGTCGGCCGCGTCTGTCCCGACACCGCCCACCTCATCACCCACACCGCCATGGGCGCGCCCCGCGCCATCGACATCCTCGGGAGCGACGCCCTGCGCGAGAAGTACCTGCCGGGGATCTGCGCCGGCGAGTACGTGATGGCCATCGCCATCAGCGAGACGGAGGCCGGGAGCGCCGCGAGCGAGATGCGGACGAGCGCCGAGGTGGAGGACGGCGACGTCGTCCTGAACGGCAGCAAGATGTGGGTCTCACACCCCACGGAGGCCGCCGCCTACCTCGTCTACGCCCGGTTCCCCGAGGGCATCGGCGCCGTCGTCGTCGACGCCGACGCCCCGGGCCTGGAACTCGCGGAGACGTACACCAACATGTACGGCGGAACGCAGGGCGAACTCCTCTTCGACGACTGCCGCGTCGACGAGGAGCAGGTGCTCATCCGCGGCGAGGACGCGTTCAAGACCCTCCTGCGGACGTTCAACGTCGAGCGGTGTCACAACGCGATGATGTGCGTCTCGATGGCCCGCAACGCGTTCGAGAAGGCGCTCGACTACGCTCAGGAGCGCGAGCAGTTCGGCCAGCCAATCGGCGAGTACCAGGCCGTCGGCCACAAGCTCGCCGACATGGCCACGAACGTCGAGGCCGCGCGCCTCCTGGTCCTGAACGCCGCCGCCGCGGACCGCCACGACGGCGACGGCCTCCCCTCGCGCCTGCGGACCAGCGCCGCGAAGGTGTTCGCCAACGAGATGGCCGAGGACGTCGTCAGCGACGCGCTCCAGATCCACGGCGCGAACGGCTACATGAAGGGCCATCCGGTCGAGTACCTCTACCGGAAGGTCCGGGGGCGCAAACTCGCGGGGGGGACCGTCGAGATCCACCGCAACGGCATCGTCGACGCGCTGTTCAAGCACGGGTACGATCCGTACGAGTAGCGAGGCGGGGAGCGAAGTGACCCGCCGAGCGGGGCGAGCGCAGCGCGGGAGTCGGCCTCGTGGGGAGGCAGTCGGTCCCGCGCGCTGGACACGGCGGGGCCGGTTCCGTCAGTCCCGGTCGGCCCGCGAGAGCGCGATCCCCCGGGCCGTGTCGTCCTCGTCCGGTTCGTCGGCCAGCAGTTCGATCCCGGCCACCCACTTGACGCTCTCCCAGCAGTCGCTGTCGGTCGGACCGGGCACGAGACGCGCCGGCCCACCGTGTTCGACCGGCAGGGGCTCGCCGTCGAGGTCGAGCGCGAGGAGCGCGCCGTCGAGGCGGTCGAGGGCGAATCCGCAGGCGTAGTCGCCGTCCATCGCGCGGACGATGGCGTGCTCGGCGGCCGCCTCGGGCCGCGCGCGGTCGAGGACGTCCGCGACCCGGACCCCCCGCCACGTCAGGTCCGTCGCCGTCCATCCCTCGACACAGGAGAAGTCGCCCTCGACGCGCACGCCCTCCATCGACCGGAGGTCCCCGGCGGCGAGCGAGAGCGGTCGATCGACGCGTCCGCTCACGTCGAGACGCCATCCCTCCGGGGCGACCGCGTCGGGCACGTCGTGGGTCGCGAGTCCGTCCATGCGTCGACGCGACGCGCCGGACGGCGGAATCGGTGTGGCCGAACCGGTTCGGGCGAACGGGGACGGCGCCCGTGGTCCCTCGCCCGTGGCCTCAATCCCCCTCCCCCACCCGTCGTTTCTCCTTCTCGACGACGCGCACGTCCCGGATGGACGTCGCCGGGTACCTCCCGTCCTCGTCCTTCTCGGCGGCCTTCACCATGTCCCAGACGACGTTCAGGCCCGTCGTCACCCCCTCCAGGGCCTCCATCTCGCAACCCGTCTTGCCGGTCGTCTCGACGGTCACGGCGAGGGTGACCCGATCCTCGCCCACGTCGAAGTCCGTCTCGACGTTCGTGATGGGGATCTGGTGGCACATCGGGATCGTCTCCCAGGTGTGCTTGACCGCCTGGACGGCGCCGACGCGGGCGGTGGCGAGGACGTTCCCCTTCCCGACCTCGTCGGCCTCGACGGCGTCGACCGTCTCGGGTCGCAGGCGGATCTCGCCGCGCGCGGTCGCCCGCCGCCGGGAGTCGGGCTTGTCCCCCACGTCGACCATCCGGACGTCGCCGGACTCGTCGGTGTGGGTGAGCGCGTCCGTCCCGTCGGCGTCGTCCCCGTCAGATCCGGTCACCGGCCTCACCCCCCAGCGCCGCGGGCAGCGCCTCGATCACGTCGGCCGCGCTCAACCCCCGGTGGCGGTCCCCGGCGGCGAGTTCGCCGGCCAGCCCCGTGACGTGAGCGCCGACCGCCGCGGCGTTGAGCGGGGGGCGTCCGGTCGCCCCGCATAGGAGGGCGGCCGTCGCCCCGGCGAGGACGTCGCCCGTGCCGCCGACGGTCATCGCCGGCGTCCCGGTCCGGTTCACGCGGGTCCGCTCCCCGTCGGCGGACACGTCGTGGCGACCCTTCAGCAGGACCGTCGCGCCGAGGTCGGCGGCCGCGCGGGACGCCGCCGCCTCGCGCGCCCGGCGGTCGTCGCCCTCGACGGGGAAGCCCATCCCTGCGAGTTCGCCGGCGTGTGGCGTACAGACCAGCGTCGCGTCCGTCGCCGCCTCCGGGACCGCGCCGAGCGCGTCGGCGTCCACCACCGCGCGGCCGTCGAACCCGTCGAGGAACTCGCCGACGGCGGCGCGCGTCGCCTCGTCGTCGCCCAGTCCCGGCCCGATGACGACCGCGTCGTTCCCGGCGGCCAGGTCGAGCAGGTCGGTGACCGCGTCGGTCGTCAGCCGGTCGCCCGCGAACGGTCGCACGACGAGGCCGGCGTCGAACCCCTGCACCTCGCGCGCGACGGCCGACGGACAGGCGACCCGGACGAGGTCGGCCCCGGCGCGGCCGGCGGCCCGCGCGGCGAGCGCCGGCGCGCCGGTGTAGGGCCCGCCGCCGACCACCAGCACCTCGCCGTTCTCGCCCTTGTGGCTGTCCGGGTCGCGGTCGAGGCCCAGCAGGTCGCCCGGTCCGACCAGCCGCTCCGCCGCGTCGGGGATGCCGATGTCGGCGAGGGTCACCGCAGCGTCGAGGTCCGCGAGGCCGGGCTTGTCGTCGTGGAAGGTCACCACGCGGTCGGCGTCGACCGCGACGCCCGGGGCCTCGCCCGTCGCGGCGTCGACGCCGGTCGGGACGTCGACGGAGACGACCGCCGCGTCGGCGCCGTTGACCGCGCGGACGGCGCTCGCCTCGGGTTCGCGGGGCGCGCCCGTCGCCCCCGTCCCGAGCATCGCGTCCACGGCCACGTCCGGGTCGCCGAGGTCGAGGTCCCGGGAGTCCCGGACGATCCGCGCGTCGAGTTCGGCCGCCCGGAGCGCGTCCCAGTTCTCCCGGGTAATGTCGGTCCGGAGCGTCCCCGGGCGGCCGAGCAGGTGAACGGTCGGGTCGAGGTCGTCGAGGAACCGCGCGGCCACCATCGCGTCGCCGCCGTTGTTGCCCCGGCCACAGACCATCGCGACCGTCGCGTCGGCGGCGGCGACGTCGCGCACCGCGCGGGCGACCGCCGCGCCGCTCGACTCCATCAACTGCTTGCGCGGCACGCCGAGCGCCGCCGCGTTGGCGTCGACCGCCGCCATCCGTGCGGGCGTGATCATATGCCCCCCTATCGCCGCGCCGGGCATAAGTGCGGGCGGTCGATTCCGAAAGCTTCGACCCGCGCGGTCGCCCACGGGAACCCGTGACCAGACGGCTCTTCGGCACCCTGTGTGGGTTGGTTCTCCTCGTCAACTTCGGCCGGGTGGCGTTCGCGCCGCTGGTCGAACCGCTCCGGGCGGCGTTCGACGCCAGCCCGGCCGCCGTCGGTGCCGTGGTCTCGCTCGCCTGGTTCGGAACCGCGCTCGTCCGGGTCCCGACGGGCTACGTCCTGACCCGCGTCCCGCGCCACCGCGTCGTGCTCGGGACCGGCGGCCTGCTGGCGGCCGGGTCCGTCCTCGCCGCGCTGGCGCCCTCGCTCGCCGCCCTCCGGGTCGCCGCCGTCGTCGTCGGGGCGTCGTCGGGCGCGTACTTCGTCTCCGCCGTGCCGCTCGTCGGGGAACTCTACCCCGAGGGCGTCGGGCGGGCGGTCGGCATCCACGGCACCGCCGCGCAGGTCGCGGCCGTCGTCGCCCCGGGCGTCGTCGTCGGGACGCTCGCGGTCGCCGACTGGCGCGCGACCTTCTGGCTCCTCGCCGTCGCGGCGGTGGGCGTCACCGCGACGCTCGCGCTCGTCGCGCGGCGGACGGCGATCCCCGATCCCCCGGCCGACCGTGACTTCCGCGCCGCGCTCTCCCACTGGCGGGTGGTGGCCGCCGCCGTCGCGCTCATCGCCGGCGCGGGGTTCGTCTGGCAGGGCGTGTTCAACTTCTACGTCTCCTACCTGACCGCCGAGAAGGGCCTGTCGCTCGGCACCGCGAACCTCGCGCTCACGGCGACGTTCGCCGCCGGCATCCCTGCGTTCGCCGTCAGCGGCCGCCTCGCCGACCGGCTCCCCCACGTCCCGTACCTGCTCGGCCTGCTCGCCGCGTTCGTCGTCTGCCTGTTCGCGCTCACCGCCGTCGGGGGGACGGCCGCCGTGCTCGTCGTCTCCGTCGCCCTCGGCTACGTCGTCCACGGCCTGTTCCCCGCGCTGGACGCGTACGTGCTCGCCGCCCTGCCCGCCGGCGACAGGGCGAGCACCTACGCCGTCTTCAGCGGCGTCGCGCTCTCCCTGGAGGCGGGCGGGTCGGGCGCCGTCGGCTTCCTCGTCGACGCCGGCTACGCCTTCGGGACGATCTTCGCGGGGGCCGCCGGCCTGCTCGCGCTCTCGGTGCTCGCGCTCGGGGCGCTGTACGTCGACGGCCGCTTCCCCGGGCCGGCGGCCGAGGGCGTGGCGTGACGCCCCGTCGGTGTCACGCGTGGTTGCGAGGCCGCACCTGTGAACGGCCCCCGCCGCGCCCTCCGCACGCGCGGCTGGCGTCGACCCGAGCGTTTTAATCCAGGCGCTCGCCCAGTCCCGGCCGTGTCGGAGGCCCCCGACTGGCGGACGGTGTTCGGTCACGCGGAGCCGTACGCGGAGCAGGCGGACGGCATCGAGGCGGTGCTGGACGCCGCCCGCGAGGGTGGCTTCGCCGTCGTGGAGGGCGCCTGCGGGACGGGCAAGACGATGCTCGCGCTGACCGCCGGGCTGACGCTCGTCCGCGACCACGACGCCCGCTACGAGCGGGTGGTCGTCCTCACGAGCGTCCGCCAGCAGCTCCGGCAGTTCGAGGCCGACCTCCGGCGGATCAACGACGCCCTCCCCGACGGCTGGCGGCCGTTCTCCGGGCTGACGCTGGTGGGCAAGGCCGACGTCTGCCCCTACAGCCGCGAGCGCGCCGGCGGCGTCGACCCCGGGAACGTCTACGAGCGCTGTGACGGCCTCCGGGAACGCACGCGGAACCTGACCGGCGAGGGCGGGGCGACGACCGCGGGGGCGCTGGCGGGCGAGGCCCGCCGCGCGCAGACCGGCCTCGCCGACTCCGGCGACGCCGGGGTCACGTACCTCGAAACGGCCGGCGAACCGACGCCGTACCTCCCCGAGACGGGCGAACACGGCGACACGGAGTTCTGCCCCTTTTACGCGCAGTACCTCGACGACCTGCCGGAGGACGGCGACCCCGCCGGGGCCGTCCCGTTCGACTTCACCGACTGCGGTCACCTCGACCACGAGGAGCTGGTGGCGCTCGCCGCCGGCCACGGCACCTGTCCCCACTCGGTCATGGGCGCGCTGGTCCCCCACGTCGAGGTGGTGGTCGGCAACTACTACCACGCCTTCGACCCGACGACCGC